>CALMPK010000214.1 GCA_937873575.1 uncultured Hyphomicrobiaceae bacterium
GGGGCGCATACACCCCTTGTCCAGAGAAAGCCGGGCGGTTTCCACCCCCCCAGCCGCCGTTTCCCCCCTTCCACTTCCTCCCGAGCGCTCGCCTTCCCCCAAAGGGGCGAGCTCAAAACTGGGTCCGGCGCAACGCGCTCGGACCCTTTTTTCTGCCACGCCGGATTTCTGGTGCGCCGCACGTTCGCCCGTCAGGTGGGAGCAGGATTTCCAGGCCCACGACCGGGTGTTCCGCGCCGCCGCGCCGACCGATCGGGACGAGCCAGCGCCGCAGTATCCGCTCCGGTCGAGCCGACCTTTGGCCGGCGGTCGCGCGCTCGCGCAATTGTCAACATTCGCAAAGGAATATTGGGCTACAAGCCGTGTCATCACAGGTTCGTGCGGGAGCGGTTGAGACTACCTCGCCCCACGCTCCGGTGCTAATCTCCCGGCTCTCAAAACCCCCCTCCCCACGAGGAGCATGCGCCTATGGGCACGGCACGAAAAATCCTGCTGGTCGACGATGACGAGGAGCTACGCTCGTCGCTGCGCGACCAGTTGTCCTTGTATGAGGAGTTTGATGTTTCCGTTGCCGGTACGGCCTCCAAGGGAATCGAGCTCGCCAAGGGCGAGCACCGCGATCTGATCCTGTTCGATGTCGGTTTGCCGGACATGGATGGGCGCGAAGCGGTGAAGCTGCTGCGCAAGACGGGCTACAAGGGCCCGATCGTCATGCTGACCGGCACCGACAGCGACGCCGATCAGATTCTGGGGCTCGACGCGGGCGCCAACGACTACGTGACGAAGCCGTTCAAGTTCGCCGTGCTGCTGGCGCGCATCCGTGCGCAGTTGCGCCAGCACGAGCAGAGCGAGGACGCGGTGTTCTCGATCGGCCAGTATACGTTCAAGCCGGCGTCCAAATTGCTGCTCGACGAGAAGGGCTCGAAGGTCCGCCTCACCGAGAAGGAGACGTCGATCCTCAAGTTTCTGTTCCGCGCCGGCGAGAAGGTCGTCTCGCGTGACGTGCTGCTGCATGAGGTGTGGGGCTATAATGCAGGCGTGACGACACACACGCTCGAGACGCACATCTATCGCTTGCGCCAGAAGATCGAGAAGGACCCGTCGAACGCCGAGCTGCTGGTGACGGAGACGGGTGGCTACAAGCTGCTACCCTAGAATGCCATCGGCTTCGATGGCCCCCTGAACGCGCCCCCAAAATTTTTCAGAGTCGAAGGCGCCCGTCCGCGGGGCGCTGCGGTCTGCGCATGGCGGCCGGCCTGACGGATGCCAGAACGTCGGAGCCGTGCGGTCCTTGCTGTCCGCGAAGCGGACTGGGCGGCTCCGGCTATCGCCGCAACAGCAGTGCAGGGGTGATGTCGGCGAGGCGCTCGCATCCGGTCAACGCCATCGCCAGCTCGAATTCGTCCCGCAGCAGACGCAGCACGTGCGACACGCCGAATGCGCCCGCGACGGCGAGGCCATGGGCGATGGGCCGGCCGATGAGCACCGCACTTGCGCCGAGCGCAATGCCTTTGAGCACGTCGGTGCCACGGCGAATGCCGCCATCGAGCAGCACCGGCGCCCGGCCAGCGACTGCTTCGACCACCTGAGCGAGAAGATCGAGGCTGGCCGCGACGGTATCCAGAACGCGACCACCATGGTTCGACACGATGATGCCGGAGGCGCCGCAGTCAATTGCACGCGAGGCGTCGAGCGGCGAGGTGATGCCTTTGAGAACGATCGGGAGCTTCGTCTCGCCGGTAAGCCAGGCGATGTCATCCCAGCCTATCGCCATGCGACGCCATTCGCGAAATACCGCGCTCTCACCGTCGTCGGGCGGTCGCGGCGTGGATGCGGCGGGGGGCGGGTGGAGATTGACGGCCGCGATACCGTGCGGCAGCCGGAAGCCGGCGCGCTGCTCACGGTTCCTGAGGCCACTCAACGGTGCATCGACGGTGACGACGAGCGCCTCGAATCCGGCCGCCTCTGCGCGGCGCACGAGCGATAGAGATTCCTCGCGGTCCGGCCGCAGGTAGAGTTGCAGCCATCGGCAGGCGGGGCCGGGGGCGATGACGTCGCCGCACGGAGGGCTGGCAAGTGGGCTCAAAACCATCAAGGCGTCCTGCGCCGAGGCTCCGGTCGCTGCTTCTATCTCGCCGTTCTCATGAAAGAGCCGCTGGTAGGCGACGGGCGCAACCAGAATTGGATGCGCGATCGCGCGGCCGAAGAGTTCGAGCTCCGTATCCGGCGCCGCGGGTTTCCTGAGCACGCGCGGCACGAGGCTCCAGCGCGCGTAGGCCTCGTGGTTCCAGCGCATGGTCGCTTCATCACCGGCGCCGCCAGCGAGATAGGCCCATGCGTTGGTGTCGAGCATCTGCTCGGCGAGGCGCTCATAATCGTCGAGAGAGACGGGCATGGGCACGCGCTTCGTCGCGGTCACGGGCGGCTATCCTTTGACACGGTATTCGACGGGCAACGACAGATCGAACGCGTCACCGGGGATGTTACCGGGCGGCGGCGGAAGCGAGCCCGCGGAGTCGAGTATCGCCAGCGCCGCCGCGTCGAGGACATCCGATCCAGACCCCGAGCCGACGGCGCGTGTCGTGACCTGACCGAAGCGGTTGATGGTGAACGTCACCGTGACATCGCCCTCGATGCGCGCGCTGCGAGCGCCAGCGGGATAGCGCTTGAACTTTGCCAGGTGCAGAACGACCTTGCGTTGCCACCGCTCGAGCGCCTTGCGGTCGGCCTCGGAAAGTCCGGCCTGGGGTGCGGCGAGCGACGGCGCGGGCGGCGCATCGGAAGGCGGCGGCGCTGTCGTCTCGGTCACCGGTGTCGAGGATGAGACGGGCGGCGATTCGACCGCTTCCGTGGTCTTGTCGCCGACCGGTGTGTCATCCGCCTTCTTCTCGATGCTGTGCTTGGAAAAGCGCAGATCAGGATCGTCAGGCTCGTAGGGCGTCGTCGTCAGGTTCGGCGCATCCTCCGCCTTGGCAACTTCGGCCTTGGTCGGCGTCGGTGCCGAGGCCTGGCTCTCGTCGGCGCGCGGGCCGATCGGGAGATCGAGCTTCTCCGATGGAGGCGCAACGGCAATGGCTGCAAGTTCGATCGCGATCGGGCCGGCCATGTCGTCGTCCTGCTCTTCGACGCGCGGCCTTTCGAGTGCGGCATAGATCGCGCCGGCATGCAGCATCAAGCCTAGCAGGAACGCGGCGAGCCAGCGCAAACGGCGGTGCGAAGCGTGTTCGAACTGCTCGCTCATGGCGGGGCTCCGTGCGGCGGCGGGGTGCCCGTCGGTTCGTCCGTGCCTTCGAGACCGACGAGGCCGACCTTGAGATAGCCGCCGAGCCGCAGCTTGTTCAGAACTTGCATCAGTGCGCCGTAAGGAACCGACTTGTCTGCGCGAACGTAGAGGCGTGTGTCGCGGCGGATGCGCGTCGCAAGGTCCAGCACCTGCACGAGGTTCTCCTCGCTCACGTCGTCTTCGCCGACCGCGATCGAGAGGTTGGCTTTCACGGTGATGTATACCGGCTTCTCAGGTCGGACCTGAGGTTTCGCGACGGACACTGGCAGCTCGACCGGAACATCGACGGTCGAAAGCGGTGCTGCGACCATGAAGATGATGAGGAGCACGAGCATGACGTCGATGAAGGGCGTTATGTTGATCTCGTGCGTTT
>CALMPK010000215.1 GCA_937873575.1 uncultured Hyphomicrobiaceae bacterium
CCAACATCGGCGAGTGCTGGACCAAGCGCCACGCCACCATGATGATCATGGGCGATACCTGCACGCGCGCCTGTGCGTTCTGCAATGTGCGCACCGGCCTGCCTGACGCCCTCGACAACGCCGAGCCGGCGCGCGTGGCCGATGCCGTCGCCAAGCTCGGCCTCGAGCACGTCGTCATCACGTCCGTCGACCGTGACGATCTCGACGACGGCGGCGCACGACATTTCGCCGAGACGATCCGCGCCATTCGCGCTGCGACACCTGCGACGACGATCGAGGTCCTGACGCCGGATTTTCTGAGGAAGCCGGGCGCTCTCGAAGTTGTCGTCGAGGCGCGGCCGGACGTGTTCAATCACAATCTCGAGACGGTACCCGGTCTCTATCTCAAGATCCGTCCGGGCGCGCGCTACTTCCATTCGCTGCGCCTGCTCCAGCGCGTGAAGGAGATCGATGCTTCGATGTTCACGAAGTCCGGCATCATGGTTGGGCTCGGCGAGCGCCGCGACGAGGTGCTGCAACTGATGGACGACTTGAGGTCTGCCGACGTCGATTTCCTGACCATCGGGCAATACCTGCAACCCTCGCGCAAGCACGCGGAGGTGATGCGCTACGTCGATCCCGAGGAATTCAAGGGATACGAGACGACGGCCTATGCCAAGGGTTTCCTGCTGGTGTCTGCGACGCCGCTGACACGCTCGAGCTATCACGCGGGCGAGGACTTCGCGAAGCTCCGCGCGGCGCGGCTGGCGAGCCTCGGGCATTGAGCGGATGCCGCGTTTCGAGACCACGCGACGTGTGCCCTTCACGGCCGAGCAGATGTTCGCGGTCGTGGCCGATGTCGATAGCTATCCGCAGTTCGTGCCGATGTGCGAAGGCCTGCACGTGCGCTCGCGCAACGAGGCCGACGGCGTGACGACGCTCGTCGCTACCATGGCGATCGGCTACAAGGCGATCCGCGAGAACTTCACGACCCGCGTCGTGCTGCAACCAGCCTCCCAGCCGATGCGCATCGACGTGTCGTATCTCGATGGGCCGTTCCATCACCTCGACAACCGCTGGCGTTTCGTACCACGCGACAACGGCTCGGAGATCGGCTTCTGGATCGACTACGAGTTCCGATCCGCGATGCTCGGGCTTGTCATGGGGGCGGGGGTCGACAAGGCGTTCCGCAAGTTTGCCGAAGCATTCGAGGATCGCGCGCGCCAGGTCTACAAAGGCCCGGCAGTCTGAGTTCAACCGTCAGGGTGCGATCCTGTTCAACAGTCGCAAGGCTTCGCGGACCGAAGCGAGGCGGACCCGCCCGCGTCCGATGTCGCCGAGACGCAGCTCACTTCCCAGCATCCTGCCGCCGCGCTCGGCCGCGGCGAGGTGAACCAGCCCGACCGGCTTTGCCGCCGTGCCGCCACCAGGGCCCGCGACGCCGGTCACCGCAACTGCGACGTCCGCGCGCGAATGACGCAGCGCCCCGGTCGCCATCGCCTGTGCCACCTCTGCACTGACCGCGCCATGCGTTGAAATGAGATCGGGATCGACACCGATGCTCTCGCTTTTGGCTTCGTTCGAGTAGGTGACGAAGCCGCGCTCGACCACGTCGGAGGAACCGGGAATCTCGGTCAGCAGCGCTGCGATCAGCCCGCCGGTACAGCTTTCGGCGGTCGCGACCTTCAGGTGGCTATCGCGCAGACGAGCCAGCAGACGTTCCGCTTCGTTGCGCAGGTCCTGGTCGAACATGTGAGCCTCCCTCGCGCGATGCGTGCCGCATCATAGGCGGCGGCGAACTGTGCGGCGAGACTTGCGCGCGGAGTTCGCGGTGCCAGCCAAGCGCGTGTGTTTGGCCAAGGACGGCCACGCGCCAACGAGCGCGTGGGGTTGGCCAAGGGCGGCCACGCGCCGACAAAAAATGAGAGAGCCGGCATGCTGGGCAGAGCATGCCGGCTCGAGAGAGAGAGTATTTGCGATGGGAGCCGTTCAGCACGCCGCGAGCGATTGGCTCGTTTCGACGGAACGACGGCTCTTCACGTCAGTGCAGGATCAGGCTGCGACAAGTTTCTCAGCCTGATCGAGCAGACCATCGAGAACCGTGCGGCTCTCAGGACCCATCACGGCGATGGTGCGACGCTGCGCATCCATCCAGATGGGGTATGCGTCTTTCAGTACGGCCTGACCCTTGGGCGTCAGGTGAAGGCCGCGTCCACGCCGACCGGCCGGCGGATCCATGATGAGATGGCCGAGAGCAAGAAGGCGCTTCAGGTTGCGCGACAGCGTCGACTTTTCGATGTCGAGATCGGTGCCGATCTCGACAGCGGTGATGCCGTCACGAGAAGCCAGCTGTGCGAGCAGCGTGTACTGGCTGCCGGTGATGCCAAGTGGGCGCAAGGCATCGTCGTAAACGCGCGTGATGATGCGCGAAAGCTGGCGGACACGTGTCGCAAGGCACGCCGCTGCGGTGGTTTCGGCAATGTCGCTGATGCTCTGAGCGTCAACAACAGGCCGATCGAGTGTAGTGTTCATCACGTCCATAGCATCCCCCGCAGCGCTCGTGATCATACAACCACGCGCCGTTTTTCTGCCGCGATTCTGGCAGGCCGGTCAACGCGCCGGGTGTGTCGGTTGGGCGACTGCGTGAGCAATTCGCTACTTGTGGGCACAACCCGTGTGCCGCTGTCGCGGGTGGCCGCACGTCCCGACCGGCGGCACTTGCCGCTTGAAGCTAGAGCGGCAGCAGCACGAGTGCGTTCGCCATCGCGGCGATGCCTTCGCGTCGTCCGGTGAAGCCGAGCTGCTCGGTCGTCGTCGCCTTGACGCCTACGCGTGAGATGTCGAGTCCGAGGATGCCGGCGATGGTCTGCTGCATCTCGACGCGGTGTGGGCCGATGCGCGGAGCCTCGCACAGCAGCGTCACATCGACGTTGGCGATTCGCCCGCCCCGTTCCGCCACCCTTCTGCGCGCGTCGGCGAGGAAGAGGTGCGAGGCGGCGCCCTTCCACTTCGGATCGCTCGGCGGGAAGTGCTGGCCGATGTCGCCATCGCCGATCGCGCCGAGCAGCGCGTCGGTCAGGGCGTGCAATCCGACATCGGCATCGGAATGGCCATCGAGCGCGTGAGTATGAGCTATGCGAACGCCACAGAGCCAGACGTGGTCGCCCGCGGCAAAGCGGTGCACGTCGAAACCCGTGCCGATCCGCGGCTCGAGGAGAGGCGGATTGTTCGCTTGGCTGGTCATCAGGCGCTCCGCGGCTTCGAGGTCGTCGATGGTGGTGATCTTGAGATTGCGGGTGCTGTCCTCGACGATGGCGACGGCGAGGTGGGCCCATTCGGCGATCGCGGCGTCGTCGGTGAAGTCGTCGAGCCCTTGCGAGGCGGCCTGGCGGTGGGCCTCGAGGATCGCGTCGAGGTGAAAGCCCTGCGGCGTCTGCGCCCGCCATAGGCCCGCGCGCGGAATTGTTTCGGCCACCTGAAGGCCTGCCGACGCGCGCTTGAGCGTGTCGGAGAGGGCGACGGCGGCAAGCGCGCCGGCAGCCCGGTCGAGGGCGCGGACGACGGCGGCGATGGTCGCATCCGGAACGAACGGGCGCGCGGCGTCGTGGATGAGGACGCGCTCGGGCCGCGTGCCGGGCGGGAGCGCGGCGAGGGCCTCGAGCCCGTTCAGCACGGACGCCTGCCGCGTGGCGCCTCCGGTAACGGGCGGGAGCATGCGGGACGTATCTGGCGCGCTGGTGCGATAGGCTTGGGTGTCGTCAGGATGGATGACGACCTGGACGAGATCGATGTCGGCGTGTGCGCAGAAGGCATCGATGGTCCGCCGCAGCAACGGCGTGCCCGCGAGCAGGGCATATTGCTTGGGCGGGTCGCCCGGGCGGGTGGCACGGGAGCCGCGGCCAGCGGCGACGATCAGTGCGGCGGTCGTCACGGTTGCTCGGTCTCCGGTCAGCGCGGACGTGCAAAAGCGATCGCGAAGGGATCGAGCGGTGCATAACGGAGGGCGACGGTCGCGACAATGCGCCCGAAACGACGAACGCACTTGCGAGAGCGCACGAACGCCCCTATCTTGCACAATTGAGTGGCAAACAAAATAATGCACAAGAAATGAGCAGCAATGATTATTCGGCCGATGGCGCGGTAGCGTCGCGTCGGGGTGCCGGCTGGCATGCCGCGCAGCCGCGGGCGCTTGTGCTCGGCCCGGTCGTGCTCGCCAACCCGGTCGCGCTCGCTCCCATGTCGGGCGTGACGGACCTGCCCTTCCGCCGTCTCGCCCAACGGCTCGGCGCTGGCCTCGTCGTATCCGAGATGGTCGCCAGCGAGGCGCTGGTGACAGAGCGGCGCGATGTCCTGCGCCGCATCACCGGGCGGGAGTTGCGCCCATTTGCAGTTCAAATCGCGGGCCGGGAGGCGCGCTGGATGAGCGAGGGCGCACGGATCGCTGCGGACATGGGCGCGGAAGTCGTCGATATCAACATGGGCTGCCCGGCCAAAGAAGTAACGGGCAAGCTCTCGGGCAGTGCGCTGATGCGTGAGCCCGACCATGCGCTCTCGCTGATCGAAGCCGTGGTCGGTGCCGTCTCTGTTCCCGTCACGCTCAAGATGCGTCTCGGCTGGGATCGAAACTGCCTCAACGCTCCAGACATTGCGCGCCGTGCCGAAGCCGCCGGTGTCCGTCTCGTCACGGTTCACGGGCGGACACGTTCGGACTTCTTCAAGGGCTCGGCGGACTGGCACGCGGTTCGCGCGGTCGCGGATGCCGTCCCGGTGCCCGTCATCGTCAACGGCGACATCACCAGTCCGGTCGAGGCGGTCACGGCGCTGGAACAGTCCGGCGCCGATGGCGTGATGGTCGGCCGGGGAGCTTACGGTGCGCCGTGGCTGCCCGGGCGGATTGCCGCGACCCTTGCCAAGGGGCGCGATCCTGGTCCGCCCGATCTCGAGCAGCAGCGCGACATCGCCACCGAGCACGTCACGGCGATGCTCGAGCACTACGGGCGTGAACTCGGTCTCAGAAACGCGCGTAAGCATATCGGCTGGTATCTCGAGAGCGCTGGGCTTCGCGGTGAGCGCCTCAAGGGCTGGCGGCGGCGGCTCTGCACCGACGACGTCGCGGAGCGTGTGCTGGAGGGCTTGGCGGACGCCTACGAGGATGCCGGTATGGGCGAGGCGGCAGCATGAAATCGCCGAGCAAGAAGAGCGGGCAGGGCAAGTCGGGCAAGGCGACCGCGGTGGCGCGGACAGCCGAGCGGCCGAAGTCGTCTGGTCAGAGCGCTGCGGGGCAGGGCACTGGGTTGCAGGGTACTGGGTCGCCGGCTACTGCGGCGAAGAGCACGGGTGCGGGCGCAACGGGCAAGGGCACGTCTCCCGCGGCGCATGTGCGCGCTACCGGTCGGCCAACGCGCCCAAGTGTTTCGGAGTCCGTATCAGCGCGCGCTATCGACGTCGACGTGGGAACGGCTGTCGCCGAGGCGGTGGGGGCGAGCCACGCCGCCATGCCGGGCCGGCGCCCTATCGAGCACGATCTGCTGCTCTCGGTGCTGCCGCACGCGATCCTGGTTCTCGATGAGAGCAACCGCGTCGTCTACGCCAACGCGGCGGCGGAAGTGTTCACGTCGACCGGCCAGACGATGTTGAAGCGCCAGCGCCTCGACGAGGTCGTCGCGTTTGGTTGTCCGCTGCTCGCGCTCGTCGAGCAGGTGCGAACGACGGGCGCGACGTTCAACGAGTATGGGGTCGAGATCGTCACGCCGAAGTTCTCGGGCCCGAAGCTCGTCGACGTCTACGGCGGGCCCATTCCAGACCGGCCGCGTTACGTGTTCCTGATGCTCCAGCAGCGCTCGATGGCGCTGATGATCGAACGCCAGATGACGCATCGCGCGGCGGCGCGCTCGGTGTCGGGCATGGCGGCGGTGCTCGCGCACGAGATCAAGAACCCGCTCTCCGGCATTCGCGGCGCCGCGCAGTTGCTCGAACCCGTGGTGACGGACGAGGATCGCGCGCTGGCCCAGCTCATCTGCTCCGAGACGGATCGCATTCGCGATCTCGTCGATCGCATGGAGGTGTTCGGTGACGAGCGCCCGTTGCAGGTGGAGCCGATCAATATCCACGACGTGCTCGATCACGTGCGCCGCCTGATGCAATCCGGGGCGGGCCGCCACATCCGCTTCGTCGAGGATTACGATCCCTCGCTGCCGCCGGTTCCAGGCAGCCGCGACAAGCTGGTCCAGGCGTTTCTCAACCTGTTCAAGAATGCCGTCGAGGCAATCGGTGACAGCGACAATGGCCGCATCATCATTCAGACGGGCTTTCGTCCCGGCATGCGCCTGTCCGTCCCCGGCACCGACGCGCGCATCTCGCTGCCGCTGATGATCCAGATCGAGGACAACGGTCCCGGTGTTCCGGACCATCTGAAGGGCCAGATCTTCGATCCGTTCGTGACGACGAAGCCCTCGGGAACCGGGCTCGGGCTGGCATTGGTCGCCAAGATCATCGGCGATCACGGCGGCATCATCGAATGCGATAGCGAGCCCACCAAGACCATCTTCCGCGTGCTCCTGCCGATGCAGCAGGGCGCGCACCGAACGCCCAAGCCGTACTGACGCGGAGGCACGACAAATGGCGCGAGGCACGATCCTGATCGCCGACGACGACACCGCAATCCGCACGGTGTTGAACCAGGCGCTCGCCCGCGCGGGCTATGCCCCGCGCGCGACGGGTAACGCGGCAACGCTGTGGAGATGGGTAAGCCAGGGTGAGGGCGACGTCGTCATCACCGATGTCGTGATGCCCGACGAGAACGCGTTCGACCTCATTCCGCGCATCAAGAAGCTGCGGCCCGAACTGCCCATCATCGTCATGAGCGCTCAGAACACGCTGATGACGGCGCTGACG
>CALMPK010000216.1 GCA_937873575.1 uncultured Hyphomicrobiaceae bacterium
TGGTCAGCTCGGCGTGGAACGCCGGATCGACCTTGGCCTCGTTGTAGGCCCGCTCCAGATCGAGGATCAGCGGCATCAGCGTCTCGGCGACGAAGCGGCCGCCGTACAGGCCGAAGTGGCCGCGCTCGTCGGGTCCGTTGCGCAGGCTGTTCAGCTTCGGTTCGCTGCTCTTGGTCGTCGGGGTGGACATGAACGTGTTCCTTGCGGTCGAAAGCCGGCCAGAGGGGCCGCACGGTCCTTCCAGCTTCTCGTTGGCGGGTCTCAGAGGGTCTGCTTAGCCGTCTTTACCGCCTGAAGAAAGCGGCGGATCAGCTCGGGCGACTTTTCGCCCGGCGCGGTCTCGACCCCGGACGATACGTCGACGTAGGGAGCGCCGGTCTTGCGGATGGCCTCGCGGACGTTGTCGGGTGTCAGGCCGCCGGCCAGCATGTACGGGGTGTCGATCGGCACGGCGGAGAGAATGCGCCAGTCGAACGGGATGCCGTGGCCGCCGGTGATCTCGGAACCTGGCGGGGGCTTGGCGTCGAGCAGCACGAGATCGGCGAGGCGTCCGGGGGCGTGGAAAGCGAACGCGGCGGCGACATCGGCCTCGCTGGCGACGCCGACGGCTTTGACGAGCGGAACCTTGAAGCGGGCGCGGATCTCGGCGACGCGGTCCGCCGTTTCGCGGCCGTGGAGCTGCAGCATGTCCGGCGCGACATCCTCGACGACGGCCTCGATCAAAGCGTCGTCGGGATCGACCAGCAGCGCGACGATACGGATGCGTCCGCGGGCGAGTGCCGCGATCTCGGCGGCGCGGGCGATGGAAACGTTGCGCGGGCTCTTCGGGAAGAACACGAGGCCGATGAAGCGTGCGCCGCCGTCGAGCGCCGCTTCGAGTGCCGCCTCTCCGCTCACTCCACAAATCTTGGCGCCGGTCATGTCTCCGCCCCTCCCTTGGCGCGCGCGGTCGCCTCATCACTCGGCGCGCCCGGCGATTCCCCACCGGCTGGCTCGGGCGCCACCTCACGGGTCTCGCGCCCGGGCCGTGGCCGGTAACCCGGTAGCGACCAGCCATAGAACAGCGCCAGTCCGCGCACCGTGAAGCAGGACGCGAAACCAGCGGCGGCGGCGGTCGGATAATCGACGCCAGCGCCCGTCGCTGCGACGAACAGCATAGCGCCGATCAGTGCCGGGATGACGTAGATCTCACGCCGCAGGATGACCGGGCTTTCGCCGCCGAGCACGTCGCGGATGATGCCGCCGAAGACCGCCGTGATGACGCCCATGACGATGGCGATGAAGGCGCCCTTGCCGGCGTCGAGGCCGATGCCGGCGCCGATGACACAGACCAGCGACAGGCCCACGGCATCGAGCCATAGAAGCAGCCGGTAGCGCGACTCCGGGATGTGAGCGGTGAAGAACACGACCGCCGAGACGACCAGTGCGATGGCGACGTAGGCGGGCTTCTCGACCCAGAACACCGGCAGACGGCCGAGCAGCACGTCGCGCACCGTGCCGCCGCCGACGCCGGTGACAGTGCCGAGCAGGGCGAAGCCGAAGATGTCCATCTGCTTACGGCTGGCGACGAGCGCACCCGTCGTCGCGAAGACACCGACGGCGGCAGCGTCGAGTGCGGCGATGAACGACGAGAAGACAACCTCGAGTGACATGGCTTGATACCCTGGGCGTGACACCCTGGAGTGCTATCGCGAGGCCCCGACGGCAATCTCGCCTGCCTTTCCGGGGGGGGGGCGAGTTCGCCGTATTACCAGCTTCGGCCTGCTTGCGCGGCGTTTCGGGCGGCCCCGCAGCGGGCGATGGGCGATAGCCAGGGATCGATCGAGCCGTGTCAGCGCCCAGCGATGGCGAGCTGCTTGGAGCGGCCGACGTCGGCGTCGCGCTCGCGGGCCAGGCGGTCGGCTTCGGCATGCCAGCGCCGCGCTTCCTGCGTCCGTGCGCGCGCCGTATGGCGCCAGTGGCCCTGGCTCAGCCACACGGCGGTGCCGCCGGCGAGAACGCCGATCAGCAGTGCGGCGAACAGGTAGGCATAGAACGGCAATTCGGTCGAGATGACCGGGGCCTCGGGACGGAACGGGTCGAGCACGAGGCGGACGGTGTGGCGGTTGGCGACAGCCAGCGTGACGAGGAAGATCGCGACGGGGACTGCGGTGAGGAGCAGCAGGATACGTTTCAGCACGGCATTCGCCCTGGTTTACTCGGAAGCTAGGCTCATCGTGGCGACCGCCGGCAATCGGTGGTCGCGTGCCGCGAGCTTAGCCAATCGTCGCGCCGATGACGAGATGCCGGTTTGGACGGCCTCCGCGCGGGCGATGCCCGCGCCGGTGACCGCACCACCTCAGACCGCGTCGTCCGGTCCGAGCCGGAGCCTCAGAGCGACTTGGCGGACTTGTTCAGACGGTCGCGAAGATCCTTGCCCGTCTTGAAGAACGGCACGAACTTCTCGTCCACCGGCACGGCGTCGCCGGTGCGCGGATTACGGCCCTCGCGCGCCGGACGATGCTTGACCGTAAACGCTCCGAAGCCCCGCAGCTCGACCCTGTCACCGCGCGCCAGAGCATCGACGATCTCGTCGAAAATGACGTTGACGATGCGTTCCACGTCGCGATGAAACAGGTGCGTATTCGCCGCGGCGATCCTCTGGATCAGCTCGGACTTGATCACGGCCGCCATCCTCCCGAAAAAGTGCTTGTTATAGCTTAGTTTTCGGAAGGTTGCCAAACAGAGACGAGGCCGTCAAGCCGCCATGGAGTAGAGGTGGCGTGCTGGGTGATGGCTTCACCGGCCCCGGCGAGCATATCGCTGGTGATGTCGCGCGCGATCGAGCCGAACAAGCCGAGCGACCACTTCTTCGCCGTCTCCGGTTTCCAGTCCACGACCTTGAGGTCCTTCTCGATGCCGCGTTTCTCTTCGAGCCAGCGGATGGCTTCGGCCTCGCCGCCGAGTTCGTCGACCAGCTTGTGCTCGAGCGCCTGCCGGCCGGTGAAGATGCGGCCCTTCTCGAGGCCAGGAACGCTCGCGGTATCGACGCCACGGCGCTCGTGAACGAGGTTCAGGAACCACTTGAAGCTGTCGTCGACCATATCCTTGGTCACCGCTCTGCCGGCCTCGTCCAATGGCTGGAACGGCGAGGGGGCGGCCTTCAGTTCGCCACTCTTGATCTCGTGGACCTTCACGCCGACCTTTTCGAAAAGATCAGTGAATTCCGGCCACTGAACCAGGACGCCGACGGAGCCGGTGATGGTGTTGCCACGCGAAACGATGTGGTCGGCGGCGAGAGCGACGATGTAGCCGGCCGAGGCGGCGAGCGTTCCGAACTGGGCGACGACGGGCTTCTTCTTGGCGATCGCGCGCAACTCCTCGTAGATCGCCTCGCCGCCGGTCGAGGTGCCGCCGGGGCTGTCGATGTAGAGGATGACGGCGGTGGCCTTTTCGTCCTCCGCGAGTTTCTTGAGCAGCTTGAGCTGGTCGCGGTTCTCGGTAATGGCGCCCGAGATACTCACGCGCGCGATGTGGTTGCTGGCGACGAGGCCGGCGACGCGCTCGTTGCTAAAGGCGACGGCGCCGACGGCGATCACCGCGGCGGCGACCGTTGCGATACGCCAGAACGACACGTGCCGCCGCAGCCGGCGACGATCGAGAACGGTTTCGGTTTCGAGCATCATCGGGACATGCAACTCCGGTGGCGGCCAATCCCTTGGCGGTTGTGACGGTCGCAGGCGCAACGTGTGTGCTGCCTGCGCGAGAGTTCGAGCTGAAAGTGGGCAGGCGCGTGCCTGCCTTCAACGGCGGACCCAGAATAGCGGCGAGCCTGTACGAAAACGTGAATCGGGCACGGCCTAGCGTCAGAGCAGAGTTGCCGGGGCGTAAATAACGCCGTTCAACGATCGCAATCCGGGGTGTCGCTGATGGGCCGGGAGCGCCCATTGCGGGTCAACGCCGACCAAGAAAAAAGGCGTGTGGACCGGGTGGTCCGCACGCCTGTGATCGTTTTGGGTCGGAGGGCGGGTGAGAGCCCGCCCGCCTCGCCCATTAAGCAGCGATCACTCGTCGGAATCGTCCGAGGAGTCGCGCTTCTTGATCGCGGCCTTGAAGATGTCGCCGAGCGATGCGCCGGAGGCCGACGAACCGTACTGCTCGACCGCCTGCTTCTCTTCCGCGATCTCGAGGCTCTTGATCGAGACCGAGATGCGGCGAGCGGCCTTGTCGACCGAGAGAACGGCGGCGTCCACCTTGTCGCCGACGTTGAAGCGCTCGGGGCGCTGCTCGGAACGCTCACGCGACAGATCCGAGCGCTTGATGAAGCTCGTCACGTCGGTATCGCCGATCTTCACCTCGATGCCGTTCTCCTGAACCTGGACGACGGTGCAGGTGACGGTGTCGCCCTTCTTGTACTTGGAGATGGCGTCGATCGGGTCGCCGGCGAGCTGCTTGATGCCGAGCGAGATGCGCTCCTTCGTGCTGTCGACGTCGAGCACGACGGCTTTGACGCCATCGCCCTTCTTGTAGTCCTTGATGACCTCGTCGCCCGGACGGTTCCAGTCGAGATCGCTCAGGTGCACCATGCCGTCCACGCCACCGTCGAGGCCGATGAACAGGCCGAACTCGGTGATGTTGCGGATCGGGCCCTCGACCGTCGAACCGCGCGGGTGAGCGGCGAGGAACGCATCCCAGGGGTTGTCCTGGGTCTGCTTCAGGCCGAGCGAGATGCGGCGCTTGTTGGGGTCGACCTCGAGGATCTGCACGTCGACCTTCTGGCTGGTCGCGACGATCTTGCCGGGGTGGACGTTCTTCTTGGTCCAGCTCATCTCGGAGACGTGGATCAGGCCCTCGACGCCCGGCTCCAGCTCGACGAACGCACCGTAGTCGGCGATGTTCGTGACGGTGCCGGTGATGCGCATGCCGACCGGATACTTCGCCTCGATGCCGGCCCACGGATCGGACTGGAGCTGCTTCATGCCGAGGCTGATGCGCTGCGTGTCCGGATTGATGCGGATGATCTGCACCTTCACCGTGTCGCCGACGTTGAGGATCTCGCTCGGATGGTTGACGCGGCGCCACGCCATGTCGGTGACGTGCAGCAGGCCGTCGATGCCGCCGAGGTCGATGAACGCACCGTAGTCGGTGATGTTCTTGACGAGGCCGTCGATGACCTGGCCTTCCTCGAGACGGGCGACGATGTCGGCGCGCTGCTCGGCACGCGTCTCCTCGAGCACCGAGCGGCGCGAGACGACGATGTTGCCGCGCGGGCGGTCCATCTTCAGGATCTGGAAC
>CALMPK010000217.1 GCA_937873575.1 uncultured Hyphomicrobiaceae bacterium
TGGTAGGCGGCCACGAGCTGCTGCACCCAATCCTCTCGCTCGGATTGAATGCGCGGGCGCATGACGATGTTCCTGTCCATGAAGTGCATGACGAGCTGGGATCGAAACTCGCAGTTGATGCGATCGATGTAGGGCTCGCTGGCCATCTCCGCCGTCGTCACGAGATCGTGAGCCGCCAACCGATGCCGCGCGGCGACGGCCAGCATCAGCCGCTCCGAGAAGAGCGACACCGTCTCGAGCTTCGCGTCGGGCAACGGCGACGACGGCAGGATGCACAGGCTGTACTTCCCGGTGAGCACCTCGTCCTCGCTCTCGCCCGGCAGCATGGGATGGAGGTGCAGCTCGACGGAAGGAAGCTGATCGACGACGTGGCCGAAGAACCGGACGAACGCGCCGGGGGAGATGGTCGAGGCGATGCCGACCAGCAGAAGCCGGCGGTGCCCGGCGACGGAATTTTCGGCGACGTGGTAAACGTTGCCGACGAGACCATCGATCCGCATGAACTCGACTTGCAGCTCGCGCCCGAGCGCCGTCAGCCGCGTATCCTTGCCGTCGCGATAGACGAGCGGCGCGCCGAGCTCTTCCTCGAGCCGTTGAATGGACCGCGTAAGGCTCGGCTGGGATATTCCGCTTTGCCGTGCCGCCTCCGTGAAATTGAGGGTTTCGGCGAGATTGAGGAAGTACTTTATCTGACTGAGTTCCATGTCACCCGATCCCCGCGTCTCCCGATCAGCCTCGCGTCCGAACGGCGCTGCAGCAGAAATCGAAAGCCGCGAACGAGAGAAAAATGCAAATCGCGCGGAGCTTATCGCCAGCGTGGAAACCTTGCCATCCGCGCCCCTTTACCGCCGGCCACCGGGCCGCTTGCGTTCCCGCAGGCGACGTCACGATTGATTTCACGATTGCGCTCTCGCGTCATCGACCTTGCGCCGACGGCCCAAATGGTGTCACTAGCGGCCCGCCGCACCTGGGGAGGGCAAACACTTGGACCTGAGACAGATTGAGCATTTTCTGGTTCTGGCCGAAACGCTCAACTTCAGCCGTGCCGCTGAGCGCCTCGGCATCACTCAACCCGCGCTCAGCAAATCGATCAAGCGGCTGGAGGACGATCTCGGTGGCCTACTCCTGCACCGCGACGGCAAGGATACGCGACTGACCGAGCTCGGCCGCTCGATCCGCCGCGAGCTCGAGAACGTCGTCGCCAACATCGACAAGGCCCGCCAGATCGTCAGTATCATCTCCGGCGGGAATGGAAACGAACTCAATATCGGTATCGCCACCACCCTCGGAACGTCCTACACGATCGAGTTTCTCCTGGGGGCCGTGAAGGCACATCCCGGTTTGCGCATGTTTCTGCACGAGGCCGAGACGACCGAGCTCCCTGATCTTCTGCTTTCTGGTGCGCTGGATTGTTGCATCTGCAGCGATCAGGTTTCCAATAGCCCGAAGATCCACGTCGTCCCGCTCTTTTCCGAGCGCCTTGTTCTTGCGGTCGGATCGTCCCACCCCTTCGCACTCCAGGACACGGTCGAGATCGAGCAATTGCGCGACGTCGACTATCTCGATCGCCTCGATTGCGAATTCAGGCTGAGTGCCGCCAAGTTGCTGCGCGATCAAGGCGTCGTCTTGAGGTCCAATATCCAATCGAATCGTGAAGAGTGGATTCAACGCTTGATCGCCGCGAATATCGGCGTGGCGCTGATGCCGGAGTTCTCGCTTCGCGTCGAAGGCATAGTGCTGCGCCCGGTGGTCGGCCTCGAACTCGCGCGCGAAGTCCAGTTCGTATCTGTCTCGGGGCCGCCCCCCTCGCGCGCAGTCGAGACGCTTCGCCGCCTCGCCATTGACTTCAAGTGGCCCCAACGCGACGCCACGAGAAATGGGCGTCGCCCGCGCGACGGCGATAACCGATAGCTATCGAAACTATAACCCCCCGGCAATTGCAGTCGTCCGAGCCCGAATGCACCATCTTCCGACAAGAACGTATGGTGGCAGAGGAAATGGATATGACTTCAAGCTTCAAGGGTAGGCTTCTCGCGGTCGGCGTCGCGGGGGCTGTCGTTGCCGCCGCATCCATCATCGGATCGCTCGCGCGGCATGTGGCGATTTCGCCAGTGCAGGCGGCCGACGGCTACGAAGTTTCGATCAAGCCCGAGTGGACCGCAAAGGGCGAGTTGATGTTGCCGAAGGACTTCCGGCAGTGGGTGTATCTCGGTGCGCCCTTCACGCCGAATGCTTTGAACGACGGAAAGGCCAACTTCCCCGAGTTCCACAACGTCTATGTGCAGCCTGAAGCGTTCAAGGCCTACCGCGAAACCGGCAAGTGGCCCGTCGGCACAATGATGCTGAAAGAGCTTCAGTTGGTCGACGACCAGAAGGGCGAGTTTCCCGATGGTTCGCGCTTCGAGCCCTCCGGGCGCGGCTACTTCCCAGGTCCCGTGAATGGCGTCGACGTGGCGGTGAAGGATCCCAAGCGCTTTCCGAATTCGAAGGGTTGGGGATACTTCAACTTCAATCACTCCGCGCCGCCCTACAAGGCTGCTGCTCTCGAGGAGCCGATCGAGAAGTGTGCCCAGTGCCACATCGACAACGCTCACGAGGACATGGTGTACATCAAGATGTACAAGCCGATCCTGACACCGCTGCCCCGCCAGTAGTTGCCCGCACCGCCGACAGGCACTTGCCCGCCAGCAGTGGCCCTCCGCCGCTGGCGGGCAAGTCCAATTCCCAAACGCGAAGAGCTTCGACAGGCAGCAGGCAGTCGCATCCACTGCCGCCCCGTCGAGCCATGCGACGAGACCAGGATCGGAGCACTCCATGCCAAGACTTCCAGGACCGCGCGGTATGACGTTGGCCTTGGCGGCAGCCATCGCACTGACGGCAGCGGGCACGCTCCGCATCTCGGCCCGCGAGCCAGCTCGCGGGCATGCCGCGTTCACGACATACGTCGATGCGAAGGGCAACATCACGCTGCCGAAGAATTTCGCCACCGATTGGACGTTCATGGGCACGTGGGCCGTGGCTGAGGACGGCAAGGTCGCCGACGTCCATAACGTCTATGCCCCGAAGGAGGTCATCGAGAGATACCGCGAGACCGGCGACTTCGATGACGGCGCCGTCGTCGTCAAGGAAGTACGGCACGCGCGCGGCGCCGAACACACCACGGGACAAGCCTACTGGGCCGAAGGCGTGAAAGTCTGGTTCGTGATGGTGCGCGACAAGGTCGGACGCTTCCCCGGAAATCCGCTGTGGGGCGATGGCTGGGGCTGGGCGCTGTTCAACGGCGACAACCCCGAGAAGCAGACCGCGACCGATTACAAGACGGATTGTCTCGGCTGTCACGTCCCGGCCCAGCAGACCAACTGGTTCTATGTCTATGCTTACCCGTTGCTCGGCGCGGACGCCGCAAAGCATGCGCCGCCGCTCGAAGAAAAGGTTGCGGCAGCGGCTGCTCCGGCAGCGCAAACGGCTCGTGGAGAGAGTGCGCCTTCGCCCGCCGCCGAGACCGGACGCGATGCCAAATCCCTCGCCGAGCAGGGACGCGGCGTCTACCAGCGATGCGCCACCTGTCATTCGCTCGAGCCCGGCAAGAACGGTATTGGGCCGTCACTCTCGAATATCTTCGGCAGCAAGGCAGGCGCGAGCGAGACATACGCCTACACTGCCGCATTGAAAGGCTCGGGCGTGATCTGGAACGAGGAGAACCTCGACAAGCATCTGGCCGACGTACCGGGCTTCATCCCCGGCAACCGCATGGGCAAGCTCTACAAGAACGGCGTCAAGGATCCTGTCGAGCGCAAGGCCGTCATCGAATACCTGAAGGCACTGCGCAACCCGTCATGAGGTCGTGACGATGCGGGCAGCGACGTGTTTCATCGCTGCCCGCATCGATCGGATCAGGTAGGTCATGTCGATTGCGGGGGCGGCCGCCGATGCGGGGACCTAGCGCGCGTTCCGCGCGATTGCGTGACATGAAGCCCGCGCCGATGCGTGTGCTTCACTGGAGCGTGGCGGCACTGATGATCACGGCCTTCGTCACCGGCCACGCGGCATTCGACTTCACGCCGGGCGCCCCCGGGTTTCTCCACCGGACGACGTACTTCCTGGTTCATCGCGCCGCCGGCCTCGCCACTGCTGTTGGTATCGCGATCTGGCTTCTTTCGAGATTCCGGCGCAGCACCGCTGATAGGGCCGACGCGCAGGCCGACCGCTTGATCGGCCTCTATCATATCGCGCTTGCGGTCGTCGCATTCCTCATCCCGCTCCTGCCGTGGCTAGCTCGTGCGATGGGCGGGCACCTCGACGAAGCATTCTCCCTGCTGCCGACGCACAACCTCGTCTCGAAGGCAGATAGCGTTTTGGCTTATACGCTGTTCGAGTGGCACAAGACGCTAGTCCACGTATTTCTGGCGATGCTGTTTCTCCACGTCGGCGGTGCCCTGGCGCATTCTTTCATCTGGAGGGATGGTGCGATGTCGTCGATGCTCTGGCGGCGTACTGCGGTTCGTCGGCCCGGCGAGCATGGGTCGCAGGGATGACGCACGCCAGGGACGCGGCGGCGCAGGGAGACGACTTCGTGACCACGACGACCGACACCTCGATGGCGAGCAACCCTGGCTATCTGCATCGCCTCGATCTTGCCATGCCCGAACATGCCCAGGATCCGGCCCCCGAATGGCTGCACATGTGCATCCGGCACAGGGAGACGTCGCAATTCCTCATGGATGACGAGCAACTCGACGAGATCATCGTGTCGGCGATGGTCGCGCCAGAGACCCGCTCGCGCATCGTTTTGCGCGCCAACGGCGTCATGGTTCTGCTCAAGGCCATGCACCTGCGCGAGGGCGCCGATCCGGAGCACTTCGCCGCGGTTCGGTTGTGGATCGACAAGAACAGGATCATCTCGACGCGCGAGGAGGACATCGATGCCATCTTGCAGATGCGCGAGCTCATCGAGGCGGGCAAAGGCCCGCACACGACAGGGCAGTTCCTCGCGGGTCTGATCGGCTCCGTCTATCGCGACCTCGGGCCGCTCGTCGAGGAGCTCGAGGATCAGCTTCACGAGCTCGATCAGCGCCTGGCGTCGAACGATGCCGACGATGTCTTCTGCGGAAACCTCGGCAAGTTGAGGCGGCGGGTCGCGGCCTTTCTTCACCATCTGACCCCGCACAAGGCCGTGCTTGAGACGCTGATGAACTCCAAGTGCTCGTTCTTCAGCGAAGTGGACCACTACCTGTTCGTCGAGCATCACGACACGCTTTCGCGTTTCCTAGAAACACTCAACGATCTGCGCGACCGCGGCCGCATCGCGGACGATCAGATCAACCGCATCCAGGCAGGCCGCATCGAGCGGATCAACTTCCTGTTCACCATGGTCGCGACGATCTTCTTACCGATCTCGTTCCTGACGGGTCTGTTCGGCGTGAACCTTCAGGGCATTCCGTTTTCCCAGTACGAGAGCGCGTTCGTCGTGTTCTGCCTCGTCTGCATCGCCATCGTCGGCCTTACGCTGTGGGCGTTTCGCCGCCGTGGTCTCTATTAGGCATCCACGCACCAGAAAACCAACTTGGGGAGAGAGAACCGCATGCACATCGAAGTGTTTCGCTATCGCGTGAACCCGGATCACCAGGACGAATTCGAGACGCTCTATGCGCGGATGGCCGGGCTGATCAAAGGCCTCTCCGGCTATCTTGGCCACAAGGTCTATACGGCCGACGACGGCGAGAAGTTGCTGGTCGGATATTTCAGCGACTTCGCAACGGTCGAGGCGTGGGACCGGCACCCGGAGCACAAGCACGCAAAGGAACGCGGCAAGAACGGCGTGTTCGCCGAGTACGAGGTGATGGTCGGCGAGGTCGTCGAGCATCACTCGAGCAAGGACCGCAACAAGGAGGCGTGAGGCGACGAAA
The DNA here is from genome assembly GCA_937873575.1 of uncultured Hyphomicrobiaceae bacterium. Classification (GTDB taxonomy): domain Bacteria; phylum Pseudomonadota; class Alphaproteobacteria; order Rhizobiales; family Hyphomicrobiaceae; genus JAEUMD01. Next base: position 5,907 of record CALMPK010000217.1, read on the forward strand.
TCGCGCGTCGCGTCGACCACGAACCTCGAGGGTCGGAGATCCTGGGCAGAGGCCTCACGGACTGAGAAATCTGACGGCTGCCACTCTTGTTCGGGCCAACTCCGACCCTGTCACGATCGAAATCAATTACCGAACAGCGATGCAAACGGGCTGTAGTCTTCGCTGTTCGCCGCAGCCGATCGCGCGCGCTGCTTGCGGCGCGACGAACTGGCCGAGCGCACCGGCTGGCCTTCGCCGGCCGACGCCGCCGTGCGCGGCGCGGGCGCACTGGCGACCGTCACGGAGCGGCCCTCCAGCGCCGAAGCAACCCGGCTGTCGAGGCCATAGAGGTCCGACCTCGTGACAATTTTCCCGTCGTCTGCAACCTCGACCGTGAAATAGTTGATGTGAACCGGGATCGGCGTCGTAAGCGTCACCTGCTCGCCGCGTCGCTCCGATGCCTTCACCTGTTCCTTCGTCCAGCCCTTGTCGTGAGCCAGCAGCACCTCGGCCAGACGCATCGGATTCTGCACGCGCATGCAGCCGTGGCTGAAGGCGCGCACAGCGCCACCGAACAGGTTCCTCTCCTGCGTGTCGTGCATGTAGACATCGTGCTTGTTGGGGAAGCGGAACTTGACGATGCCAAGCACGTTGCGCTGTCCGGCAGGCTGCGTGAAATCGAAGCTGCGGATATCCACCTTCTCCCAATCGACACTGTCGGGATCGACCGGCCTTCCGCCACGCGAGGCGATCAGGCCGTGGGCCCGCAGCACCGCCGATGCTGGCGGCTTGAACGAGAACCAGTTGCTGCCGCTATTGCGGAGCTTCGGCGCGAGCTCATGGGACTTGATGCCGGACGGCACGCCCCACGACGGGTGGAAGATGACGAACTGCATGTCGGCGGAGAAGATCGGCGTCGGGCTCGACGTCTTGCCGACGACGATCTTTTCGGACAGCACGACGTTACCATTGTCGACCACGCGCGTGATCTGCTCGGTGACGCTGTTCCAGACGTAGAACGCGCCAAGCTCCGGCGGCATCCACCGCCAGCGCTCCATGTTGACCACAAGCTGACGCTCGCTCACGGCCGCCGGTTTCGCCTTCGCGCCTGGCGCCGCGTCCCCGGCCTCCTTGCGCAACGCCAGCAGCGCCTGACGCAGCTTCTCGAACTGTGGATGCTTGGGATGGAGATCGCGCAGGTAGGCATCGGCGGTCGCGGCGGACGCAATGCCCTGAAGCACTGTCTTCGGCTCGAACACGACGGGCTTCTGATCGAACTTCCTGCTGACCGAAGCCGGATCGAGCCGGCCGCCGCGCGCATAGCGGGCATAGGTGAGCACGGCGAGCGCCAGCTTCACCTCCGCGTCGGCGAGTGCGTCGGGCGGCACCGGCGCCGATAGCGCGGCCGGAAGATCGAATGCCTTGGCGTCGAGCCCCCAATCGTCAGCGCGCGCGATCTCGGCGGCCGCCTGCGTGCCGCGCTCCGTCAGACCATCCTTGCCCGTCCACACCGGCGACTTGTGCTCGCCGTAATAGGTGATGGCGGCGGCGAGATCGTCCTTATCGACGGATGACTGCTTCGCGGAAAACGCTGCGAGCTTTTCGCGAACCAGCACGACGACCGGATCCGCCTCGGCCGGCGCCGTTGCCTCGCTCACGCTTTCTGTGCTGCCCGGTGCCGCCGGTGGCCCAGCGTTCGACGGAGCCGGAGTGAGCGGGTCGGGCGCACCCGATTCCGGAACCGGCCCGCGATCGTTGTCGAGATCGACAGCGGCGTGCGACGAGCGCGTTTGCGCCGAGGCGGGCAGCGCCGCGCCCCCCTGCAACAACGCGCAGAGAATGGCGATCGTCGTCGCATTCAACCTGCCAAGGCTCATGCTCAGCTCCACTGCATCGTTCGCGCGGCCGGATATGATCGATCACGACACATAACGCTCCGATCGGCCGCGGCCAACCGTGGAATCGCCGGGAGTGGTCGGCACCGCTCTGGAAACCGTCGCACGATCGCGAGCGGCCCGGTGGAAGCACCTGCATATCAATGAAAAAAGTCGGGCGTGGCCGGATGGCCCGCGTGGGCCGACTTTTGCAAATCGGCAGGGGTCCAAGGCACCGACACGGCGGGCCGAGACACTTGCGCGCACACCTGCCGAACGCAGCGCCCAATCCGTCAGCGGTCTGCGCTTCAATCGCCGGCCGCCGGCAAACGGTCGAGAAGCTCGGCCAGAATCTGGCGCATGGCCTTCGCGAAATCCCGCGGGATGGCGCCCAGCTCCCGGTGGCGCGCCACCAGCGTCAACGTTCGCGAAATGCGCGGCCCCGGCAATCGCATGGCCTGGACTTTGCCCGCCGCGAGTTGCGCTTCATGGATGCACAGCGGCGTCGAGATGGCGAACGCGCCGCCCCGTGCCACGCTCGCCGTCACGCCAAACGGGGTATCGAATTCCAGCCCCCGCTCGGGCTCGAAACCCAGCCGCCGCAGATGCCGCTCGATCTCGACCCCGGTCTGCGAGCGAGCGCTGAAGCGGACGAAAGGCGCTCGCTCGGCAAGTCGCTTCAGATCGGTTACGCTGCGCACCGGTCCCATACCCTTCGCGAGGAGCAGGACGTAAGGCTCCCGGATCAGCTCGTAACGCTCGAGCCCAGGCGTTTCCTGAAGATCGTCGACACCGATGAGCATGTCCAACCGCCGCGTCAGCAGCGCGCTGGCGTGGGCCGCCGTCAGTCCCGACAGCACCGACACCTGATCCGCTCGCGCGCCGAGACATTGCGCAACCTCGACACTCAAGGCGCGGCCGAGCGAGTCGACGAGGCCGACGCGGAGTTGCGGAACGCGCCCCTGAGCGGCTCCCCGCAGCAACGCCGGAATTTCTCGCGCATCCTCGATCAGCGCCGCCGCCCGTTGTCGGAGCAAGCCACCGGCGGGGGGCAGCGCCCGCGGCCGAACGGCGCGGTCGAAGAGCGCGGCGCCGCCCTTTCGCTCCAGCTCGGCGATGGCCAGCGACACGGCCGGCTGGGTGACGTGGATCTGGCGTGCGGCCGCGGCCATCCCGCCTGCCTCGCATACCGCGAGAAAGATCTCGAGCGATCTGAGGTCGAAGAGTGGATCACCGCCGGCGTCGTCCATTCCCACACTATAAGCCAAACTTATATTCCCATCCAGCTCGCCGCGGCGTCCACTCGCCTCGACCCACACGTGTCCCTTGACCGGCGGCGCGCCAACGGCAGCCGAGGAGTACAATGGCAGGCCAGAGCTATTCGATCTTCAGCGTCCTCCGCGAGGCGCTGCGCGGACACTCGGGATGGAGACCTGCGTGGCGCGACGCTGAGCCCAAGCCCCGTTACGACACGATCATCGTCGGCGGAGGCGGCCATGGGCTCGCCACGGCCTATTATCTCGCCCGGCGCTACGGCATTCGCGATGTCGCCGTTCTCGAAAAGGGCTGGATCGGCTCGGGCAATGTCGGCCGCAACACAACCATCGTGCGCTCCAACTACCTGCTGCCTGGCAATATCCCGTTCTACGAAACCAGCATGAAGCTCTGGGAGGGGCTCGAGCAGGACCTCAACTACAACGCGATGGTGTCGCAGCGCGGCATTCTCAACCTCTATCATTCCGACGCTCAGCGCGACGCTTACGCGCGTCGGGGCAACGCCATGCGGCTGCACGGCGTCGATGCCGAGCTGCTCGACTCAGCGAAGGTGCGCCAGATGTATCCCTGGCTCGACTACGACAACGCACGCTTTCCGATCAAAGGCGGTTTGTTGCAGCGTCGCGCCGGCACCGTGCGCCACGACGCCGTGGCATGGGGCTACGCGCGCGCCGCAGACCGCCTCGGCGTCGATATCGTGCAGAACTGCGAAGTGACAGGATTTCGCATCGAAGGTGGCCGCTGCATGGGAGTCGAAACGACACGCGGGCCGATCGGAGCACGCAACGTCGGCCTGGCCTGTGCCGGAAATTCCTCGCGCGTCGCGGCCATGGCGGGGCTACCCCTGCCGATCGAAAGTCATGTCCTGCAGGTCTTCGTATCCGAAGCCGTTAAGCCGGTGATCGATGGCGTGATGACCTTTGGCGCCGGCCACTTCTACATCAGCCAATCCGACAAGGGTGGCCTCGTCTTCGGTGGTGATATCGACGGTTACAACTCCTACGCACAGCGCGGCAACCTCCCCGTCGTCGAGGACGTGCTCGAAGGCGGCATGGCGCTGATGCCGCGTATCGGCCGCGTGCGGCTGCTGCGCTCCTGGGGCGGCATCATGGACATGTCGATGGACGGTTCGCCGATCATCGACCGCACACCCCTGGACGGCCTCTACCTCAACGCCGGCTGGTGCTACGGCGGCTTCAAGGCGACGCCTGCGTCCGGCCTCTGTTTCGCCCATCTGCTGGCGCGCGACGAGCCGCATGCCGACGCGCGCGCCTACCGTCTCGACCGCTTCGCCAGCGGCCACATGATCGACGAGAAGGGTGTCGGCAACCAGCCGAACCTGCACTGAGAGGACGACGCATGCGCTTGGCTTGCCCCTATTGTGGCGAACGCAGCCTCGACGAGTTCACCTTCCTCGGCGATGCGAGCGTAACGCGCCCTGATCCCACGGCCGACGACGCCGCTGACGCCTTTCACGCCTATGCCTATCTGCGCCGCAACGCGGCCGGTCCGGGCGACGAGCTCTGGTTTCACAACGCGGGTTGCCATTCGTGGCTGGTCGTCACGCGCGACACGCGCACGCACGAGGTCTTCGGCGTGCGCCTCGCCCGTGACGTGGCCCAGGCGCGTTCCAGCAATCCCACGGACCTCGGGGAGCCGTCAGCATGAGCCGCGCGGCATCTTTCAGGCTGGCAAGCGGCGGAGCGATCGACCGGACGCGCCCGCTGTGCTTCTCCTTCGACGGGCACGCCTACACGGGTTTTCTCGGCGACACGCTCGCCTCCGCCCTTCTCGCCAATGGCGTGCGCCTCGTTGCGCGATCGTTCAAGTATCACCGTCCGCGCGGCATCCTGTCGGCGGGGTCGGAGGAACCGAACGCCCTCGTCGAGCTGCGTTCGGGGGCGCGGCGCGAACCCAACACGCGAGCAACGACAGCCGAGCTTTACGACGGCCTCGATGCGCTCAGCCAGAACCGCTGGCCGTCGCTCGCCTTCGACATGATGGCGGTGAACAGCCTCGCCTCGCCGGTCTTCCTCGCGGGCTTCTACTACAAGACGCTCATGTGGCCGGCGGCCTTCTGGGAAAAGCTCTACGAGCCGATGATCCGCCGTGCCGCTGGCCTCGGCCGCGCTGCCGACGCACCCGATCCCGACACTTACGAGAAAGTCACGGCGTACTGCGATGTGCTCGTCGTCGGTGGCGGGTCTGCTGGACTGACGGCCGCTCGTGCTGCCGCACGCACCGGCGCGCGCGTGATCCTCGCCGATGAGAGCTCTGCGCTCGGCGGACGATTGCTCGCGGAGAACCGCACGATCGACCAAGCGAGCGGCGTCGAATGGTGTGCCTCGACAAGGGACGAACTCGCCGCCTCCGACAACGTTCGCCTGCTGACACGCACCACGGTCTTCGGCGCCTACGACTCTGGCACTTATGGCGCGGTGGAGCGCGTGTCGGATCACCTTGCAGTGCCCGCTCAAGGTGCGCCGCGCCAGCGCCTTTGGCGCATCGTCGCGAAGCAAACCATCGTGGCGGCCGGCGCAACCGAGCGCCCCATTGTTTTCGGCAACAACGATCGTCCAGGCGTCATGCTGGCCGGCGCCGTCCGCACCTATATCAACCGCTTTGGCGTTGCCCCGGGGCGCCGCGCCGTCGTTTTCGCCAACAACGACGACGGCTGCGCGACCATCGCCGACCTCGCGGCCGCCGGCATCGAGGTCGCGGCACTGGTCGATACCCGAGCCTCGTCACCGCGGCACATCACGGACCTCGCGTCGCGGCTCGGTGTCCGTGCCATCAATGGCGTCATCACCGATGTGGAGGGGCGTCACGGCGTCAAGCGGGCCCGCATCAGGACGAGCGATGGCACGTCACTCGTCGTCGGCTGCGACCTCGTCGCCGTCTCCGGCGGATGGAATCCAAACATCCAGATGACGACGCATCTCAACGGCAGGCCGCGCTGGAACGATACGATTTCCGCGTTCATTCCGGGCGGCCTGCCGAAGGGGATGAGCGTCGCCGGCGCCGCCGCAGGCGACTTCGCATTGGCCGCCTGCCTCGCTCAAGGCACTCGCGCCGGCACCGCAGCGGCCGTCGCGGCCGGATACGACGCGGAACCCATTGCCGTTCCAGAGACCGAGGACGAACCGGTTTCCGTCAGTGCCTTCTGGCACGTCGATGGCTCACGCCACAAAGCGCTGGTCGATTTCCAGAATGATGTCACCGCCGCCGACGTCGCGCTTGCGGAGCGCGAAGGCTTCCGCTCCGTCGAGCACTTGAAGCGTTACACCACGCTCGGCATGGCGACGGATCAAGGACGCACCGCGAACGTCAACGCGCTCGCGATGCTCGCCGCGCTCACCGGGAAGACGATTCCTGAAACGGGCATGACGACGGCGCGTCCGCCATTCACGCCCGTCGCGCTCGGCGCCCTTGCCGGGCACCATCGCGGCCGCGAGTTCAAACCTTCGCGCCTGCCTCCGTCCTACGATTGGACACGCGAGCAGGGCGGCGTTCTCGTCGAAACAGGGCTCTGGATGAGACCCGCCTATTTTCCGCGTGCCGGGGAACGCGACTGGCTCGATACCGTGAAGCGCGAAGTCGAGACCGTGCGCCGCGCCGTCGGCATCTGCGATGTCTCGACCCTCGGCAAGATCGACGTACAGGGACCGGATTCGATCACGCTGATCGAGCGGCTCTACATGAACGGCATGTCGACATTGAAAGTCGGCCGCGCACGCTACGGCGTCATGCTGCGCGAGGACGGCATGGTGATGGACGATGGAACGGTGGCACGCCTCGGCGAGCAGCACTATTTCATCACAACGACCACGGCGAACGCAGCCAAGGTGTATCAACACATGCAGCTCGCGCGCCAATGGCTCTGGCCGGATCTCGACGTCGAGATCGCGTCGGCGACGGAGCAGTGGGCTCAGTATGCAGTGGCCGGTCCGCGCGCGCGCGATCTGCTCAGCCAGATCGTCGATCCCGTGTTCGACATCACGAACGATGGCTTCCCTTATCTCGCCGCGGCCGAACTGACCTGCTGCGGCGGCATCAAGGCGCGCCTCTTTCGTCTCTCGTTCTCGGGCGAACTTGCCTACGAGATCGCCGTACCCGCGAGATACGGCGACGCGCTGTGGCTACGCCTCATTGGCAACGCAGAGGCCTTGGGCGGCTGCGCCTACGGAAGCGAAGCGCTCGGCGTCATGCGCATCGAGAAAGGGCACGTCAGCGGCCCCGAACTCAACGGCACAACGACTCCGGGCGACATCGGACTTGGCGGCATGGCGTCGAAGAAGAAGGACTACGTCGGTCGCGTGCTGGGCGGACGTCCCGGCCTTACCGACGCGGAGCGGCCGACGCTGGTCGGCTTCAAACCGCTAGACCGTGCGAAGCGTCTGCGTGCAGGAGCGCACTTCATCGCCCGGAATGACGAGGCAACGGCTGCAAACGACGAAGGCCACATGACGTCGGCCGCCTTCTCGCCGTCACTCGGTCACTGGATCGGGCTTGGGCTGCTTCGCCGGGGTCCGCAGCGTCAGGGTGAAGTGGTGCGCGCCTACGATCCCGTGAGGGGGGAGGACACCCTCGTCGAAGTAGTATCGCCCGTCTTCATCGATCCAGAGGGAGCGCGCCTGCGTGCCTGAATCCATGCTCGTCGAAACCGTACCATTCGCGCACGACAGGCCGGTCTCCCTGCCGGGCCTCGTCATCGATTGCCGAGGCGGACTGACCGTTGCGAGCATCGCCGCCTACCGGGATAAAGCGGCCGCGCTCTCCGATCTCATTGAGGCAACGTACGGCGCGGCGCTGCCTGAACCCGGCCGGCGCGTCTCCTCGGGCGCTATCACTCTGCAGTGGTCCGGTCCAAGCCAATGGCTGGCGATTGCCGAGCGCGGTCCGCACGACGGCGCAGGGCGCGACCTCGAGGTCGAGCTCAAGTCTCTCGTCGGCGGATTGGCCGCCGTCGTCGACCAGTCGGATTCCCGCGGCATCGTCGCGATCTCGGGACCGCGCGCGATCGATGTGCTCGTCAAAGGCGTGCCGATCGATCTGCACGAGCGCGCGTTTGCAACGGGCCAAGTCGCGAACACACACGCCAACCATATCGCGATCACGATCGCTCGACTCGACGACGCACCGACGTTCGAATTGACGATGTATCGCAGCTACGCGACGAGCTTCGCCGACTGGCTACACTCGGCCGCCGCCGAGTTCGTCCACGCCACCGCGCGCTGAACGCTCACCACACCAAGTCGTCAGCGATCGCGGCGGTAGACGATGATCGAAAGGTAGCTGATCGGCCGCTTGATGAGCGCGCCCGGCCCGTGCAACTCGGCGGAATCGAACAGCAGACTGTCGCCAGGCACGAGGTGGTAGCTCTGGTCGCCGTGCACGTAGGAAACTTCGCCCGTCAGCATATAGATGAGCTCGATGCCCTCGTGACGGAACTCGGTATAGACCTCCGCATCGTCGGCGAGCGTGATGAGGTAGGGCTCGAAGGCGATGTCGCCGCCGACCGATTGTCCGAGCAGTTGATAGTGATGCCCGACCTTGGTTCCGCGACGCCGGATGGCCGTACCGCTTCCTGCTTTAACAAACGAACAGCCACGACTCTTCTCATGCCCCCGCAGCAGGTCGGTGAGTTGGAGATTGAGCGCTGATGCGATGTCTTGCAGCGTGCCGAGCGACGCTGAAATCTGCCCGTTCTCGATCTTCGAGAGCATGCCCGCCGAAATCGACGCCTCACGCGCCAGCTCGGTGACGGTTAGGCTCGCGGTCTTGCGGTAATCGCGCACCTGATTGCCGATGGCCTGTTCCAGGCTTCGCACCACCGGCGCACCCGACACGGTCGCCAGCAAGGGCTCTCCCCGGTCGGACTTCGGCTTGGCGCGCTTCTCCCGCTTGCTCTTCGTCGTGATGCGGGCCTTGGCCCTGCTAACGGCATCCCGATCCCCGCCCGCACCCGTGGTCTTCTTCAAGTTTCTTCTCCGCGGTCGTAACTGCGCCCGCCACAAGTGTACGCGGCGGTGGGACGCGCGGGCAAGCCGACTGCCTTCTCGAGAACGTGCTCGCTTTTGGTCTGAGCGCCCCCGCGAAGCAATAAAGGCCCGGCATACGGCCGCCGGGCCCTCATGGCATATCGGTGGCGCGCAACTTCAGATGTCGAGGGTATGATCGCGCTCCCACTGCGTCATGTGAGACGTATAGGAGTCCCATTCCGCGCGCTTCAGCTTCGCATACGATTTGACGAACTCAGGCCCGAGGAGTTCGCCTAGGACATCGTCCTTCTCGAGGTTGCGGATCGCATCGAGCAGATTGAGGGGGAGCTTCGGTGCATCGGTGACGGTATGCCCCTCCTTGTACATGTCGATGTCGAGTCGCTTGCCGGGATGGGCCTTCTTGTGCACGCCATCCAAACCGGCAGCGATGATTACCGCTTGCATCAGGTAGGGGTTGGCCGCGCCGTCCGGAAGACGCAGCTCGAAGCGGCCCTTCCCCGGCACGCGCACCATGTGGGTTCTGTTGTTGCCGGTCCACGTCACCGAGTTCGGCGCCCACGTCGCGCCGGAGAGCGTGCGCGGCGCGTTGATGCGCTTGTAGGAGTTGACGGTGGGATTGGTGATGGCAGCGAGCGCCTCGGCGTGACGCATGATGCCGCCGAGGAAGTGATAGCCCTGCTGGGACAAACCGATCTCGTCGGTCGGATCAAAGAAGCGATTGGTCGTCCCGCTCTTGTCCCAGACGGAAATGTGGGCGTGGCAGCCGTTGCCCGTGAGACCGAGGAAGGGCTTTGGCATGAACGTGGCGCGAAGGCCGTGCTTCTCGGCAATCGACTTGGCCATGAACTTGAAGAAGGCGTGGCGATCCGCGGTCACCAGAACGTCGTCGAAGTTCCAGTTCATCTCCCACTGGCCGTTGGCGTCCTCGTGGTCGTTCTGATACGGCCCCCAGCCGAGCTCGAGCATGCAATCGCAGATTTCGGAGATCACGTCGTAGCGCCGCATCAGGGCCTGCTGGTCGTAGCAGGATTTCGGCGCGGTATCGGCGTCGTCGGAGATCATCGTGCCGCACGGCTTGGTGAGGAAGAACTCACATTCGACACCGGTCTTCACGTAGAAATCTTCCTTCGCCGCCTTGGCGATCACGTTCTTCAGCACCACGCGCGGCGCCTGTGAGACGTGCTGCTCGTCCATCACACAGTCGGCCGGAACCCAGGCGACGTCGCGCCGCCACGGAAGCTGGATCACCGCGTTCGCGTCCGGCATGGCGAAAAGATCGGGATCGGCCGGCGTCAGGTCGAGCCAGGTGGCGAACCCGGCAAAGCCCGCGCCGTCCTTCTGCATATCGGCGATGGCGGCGGCCGGAACGAGTTTGGCGCGCTGGCTGCCGAAGAGATCGGTGAAGGAGATCATGAAATAGCGGATCGAACGCTCTTTCGCGTATGCGGCGAGATCGAGCGGCGCGCTGGCCTGATGCGCAGGCGTCGTGTCGTGCGTCTGCATGTTCTGCGTCATCGGCGTTTCCTTTTCGAGTGACTTGCGGCGATTGCGCCAGAGCCAGAACTTCCCCATCGTCCATCAACCGATCGAAAACAGGCCGGACTTCAGAGTCCGGCCTGCATGCCTGGAATCCAATTGGTCCCGGCCAACGGCACACGCGCCATCGCCGCGGCCTCGAGGGTCAACGCGCAAAGATCCTCGGGCTCGAGATTGTGGATGTTGTTGTGCCCCGCGGCTCTCGCCACCGTCTGGATCTCGAGCGTCATGACCTTGAGGTAGTTGGCAAGCCGCCGCCCGGCGAGCACCGGATCGAGTCGCGCGGCGAGCTCAGGGTCCTGCGTCGAGATACCGGCCGGGTCGCGCCCCTCGTGCCAGTCGTCGTAACAGCCCGTCGTCGTGCCGAGCTTGTTGTATTCAGCTTCGAAACGCGGATCGTTGTCGCCGAGCGCGACAAGCGCCGCGATTCCGATCGAGACCGCATCCGCACCGAGGGCCAGCGCCTTCGCCGCGTCAGCACCCGTGCGAATGCCGCCCGAAACGATCAGTTGCACCTTGCGATGCATACCGAGATCCTGCAGCGCCTGCACCGCGGGGCGAATGCACGCGAGCGTCGGAATGCCGACGTGCTCGATGAACACTTCCTGCGTCGCCGCCGTGCCACCTTGCATGCCGTCGATGACGACGACGTCGGCGCCGGCCTTCACCGCGAGCGTGACATCGTAGTAGGGCCGCGTGGCTCCGATCTTCACGTAGATCGGCTTTTGCCAATCCGTGATCTCGCGCAATTCGAGGATCTTGATTTCGAGGTCGTCGGGCCCGGTCCAATCGGGATGCCGGCAAGCCGAGCGCTGATCGATGCCCTTCGGCAGATTGCGCATCTCGGCAACGCGATCGGAAATCTTCTGACCGAGCAGCATGCCACCACCGCCCGGTTTGGCGCCCTGGCCGATCACCACCTCGATGGCGTCGGCCTTGCGCAGGTCGTCGGGGTTCATGCCGTAGCGCGAGGGCAGATATTGGTAGACGAGCGTCTTCGACTGGCCGCGCTCCTCGGGCGTCATGCCGCCGTCGCCCGTGGTCGTCGATGTGCCCGCGAGCGATGCACCGCGCCCGAGCGCTTCTTTCGCCTGCGCCGATAGCGCGCCGAAGCTCATGCCGGCGATGGTGATCGGAATCTTCAGCTCGATCGGCTTCTTCGCGAAGCGCGTGCCGAGCGTCACGCTGGTCGAGCACTTCTCGCGATACCCCTCGAGCGGATATCGCGACACAGAGGCACCGAGGAACAGCAGATCATCGAAGTGCGGCACGCGACGTTTCGCGCCGCCGCCTCGAATGTCGTAGATGCCGGTGGCCGCGGCGCGCCGGATTTCTGACATCGTGTAGTCGTCGAAGGCCCACGACTTGCGCGGCGTGGTCGGCGGGTTGTGGTACGTCATCAGTAGGCGTCCGCGTTGTCGATGTTGAAGTTGTAGAGCTTGCGCGCCGAGCCGTAGCGCTTGAACTCGCTGGTCGCGACGCCGCTGACGCCGGCCCTGTCGAGCAGAGCGGCAAGCTGCTCGTGATGCTCGGGTCGCATTTCCTTTTCGATGCAGTCCGCGCCGAGGCTCTTGACGCCGCCGCGCACGTAGAGCCGCGCCTCGTAGATCGAGTCGCCGAGTGCGTCGCCGGCATCGCCGAGTACAACCAAGCTGCCCGACTGCGCCATGAACGCCGACATGTGGCCGATGCTGCCCTTGACGACGATATCGATGCCCTTCATCGAGATGCCGCAGCGGGAGGATGCATTGCCTTCGACGACCAGAAGCCCGCCGCGGCCTGTCGCACCGGCATATTGGCTGGCGTCACCTTTGATGACGACTTTCCCCGACATCATGTTCTCGGCGACACCCGGGCCGGCCGAGCCGTAGACCGTGATGGTCGCCTTCTTGTTCATGCCCGCGCAGTAGTATCCGACGCTGCCGCGGACATCGATGTCGAGCGGCGCATCGACACCGACGGCGACCGCGTGCGATCCGCGCGGGTTGAGGACCTCCCAGCGCGTATCGTTCGCACCATCGACCTGCCTGTGCAGCTCGGCGTTGAGCTCCCTCAGCGGGTTCGCCGCGAGATCGTAGGTTCTGAGCTTTACGTGATCGCCCATGCTGCTTCAGCGCTCCCAGAAGTAGACGGTCGCCGGCTCGGGCTCCCAGACGCGCGCCTGCTCGATGCCGGGCAATCCGACGAGGGCACGGTATTCCGAGCCGAACGCAACCCACGAGTCCGTCTCAGCCATTACGGCGGGCTTGCACGCAATCGGATCGCGAATGACGCCGAAACCGCTCTTGGTTCCGACGACGAAGTTGAAGAATCCGTCGAGGTCGTCGAGGCTCTTCTCCAGCGCCTCGCCGAGGTTCATCCCTTGCTGCATCTTGCTCGTGAGATAGGCCGCCGCGACTTCGCTGTCGTTGTCCGTCTCGAACGTCATGCCGTTACGCTTCAGCTCGCGCCGCAAGCTGTTGTGGTTCGATAGAGAACCGTTGTGTACGAGGCACTGATCGGGGCCGGTTGAAAACGGGTGCGCGCCGAGCGTCGTCACCGCCGATTCCGTCGCCATGCGCGTGTGGCCGATAGCGTGCGTTCCACGCATCGCGCCGAGGCCGAACCGCGCCGCAACGCCCGTCGGGTAGCCGACCTCTTTGTAGATCTCGATCGATTGACCGACGCTCATCACGCGGATGCCGGGATGGTTTGCGCGCAACTCGGCGCGCACCGCCTCGACCTTGTCCGAAGGAACCGTGAGAACCGCGTGCGTCGATGTTACGCGAAGTTCGGGTTCGCTCGCGGTGATGCGCCGCACGACATCAGGAAGGACGGCGAAGTCCTGCTCAGGTGAAGCCGATTGCAGCGTGATCTTGGCGTTGCCTGCGGACGGAGCGCCATAGACGGCGAAGCCCGCCGAGTCCGGCCCGCGCTCGCACATCGTCGAGAGCATCGTCGCGACCATGCCGCCGAGCTTCAGCTCGAGCGCTGCGTCCTTGAGAAACAATCCGACGATCCCACACATGCCCGCTTGCGTCCCCAGCTCCCGTTCGAGTGGCCAAAAGCTAGCAGACAGCAAACACCAACGTCAACTGGTGCGAAAACTTATTTCCTGTCGGGCAATTTTAAAGTCGCAAGGCGAAGGCTATAGTCGGGGCGCGAGACGCCGCCAGGGCGCGCTCAATCGGGGGAGCGGGAAGATGCACCGGATCGGCCATGGATCAGGAAAGGTAACGGTCCGTGCGCTTGCTGCAGGCGACGAGGCGCGCTGGCGCGAGCTGTGGACTGCCTACAATCACTTCTACGACTCGGACGTGCCGGAGTTCGTGACCGCGCGCACGCTGAAGCGGCTGCTCGCCCCCGGCTCCGCGCTCGTAGGCCGCGTCGCACTGCTCGACGGCGACGTGGTCGGCTTCACCGCTTCAGTCATTCACGAGGCCACTTGGGACATCCGGCCCGTGTGCTACCTCGAGGACCTGTTCGTGTCGGAAGATGCTCGTGGCTCGGGCGTGGGGCGCGCCCTCATCGACGACCTGCTCGAACTCGCCCGCCAAAGCAATTGGGGCAGGCTCTACTGGCATACGCGCGCGGACAACCGGACAGCGCGGCGGCTCTACGACCACTACGTCCCGGCCGACGACTTCGTGCGGTATCGCTTGATCCTCTAGGCTCGCCACGCCGCGACCACCGCCCGGCGCAACGTTTCGCATGCTTGGCACAGGCGAACCCGCCACTGGATAAAGGGCACGGCAGGCCTTAAACCCGAAACCCAGGATTACGGCGCCAGGGCGCCTCCGCCGGCCACACTGGTGATCCGGCACTCTCGTGGGGTGAACAGGCATGACATACGTCCTCGCCACCGTTGCCGGCATCATCGGCGCAGCACTCGGATGGGTCGCGGCCGCTGCACTCGCGATCGGCCTCGGAGGCATATTCGGAGAATCCGACTTCGAAGGCGCGCTCGGCATGCAAGCCGTGTTCGGCATCGGCCCGATCGGTGGCGTGATCGGCCTTGTCGCCGGCATCTGGCTGGCGCTACGCAAGGGCGGCCACACCCGCGCGGGCACGATCGCTTGGCGATTTCCGATCGTCGTCGCGGCGATCGCCTGCATTGCCGCTGGCGCGTTCTGGTATGCCTACGAGACACGCCCGCTGCTTGCCTCGTCGGGAAATGCGGCACCGCGGCTCGAGTTCGAAATTCGACTGCCGCCCGGCGTCGAATTCGCCGCACCGGCCGAAGCGATACGGATCGAGCTCAGCACCGAGCAGAACCACATGCCCGGGCGCATTCGCGACAAGGCCGCATGGAAGGACGGCGACCGGACGGTGGCTACCGGATCGGTCGAACTCGCGTACCGCTCGGGCTGGCGGTTGCTCGAACTGAAAACAGAACCAGGACAGCCGGCGCGGATCTTCGACCTCAAGCTTCCAGCAAGGCCGCGCCACATGAAGGATTTCGGTCCGTGGCGGCGGGTCGATCTCTTGGCGCAAGGCGATCAGCAACCGCAGCCGGCAGGGCCTGCGGAAGCCTATGAGCTGCGTTCGCGCGTCGTCTACCCGGAAACGGAATACGCCGAGGAAAGCCGGCAGAAAAAGCGTTGAGCGCCGCGCGAGCTTCTTTCGACGCGCATCGGCGCACTTGCCGCATCTCGGGCGATGGCGATATCCCTCCGCGAGTGAGCGCAACCCTGTGGCGCACCGTGACATGTGCCGCAGCACAAGGAATCGACGATGACGTTCAAGGAGGACGGCGCAATTGCCATCGAGGCGCTCGAGGCGTTTGCGGCGCGCGCGCTTGCCGGCGAAGGCCCCGTGATAAACCAGCCGCGGATCACCGAGCTGGCCCACCGGCTCGAACTCGACCGCCTCATCGCCGAAGGTGGCCTCGCCGGGGAAAGGCTACGCCAGTTCCTCGATACGTATCTCGCCGCCTCGACGCGCCTTTATCATCCCGCGTACATGGCCCATCAAGTCGCCGTGCCGGTTGCGACAAGCGCGATTGCCGCACTCGTCGACGGCTTTACCAACAATGCCATGGCGATCTACGAGATGGGACCCGCGGCGGCGACGGTGGAGCGAACTGTCGTCGATTGGATGCTGCGTAAGGTCGGGTGGAGTCCGGAGCCCGCCGAAGATGCGACGGATCGTTCGCAAGTGAGCGGAGGTGGCGTGCTCACACATGGCGGGTCACTCGCCAATTTGACCGCGCTTCTGGCCGCGCGAGCACGCATAGCACCCGATGCCTGGGAAAACGGCTCGCCCGAGGGGCTCGTGATCGTCGCGACTGCGGGATCGCATTATTCCGTTGCGCGCGCCGCCGGCATCATGGGTCTCGGGCAGAAGGCGGTGCGACACGCGCCGACCGACGCACTCGGGCGGATGGACCCTGCACAATTGCCCGCGTTTCTAGCTTCACTTCGCGGTGAGGGCGTGACGCCGCTCGCCGTCGTTGCCAATGCCTGCGCCACCGCGCTCGGCCTCTACGATCCCCTGCGCGAGATCGCGCACGTGTGCCGCGCCGAAGGCGTGTGGCTGCACATCGACGGAGCTCACGGCGCCTCGGCTCTCGTCTCACCGCGCCTTCGCCACCTGCTCGACGGCGTGGAGCTGGCCGACTCCCTCATCTGGGACGCGCACAAGATGCTGCGAACCTCGATCCTCTGCGCGGCCGTTCTGGTGCGTGACCGTCGCGATCTCGATCATGCGTTCCGCGAGGAAGCGAGCTACCTCTTCCACGACAAGGATCAACCGGGCTTCGACTTCATCCATCGCACCGTCGAGTGCACGAAAGCAGCCCTCGGCCTCAAGGTGTTCTGCGCTCTCGCATCTGGCGGGGAGGGTGCAATCGGGGCCGGCATCGAACAGCAGACGGACCTCGCCCACGAAGCAGCGGCCTTGCTCCGCGCGGAGCCGGGGATCGAGGTGGCGGTGGAGCCTCAATCGAACATTGTTTGCTTCCGCCTCGAAGGACCGGACGATCTGCAGATCGAGCTGCGGCGGCGGCTCATCGAGGCCGGCGACTTCTACATTTCGACCACCGAAGCCATGGGGCGTCGCTGGCTGCGGCTCGCCTTGATGAACCCCGCGAGCGGCCTTGCCGATGTCGAGCGCCTCGTCGGGAGCCTGAGGGAGCACCTTGCGGCCGCACTCGGCGGCGATTGCGCGTGATCCCCGGCACCAAGTTGTATCACCACGCGGCGTGCGGAGCATCTACCCCGGCCAAATCCGTGTTCCGCCAAAGTTAATGGTCCGGCCACGCCGATCACCAATGCGCGAAATCTGCTGACGGGGACCTTGCCGGGCGGTAGGCTGCGATCAATTGAGACGGAAGCAGTTCGCGTTTTCGGAATATGGCCGGCAGCACCCCTGATCATTGTTCGGATTGCTATTCACGATTTTGATGGATCGCGGGCGCGATTTCATCGATATCGATAGCGCTCTGGGGGCGTCGGACAGAAAGCGTGAATCGCAACTAGCGTTCAATGTCTTGGAGTGCTGTTCGTGGTTCGACAGGCTCGTCCCGTCGGCCGCGCGATCGCTGTAAAGCTCGCTTCGTCCATTCCGAGGTCGTTCCTTGCGTCGTTTCAAGCTGGCCGCCGTGGCCCTTTTGGCAAGTCTGGCATTTGGATGCGCGTCGCCCCCCGACCGCAGCGTCGTGCCACTTGCCTTGCTCGATTCCGCGCAGATCGAAGGCATGGCCGACGTCCGCGGATGGGGCGACCAGCCTCACGCGAACCAGCGGTTCAAGGGTGAGGAGATCACCGCGCTTCGCGCCAAGTACAAGGCCAAGGCGGCGACAGAGAAAACGTTGCAGGGCCACATCCTCACGCTTTCGGGCGGCGGCGAGAACGGCGCCTTCGGAGCGGGCATCCTGGTCGGATGGAGCGAGCGCGGCGACCGGCCCGACTTCGACCTTGTCACGGGCGTCAGCGCCGGAGCGTTGATCGCTCCGTTCGCCTACCTCGGAAAAGACTACGACTCCCAACTGAGCCGGCTCTTCACCGAGTTCGGCAGCGATGACATTTTCGAGGCCAACATCGTCGCTGGCCTGCTCGGCGGAACGGCGATCGCGAGCAACGCGCCTCTCAAACGATTGATCGACCAGTTCGTCGACCACGAGATGATGCGCCGGCTGGCCGAGGAGCGTCGGCACGGGCGCGTGCTGCTCGTCGGCACCACAAACCTCGACGCCGAGCGCCCGGTGTTCTGGGATATCGGCAAGATCGCCGAGAAGGGCGACGAGCAATCTCTCAAACTGATCCGCTCAGTCCTGCTCGCCTCTGCAGCCATTCCAGGCGTGTTTCCTCCGGTGCGCATTCCCGTCGTCGCCGCCAACGGCCATCACTACGAGGAACTGCACGTCGATGGTGGACCGACGCGCCAGGTCTTCCTCTCCCCGTCCGATTTCAGCTTCCGCGAACTCGACAAGGCGATTGGCCGCAAGGTGACGCGCCATCTCTACATCATCCGCAACGGCAAGCTCGGACCGGAATGGGGCAAGTCGAGCGAGTCGGTGCTCTCGATCGGCCAGCGTTCGCTGTACGCCACGACCAAGTATCAGGCCCTCGGCGATCTCGCCCGCATTCATGCGAAGGCGACGGCAGATGGAATGGCCTATCGCCTCGCTGCCATCCCGGACGCGTTCAACGTGCCGCTGCCGAAACCCTTCGACCGCGACTACATGCGCAAGCTCTATGCCGAAGGCTATCGGATGGCGCGCGAGGGTTACCCGTGGATGCACGCGCCGCCGGGCATCTCCGTCGCGACCAACAACTAGTCGCTGCGCGATCGAGGACTGACGCGGAAACGGCCTCGCCCGTCTCGGCGAGCGCGCCCGTCGCATCGAGAGACCCACATCGTTGAGAAGGCAAAATGGCCCGCGATCATTGGGGGGGGGGGGAGATCGCGGGCCGAAGCCGTGTCGGTCACGTTCGGAGGGGGGAGGAGGAAGGGACGGAGACACGACCTGCTTCAAGCTTAGCGCTGCCACGGGGGCGCGCAATTCATTCCACGAATCCTGATTGCCAAGTCCTGAATACGCGTCTCGGACATCGCATCGAAGCGTCCGTTCGGTCCAAGCATATGCCCGCCGAACGTAGTACGCGAAACGACACGCCGCAGGAGGGAGGTACACTGAACCAAGAGATCAGGGCGCGGTTCAACGCCAGGCGAGTACGATCGGCGAAATCTGCAGCTTGGCGGCCTCGGGATTGGGGTGAACCCGTGCCTGCCCGACGAAACCGATGGACGCCAGCACGCCCTCGATTTCGATGGGATTCTCCTTGCTCAATTGCAGACGTCGCTCGTTGACGACCAGGTCGCCGTTCACCCAAACCTTCAGACTGCCATCCTGCGCGCCCGGCGCGTTCACGACCAACTCCTGCTCGACCGTGTTCCAGCGACCGCGCCCGAACACCTTGTCGCGTGTCGTGAACGAACGGCCATTGGCCGCTTGGATAGCAGGCGCGCGTGCGTGGATCTCGGACGTGCCTTCCCGTTGCCACTTGGTACGCACGCGCAGGCCAGCCGAAGACGGCGTCGCCCCGCTGCTGCCGACCTCGTTGCCGTAGAAGCCGGGAAGATACCCGCCGGGTCCGAAATCGAAGTTGACCGGCATCCAAACGCTATAGCGCAGGCACGCAGAACGCGCGCCGTCGCTGGCGGGATGCCAAGCGAAATCGAGCCCGGACTCAGCCTGACCACCCGGCGCGCTCGCGGAGAGTGCAACCTCCATGGCGACGGGCGACGGGCCGCCGCCAACCTCGACGATGCGGGCATTCTGCATGATGCCGACCTCGCCTGCGCCAGCACGCGCTTGCAGCTCTATCGTCGTCAACGGTCGGCCGTCGCTGGCGTTGAGATCGAAGATGGCGGTGCGCTCGTAGCTCTCCATGCAGCCGGGCACCGGCTTCTCCACGAGCATGTAGGCCACAGCCGAATAGGCCGCAAGCAACAGGACCATGCCCCCCGCGCCGAACTTGACGATCGTATCGACCGAAGTCTTTCGCGACATGCCATCTTCCTCGTTGCGCGACATCTGCCGCCGAGCCAGCGACTTGGCGGGCTCTGCACCGCAGCAAGACTCTAGCGACGAATTCTTAGCGGAAGGCTTAGAGAGGCACGCGCCGTGCCGGGTACGGCACCGAACATCTGCCGAACTTGCACCGCTTCGGCACGCGCCGAAAGCAACCGGCTACCGCTCAATTGAAAAGCGGCAGGAGCGGTCCGCCCGGACACCGCTCCCACCGCACCGCTGCCAAGCGATCACGTAATGGACGAGCTTCGAGAAACGCGCGCCGATCGCATCGTCTCGCCAACCACCGGCGAGGCAGAGATATCGAGCGGGCCGCCACAACGCTTTCGCGTTATCGTCGAATTGTCGCCCTTCGATTTCGAACTTATCAACACCGCATGAAGCGACGTTTGACGTCACTGCCGCACTTCTCGTCAAACCCGTTTCAAATTTTATCGACCTTGCTCGCCGATCCACCTCGCAGGGCAGGCGCATCGCGCATCGACATGATGCGACGGTGAGGCGACGATCTCAGCGCACTTGCCGGCCTTCGCCAAACCTTGCGCGCATCGAAGACCTGCCGCGAAGGGTGTGCCTCACCTCATGCGAGGATCTTGCCGGGATTGAGGATGCCATCCGGATCGAGCGCGGCCTTGATCGCGCGCATCGCAGCGATGCCGCCGGCACCCGCCTCCTTCTCGAGATAGGCGATCTTGCCCTGGCCGATGCCGTGCTCGCCGGTGCACGTGCCGTCCATCGCGATGGCGCGCTCGGCGAGACGCCGCAGCATCTCGTCGAGCGCCGCCATCTCCCGCGCATCGTCCGTATCGACAACCGGTGTCGCATGGAAGTTTCCATCGCCGACGTGACCGACGATGGGGCAGATGAGCCCGAGCCGACGGATGTCGTCCTCCGTCTCGGCGATGCACGCCGCGAGCCGCGAGATCGGCACGCAGACGTCCGTCGCCAGCGTCTTGCGGCCGGGCCACGCGGACTTCGTCGCCCAATAAGCATCGTGACGCGCCTTCCAAAGGCGCCGCCGCTCCTCCTCCGCTTCAGCCGCCTCGAAACCCTGCGCGCCGTTCGCTTCGGCGATGGCGCGGAACGCTTCGACTTGCTCGGCGACACCCGTACCGCTGCCATGGAATTCGACGAACAGCGTCGGTGCTTCGGCGAGGGACAACTTGGAATGCAAGTTGACCGCACGGATCTGCAGCGGATCGAGCAGCTCGATGCGGGCGAGACCAAGACCAAGCTGGATCGCCTCGATGGTCGCCGACGCCGCGCCCGCCAGCGCCTCGAACGGAACGACGGCGGCGACGATGCGCTCGGGAATGCCGTAGAGCCGCAACGTCAGTTGGGTGACGATGCCGAGCGTTCCCTCCGAGCCCACCAACAACCGTGTGAGGTCGTAACCCGCAGCCGACTTGCGTGCCCGCCCGCCCGTCTTGACGACGGTGCCGTCCGCCATCACCGCCGTGACCGACACCACGTTTTCACGCATGGTGCCGTAGCGAACCGCGTTGGTTCCGGAAGCGCGTGTCGCCGCCATGCCGCCGAGCGTCGCGTGCTCCGCTCCTGGATCGACGGGAAAGAACAGTCCCGTGTCGCGAAGGTGCGTGTTGAGCTGCACGCGCGTAACGCCCGCCTCGACCGTCGCGTCGAGGTCGCCCGGATTGACCGCCAGAATGGCCGTCATGCGCGAAAGGTCGAGTGAGATGCCGCCGAAAGGCGCGTTGACATGGCCTTCGAGCGACGAACCCGCACCGAACGCGATCACTGGGACGCGATGTTCACGCGCCACCCGCATCACCTCGACCACATCCGCCGTGGCACGCGCGAAGACGACCGCGTCGGGCGGCTGATTCGGAAGGAACGTAATGGTATTGGCATGCTGCTCACGCATCGCCATTCCCGTCTCGACCTGCTCCGGCATGAGCTGCCGGAGGACACCGACCGCATTTTGAACGGCGTGTTTCGAAAGCTCGACCATCACAACTCCCCGACTTCGCATCGTGCCCGCCAGGCACAGAAGTTTCCTCTATTCGAACAGACTCTCTGCCCCATTCCAACGCAGAATCGTCTTTTTTCCTGCAAGCCGAGCGACTACGGTGCACACAGCCGAAAAGGCTTTCGCGCTCGTACCCTGGAGGGAGATCCCACCGTGCTTAGAAGTTTCAAATTGCTGCTGGCGACGGCGTTTGCCGTTCTGCTCGCGCTACCCGCGTCCGCGCAGCGCGGACAGAAGGATTGGGTCCTGCTCGGCGAGCAGACCGTCGGCTTCCGCGTCGACCGTGACGTCATCAACGTCGGCAACGGCGGGGCCCGCTTCTCGGAGCTGCGCATCGTCGCCGAGCGCAATGACGTGCACCTGATGGCGCTGCGCCTCGTCTATCAGAACGGTTTCGCGGAGGACGTCCGCGTCGACAAGCTGCTGCGGCCGGGCACGGATGCGCTGCCTGTCGATCTGCGTGGCGAGCGCAGCTTCCTGCGCCAGATCGAACTCACCTATCGCGCCCGCCCGAGCTTCGAGGGCCGCGCCATCGTCAAGGTCTACGGTGAGTTGCGTGGCGGCGGCGGCAAGCCGTTCGACGTCATCGAGAGCCAGCGTGTCGATCGCGACGACCGTGTCGTTACCTTCGATGTCGGCCGCCGCGAGGGTCGTTTCGCCGCCCTTCGTTTTCGTGCCGACGACGGCAGCGTCCGCATCAAGTCTGTCCGCATCGTCTTCGGCAACGGCGAAAACCAGATCGTCACGGTCGAGGATCGTCTCGAGCAGGGTGACCAGACCCGCGTCATCGATCTCGCCGGTGAGCGTCGCTTCATCCGTCGCGTCGATGTCGAGGCGCATGCGGGCCGCGACAGCCGTGGCGGTGCCCGCCTGACGCTGCTCGGACAGCAGGGTGACGGACGTCCGGACGACCGCGGTCCGCCGCCAGAGCGCGGCCGTGACGAGTGGGTCACGCTCGGCACGCAGAAAGCGGCGATGCTCGAGGCCGACAACGACACTTTCAAAGTCGGCCGCGAAGCCGGTACGTTCCGCGCCATCCGTGCCTACGTGGAAAAGCAGGAAGTGCGCTTCTACGGCATGACCATCCGCTACGGCAACGGCGAGACGGAAGATGTGCCGCTGAACGGCGTCATCCGGCCGGGCGAGTATTCGCAGGCGTTCGACTTGCGCGGGCGTGACCGCTTCATCGAAAGCATCTCGTTCCGGTACCGCTCGAAGCTCAGCTTCAAGGGCAGCGGCCGCGTCGAGATCCAGGGTCTCAAGCACGGCCCTTATCGCGATCTGGACGGCGATCGCGGCCGTGACCGTGACCGCGGCCGCGACAGGCGCTGAAACGATCGCATGTGACAGGTTCGGGCTTACCCCATCGAGGGTTTGCCCGAACCCCTCTTGCGACGTAGCGAGCCGGCTGAGGTCACCTGCCGCGATGGCTGTCAGCATTTGATTGGCTGAGAGCAGTAGGCAGCATGTCGACGGATGAGGCCCGCGCGCGCTGGATCCCAGCACCGAAGCCGACAAAGAGAAAGGGCGCCCAGCGGGCGCCCTTTTTGCAATTCGGGTTTGTCGCGAACCGAGCCGCGCAGGCGGGGCTATCTCAGCCCTTCGCCTCGTCCTCGGCCGGAACCTCGCCGGCGGTCGCCTCGGCGATCAGGCGCTGCGCCTGACCGACCCAGTCTTCCTTCTCGATGCGGCCACCGAGCTGCAGCGCCTCGTCGACGTTGGCGATGTCGTCGTCCGACAGGTTGGCGACCTGGTCGAGCTTGAAGAGGTTGAGCTGCTTCAGGCGCGCGAACAGATCCGCGTCGATACCCGTGATCTTCGTCAGATCCTCGGCCTCGCCCTTCGGCTTCTTGAAGCCCTTCCAGGCGGCGTTGAGGCGGCGCGCACGCGCGTCGGTGCGCTCGACGATGCGCGCGGACTTACCGCGGCGGCCACGCAGGTAGTAGAGCTTCGCGCGGCGGACGCGGCCGCGGCGGATGACCTCGATGGCGGTCACGAACGGCGAGTAGATCGGGAACACGCGCTCCACGCCCTCGCCATAGGAAATCTTGCGGACGGTGAAGCTCTCGTTGATGCCGGCGCCCGAGCGCGAGATGCAAACGCCCTCGTAGGCCTGGTTGCGGGTGGTGTTACCCTCGACCACTTTGACGAGAACCTTGAGCGTGTCGCCGGGGCCGAACTCCGGCACGCCGCGCTTCGCCGTAATGGACTTGATCTGCTCGAGTTCGAGCTCCTGAATGATGTTCATTGCTTCGGTCCTTGATTGTCCATCAATGCAGAGGAGCCACGTGACACATCCAGGCTTTCGGCCTGGATGGGCGCGGCTCGTGCGGCCCCTTTTGCGGGGCGTCCCAGCTCGTGGGGAATTCGAGTGCGCTGCTCATAGCCGAAACGAGAGGCGCTGTCGAGCCGGGCATGCGGCGGACGACCTGGGTTGCATCGGCGCCCGGGATTCGGCCCCATGAGCGCTTTTCCCTGCCTTTCTGGTGCCTCCGGGGCGCTGGCTCAAATCGCGGATGGACGCGGCCGACCGACGCAGATAACACCGTTTTTCAGCAACGAGGCTTCTCCGTCCATGCTCGAGACCGCCGCAAGCGCGCCGCGCCAGGCCAATCTGGAGAATGTCGCCGAACGGCTCGCCCGGGAGGCGCCGGCGCTCGTGTTGGCGCCCCTCGAAGCACGACTGGTCGCGGCGAACCGTGCCGGCGCCGGGGTGCTCGGCGTCGCCGCCCCTCTGCCGTTCGACGCCGATATCGCTCTCCCCTCCGCACCTCCACCGGCCAAACGGGGCCGCGGGCGCAAGGATGGCTCCGGCGCGCCAGCGGAAAAGCCGGCCCCAATCAATTCGGGACATCCTCTCGACAGTGCCATGCCGGCGCTCGTCCAACTCCGGCGGATCGCGGGACGCGGCATGGCAGCAGGCGAGCCCCGCATCGAGCCCCTGGTCTTCTGGACACCGACCGGCGCCGCGCGGCTTCTCTGTCGCGTGCGCCCGATCGAAGTTGCCGCGCACTGCTCCCGTCTGCTGATGCTGATCGAGCCGCTCGACGCGGGTTTCACTCCATTGCCGAATGTCTGCAAGACGGATGGAGAACAACTCCCGGGCGTCCATCGCAGGCCGGCTCGGGCACGGCCCGATGCGTTCGACTGGCCGGCGGAGACCGACGATAACGACGCTCGCCTGGCCGAGACCACCGCATCAGGGGCCACCGAGGCCGAGACCAGCGAAGGCGAGACCGTTACGCGGCACGCCACCGGCGGAGACGCCCCCCCGCTACGCGATGCGGCCGCGCCGGCACCCTCGTTGCGTTCGACCCCGACTGTTGGGCCTTCGCCCCCTCGCACCGACGCCGAGATCCTCAAGGCCATCGCCGGCCAGATCTTCGCGGCAAGTAACTCCACTGGCGCCGGTTCCTCGGGCGGCGCGTCTGCACCTGCGGGTGGCGGGTCACCTGCGGGTGGCGGGTCGGGGGACGAGGGAGACGATAGCCGGGCCGCATCCGCAGCCCCACGACCTGCCGACGGCGGGGCTACGCACGATGTCGATGCGAAAGAGAGCGGCCCGGCGACAGGCCGGAATAGCAGCGAAGACGCGGAGCGCACGCACGATGCTGCTCCGCCATCCCTTGCCGCGCACGCCCTCTCCGACGGCACCGACGCCCTCGCACAAACCGAAGCCCCGGAGCCCGATGAGCCAACACGCGCCGTCTCGGCCCGCCGTGCCCTGACGCGACGTCTCGCGCACGAGCTGAAATCGCCGTTGAGTGCCATCGCCGCCGCATCCGAGATCATGAAGGATCAGCGCTTCGGGTCCATCGGCGATGAGCGCTACCTGCGCTATGCGCGCGACATTCACGAGAGCGCACGCCACGCTCTCGACGTGATCCAGCGCATGCTCGGCACCCATGTCGGCGGCGATGCCACCCCGGAGCTGGCGTTCGTCAATCTCGACCTCAATGGCCTCGTATCGTCGCTCGTGTCCGCGATGGGGCCGATCGCCACCGACGCTGGAATTCGTCTCGAACCCGAACTCGCGCCCGGCCTGCCCCTGATCGTCGCCGACACGACCTCGCTGCGACAGATCGTTCACAATCTTCTCGGCAACGCTTTGAAGTTCACGCCGCCGGGCGGCATCGTCACCGTCTCGACGCGGGCGGCGATCGATGGCCCCTTACATCTCGAAATCGCGGACACGGGCCCCGGCATGTCGGTCGAGGAGATTGCCCGCATGCTCGACGATGCTGCCACGGCAGAGATCGCTCCACGCAAGGGCGGCGGCCTCGGCATCGGCCTGCCGCTGGTTCGTGCGCTGGCGGCGTCCAACGGTGCAGAGCTGAGGCTCGCGCCGCGCGCTTCGGGCGGCCTTGTCGCGACGATCGCGTTTCCAAAAAGCCGTCAGGTGCTGGTATAGCGAACGTGCGGGAGCGGGCGACCCCGTTTCGCCCGCGTCTCGTCGGCCGCCCGCCGTGGGCGCCGGTCTCGCAATCTCCTTGAGTCCCGACGCGGAACCCGAACGGAATGAACGTCAGCGCAGAGCAGAATCCGCAGCACCCGGAGCCCGGAGAGACGGCCGAGGGCGCTCTGTCGAGCTTGTTGCAGACCTGGCGCGCCCGCACGCGGACCTCGCCGCTCTGGCTCACCCTCGTGGTGCTGATCCTGGTCGTGGTCGCTCTTCCGGTCGCGACGACGCTATGGCTGGCGCTCTCGCCCGCCGACAACATCTGGCCGCACCTCGTCTCGACGGTACTGCCGACCTCGACGCTGCAAACGCTACTGCTGATGCTCGGCGCCGGAACACTGACGCTCGTCACGGGCGCGGCCGCCGCATGGCTTGTGACGATGCATCGCTTTCCGGGACGCGCCTTGATCGACCGGCTGCTCGTCATCCCGCTGGCGATGCCGACTTATATCGTGGCCTATTGCTACGTCGAGCTTCTCGACTACTCGGGGCCGGTGCAGAGCGCGGTGCGCTGGCTCGGCGGCTGGCAGTCCTCGCGCGACTACTGGTTTCCAGACATCCGCTCGCTTCCTGGCGCCATCTTCGTCATGGCCTCAGTGCTCTACCCGTATGTCTATCTCTCCGCTCGCGCGACGTTCGTGCAGCAGTCGGTCTGCGCGCTCGAGGTTGCCCGTACGCTCGGCCGCACGCCGCTCCAGGTTTTGTTCGCTGTTGCGCTGCCGCTTGCACGCCCGGCCCTGGCAGCCGGCGTCGCGCTGGTGCTGATGGAATGCTTGAACGACCTCGGTGCGGTTCAGTATCTCGGCGTGCAAACGCTGTCGCAGAGCATCTACGCGACTTGGTTGCAGCAATCGAACCTCGGCGGGGCAGCGCAGATCGCATCGGTGCTTCTGACACTCATCGTCTGCCTGTTCGCTCTCGAGCACATCGCGCGCGGCCGCGCCAAAGTCCATCACACCACCGGACGCTACCGCTCCATACCGTTCCAGGATCTCACAGGATGGCGTGGCTATGCGGCGTCAGTGATCGCAGCCATGCCGTTCGTCATCGGCTTCCTGCTGCCCTTCCTGCAGCTCGCTCGGCACGCCTTCACCTATGCGGGCAAGAGCCTCGAGCTCGGCTTCTACAGTGCCGCCGCCAACAGCCTGATGCTCTCCTCCGCGACCGCCGTCACCGCCGTCTCCCTTGCGCTCGTGCTCGCCTATGCCCAGCGCGTCGAGCCGAACCCGTTCACGCGCGCGGCGATCCGGATCGCATCGCTCGGCTACGCGATTCCCGGAACCGTGCTCGCGCTCGGGCTGCTGATACCGCTCGCCGGATTCGACAACACGATCGACGCATTCATGCGCCGGACGTTCGGCATCTCGACCGGCCTGCTGCTTTCCGGCACTGTCGCCGCGCTGGTGCTCGCTTATACGATCCGCTTTCTCGCGGTATCCCTCGGCTCGATCGAATCCGGCCTCGAACAGATCTCTCCCAACCTCGATGCCGCCTCACGCGCACTGGGCGAAACGGCACTCTCGACACTGGGCCGCGTGCACCTACCGCTGCTGCTTCCTGCGCTCGGCGCCGCCGGGCTGCTCGTGTTCGTCGACTCGATGAAGGAGCTTCCGGCGACTCTTCTTCTGCGCCCGTTCAACTTCGATACGCTCGCGACCCATGTCTATTCGTTCGCGGCGCTCGAGCAATTCGAGGAGGCGGCGCTCGGTGCCCTGGCGATCGTCGTCGCCGGCCTCGTGCCCGTGCTGTTGCTCCACAAGGCCGTTGCCGGCGGGCGTGCCGGCACCGAGTGACATTTCACCGCCCCGATCGGTATCGGCCCGGCCCACGCGAGTGCGGCGAATGATCCCCGCTGCGCTGACCCCAGTCAGCCGAAACGTTGACTACCCGCAATGATCTGGCGACGCCCACGTCGCAATCTTTTCCTGTTTGAACCTAAGGCCGCGCCATCGCTTCGCTGAGCCGCCAAGGCTTCGCGGGGTTTCGGCCCAGCGGCGCACCACACAGGAGACGGCGATGGACCTCAAGGCTCTCTTCCTCGACACCGATCCGCTGGCCATGATCGCCCTTGGCGGGCTGGTATCGGTGCTCGTCGTCACCGTGGCGTTGGTGGCGTTCGTGCTGGCGAAGCTGCCGAAACGTGGCGAGCGCAGCAGCTGACCGACGGGATCGCGTAGCGGAGGATGAGGCTCTCAGATGATCTCGTCCTCGTCCATCAAGGGCTCCGCGGCCTCGCGGTCGCGGGGTTTGCTGCCCATCTCCTCGGCCCAGGCGAGATGGAACACGGCGTCGCCCATGTTGACCACCGGCAGCGTCGTAGCGCCGATGATGATGCCGCGATGCGGCGCGCGCACCTCTACGTCGAGTTCCTCGAACGGATTGGCGACATAACCGACCACCTCCTGGGCGGCGACAGCATCACCGATGCGCCGGGTCGTGCGCCAGACGCCACCTTCCGGTGCGCGCACCCAGCATGACGAGTTGGCGATGATCGGCGTCTGGCCGGGCATCCTGTCGGCTCGCTTCGATCTGGGCGGCAGCTCCAGCATACCGGCCTCCAGCATCACGCCGGCAACGCCGTCGACACCCGCCTTGATCGCGAACTCGTCGAACCGCAGCCCTTCGCCCCCCTCGTAGACGAGCACGTCGCAGCCGACATCCCGTGCCGCACGCCTCAGTGAGCCGCTGCGCTCCGGGCTGTCGAGCACCACCTGCGCCCCGAATGCCATGGCGAGCTCGCGAACACGGCTTCGCTTCTTCAAGGCGCATCGGATCTGCGGAAGGTTGATGCGGTGCACCGCCGCCGTATGCAGGTCGATGCCGACTTCCGAGCGCTTCACAACTTCCACGAGGAACAGGTTCGCAAGCCGTGCGGCGAGCGATCCATTTGGCGACCCCGGGAACGAGCGGTTGAGATCGCGCCGGTCCGGCAGATAGCGCGAACGACCAATGAATCCATAGGCGTTCACGACCGGAACGCACAGCAGCGTGCCGTGGATATTGGCCGGAGAGATGGTGCGAAGAATGCGGCGGATGATCTCGACACCGTTCAGTTCGTCGCCGTGCACCGCGCCCGAGATGAACAGAGTGATGCCCGGGTTCGCGCCGTGCAAGACGTGCACCGGCAGCGATACGGGTGTGTGATTCGACAACCGCGACACCGGCAGATCGACCAGCCGGCGCTCACCCGGCGCCACGACCTGACCTCCGATGCGGAAAGGCTGTCTCAAAGTCATCCCCTAAGGTGCGATCGGTCGAGACATGAAGCGCACCGTAAACTCATGTTCGAGTGTGCTGTTCACGACTTTGACGGATCGCGTTCGCGACCACCTCGATGTCGATAGCACTCTCGGGAGCTATCGCACGTCGATGAAATCGCACGCCAGCCATCAAACTCGTGATGAGCCCACCAAGCCCATCGGCCCGGTGCACGCGACCCGCTGTGCCGCCGTCATGGACTGCGGAACGTCTGTGGCAATGATGCC
>CALMPK010000218.1 GCA_937873575.1 uncultured Hyphomicrobiaceae bacterium
TCGACCACGATCATCGCATCGGGTGCTGCCTCCGAGCACCTTCATGTCATCATCAAAGGCCGCATCGAGGAGCGCGACGGTGAATCCGTCGAGGCCGTACTCGGTCCGCGTGACAGCTTCGATGCCCGCGCAGTCGTGCATGGCGCGGCGGGCTCGACATTCGTCACCACCGAGGAAACGCTCTGTTACCTCGTCCCGAAGCCCCTCATTCTCGCCCTCATCCGCCGTAACGTCGGCTTCGGCGCGTTCTTCTACCAGGAGGTCTCGCGCAAGCTCGCAGACTTCGCGCGCCGGCAGGAGACCGAAGGCGTCGAACAGGTTCTTCGCGCCCGCGTTCGCGAGGCACGGTTGCATCCACCGACCTGGATCGAAGGTAACGCAACGATCAAGGACGCCGCGGTCGTCATGATGCAGGCCAACAACAACGCGCTGTTCGTGCGCGATGGCGGCCGCGTCGGCGTCATCACCGGCATGAACCTGGCGAAGGCCATTCTGCTGTCCGGCCAATCCCACGACACCCTCGTTCAGGACGTCTGCCACTTCGACGTCATCTCGGTCGACGCGGAGGATTTCGTCTTCGAGGCGCTCATCAAGATGACGCGCCACCGCAAGCGCCGCCTCGCCGTGCGCTCCGAGGGCGAGTTCGTCGGCATGCTCGAGGATATCGACATCCTCGGCCTCGTCGCCGGCAACTCCCAGCTCATCCCTGGCCGCATCGACCGCGCGCATTCCGTCGAGGACCTGATCGAGCCGGCGCGCGACATTCAGGAACAGGTCGATCGCCTGGAGCGGCAGGGCGTGAAGGTCGAGGTGATCGCCGAGATCACGTCTGATCTCAACCGCGCGCTGTTCGCGAAGCTTTACGACCTCATTGCGCCGCCCTCGATCAAGGAAGCCGGCTGCCTCGTGGTCATGGGCTCGGAGGGGCGTGGCGAGCAGACCGTTCGCACCGACCAGGACAATGGACTGCTGCTTGCCAACCCCGTTCCGGAAGACGATCTCGCCCGGTTCCGCAAAGACTTCTCCGGGGCACTGAGCCAGTTCGGATTCCCGCCCTGCCCGGGCAACGTCATGGTGACTAATCCGCAGTGGTCCCAGCCGATCGACGACTTCGTGCGTCAGATCCGCTCTTGGATCATGACGCCGGACGAGATGAGCGCCATGAACCTCGGCATCTTTTTCGATGCCGTCTGTGTCGCCGGCCGGCCTGAGCTGCTTGCCCGCGCCAAGACCGAAATCACCAGCTTCATGCGCGGCGAGACGGGCAACCTCGCGCGGTTCGCCAAAGCGATCGACCAGTTCGCGGATGCGAGCGCCGGCATGTTCACCTCGATCATGGCGAGCGTCGGCGTAGCGTCCAATGCGATCCACATCAAGAAGTCCGGAACGTTCCCCATCGTCCACGGCGTCCGCGTGATCGCGATCGAGAAGGGCCTCACCGAAACCTCAACCGCGGAGCGCATCACCGCGCTCGTCAATGGCGGAACGCTCAGCGCCGAGCTCGGCAACGACCTCAAGAGCTCGCTCTCCTACTTCATGGAGGTGCGCCTGCGCTCGCAGCTCAATGCCATGAAGACGGGACGCCACGACGAGGAAGCGATCGTGCGCCTCAGCGAACTTTCCTCACGCGACCGCGATCTTCTGCGCGAAGCCCTGAAGGTGGTGAAGCGGTTCCGTGAAGTGGTCCGCAGCCGCTATCACCTCGGTCTGTTCTGAGCGTGCGCTGGACGGCGGAAAGGGAGCCGACGACATGCCCATTCTGAGCGCGCTGCGGCGAGGCATCGACCGCCTGGTCATCAACGACCCGGAATACCGCTTCCTGTTCCGCCGGCAGGAAACGGACGAGGCCATCTCGCTCGACTGCGAGACCACGGGCTTCGATCCGTGGGTGGACGACATCATCTCGATCTCCGCCATACCGATCAAAGGCAAGCGCATCCTGACGAGCGAGGCATTCAACGTCGTCGTGCGCCCCGATGCGGCGCTGCGTGCGGAATCGGTCAAGATCCACCAGCTTCGCCTCAAGGATCTCGAGCACGGCCGGCACATGTCCGACGTACTGCCGGAGCTGCTGCACTTCATCGGCGCGCGGCCGATCGTCGGCTACTGGATCGATTTCGACATCCAGATGCTCAACAAGTACATGCTGAAGATCCTGAACATCCGCCTCCCGAACCCGCTCGAGGACGTGTGCGACCTCTTCTATGATCGCAAGTTCGCCAATGCGCCGCCGGGCACGCAGCTCGATCTGCGCTATGCCACCATCATGAAAGATCTCGGCCTGCCCGATCTCGCCGCGCACGACGCCTTCAACGACGCTCTCGGCGCGGCCGAGATGTACGTCATCCTCAAGGACATGAAGGAGCGCGGCTACCGCATCCCGCGCGCGAAGGACGATGCCTCCCCGTTCGTCGGCGTCGGATAGGGGCCGAGGTCCGGCCGAAAGCCTGTAACGCAACGTGACCTCATGGCCTCGATTGCACGTCACGACTTCCTGGTCCCTCCGCGGAATTACTGCTAGAGCAGGTTCCTGATAAGCGCGGTTACCGAAACGATGCGAGGCGGAGGCGCGCCCCACCCGTGTCCGGTATTTGGCCGCGCGGGCCCGACGGTCGGGCGACCCGGCGCTCTCGCGGGATCGTTTCGTAGCAGTGGCCTTCCCCACCGTTCGGGCGCAGGCAAGGGGTGATGCGCCGTGGCGTCAGGCATCGAATTCAAGACATCGATGAGTTTTAGCTACGGCGAGCCAGCCGGGCTCGGTCCGGGCGTCGTCCGCCTTGTCGCGGAGAACCCTGGGCCGTTTACGTTCAAGGGTACCAATACGTACATCGTCGGCTCGACCGAGCTTGCCGTCATCGATCCTGGACCGGACGACGAAAAACACATCGGCGATATCCTCCGCGTCGCCGCCGGACGGCCGATCACGCACATCCTCATCACCCATACCCATCGCGACCACGTCGATAACGCCGCCGCGCTCAAGGCCGTCACCGGCGCGCTCACCGCCGGCTACAGCCGCGGCCACGTCTCGCGCGGCACCATCGCGTCGAGCCCGTCGGGCACGGAATTCGTCGACATCGAGTTCGCGCCCGACATCGAGCTTGCCCATGGCGACGTCCTCTCCGGCGCCGACTGGTCGATGACGGCGCTGCACACGCCCGGGCACGCGCCGGATCACATATGCTATGCGCTCGATGGCCGCGAGATCCTTTTCTCCGGCGATCATGTGATGGCCTGGAACACCACCGTCGTCGCGCCGCCCGAAGGCCGCATGGCCGACTATCTGACCTCGCTTCAGATTCTCCTCGGGCGACCGGAGCGCACCTACCTGCC
>CALMPK010000219.1 GCA_937873575.1 uncultured Hyphomicrobiaceae bacterium
CACTTCTGCGATCGGTTGAGATGGGAGCGCTCTGCGCTCGCATCGAGGCCGTGAATCGGACCCTGAACGCAAAGTCACTTCTGCGATCGGTTGAGATGGGAGCGCTCTGCGCTCGCATCGAGGCCGTGAACCGCACCCTCGGCCCAGGATCATTGCGGGGTCGGTCGAAAAAGATGTGCCCCGCACGTGCCGCACTCCCGGCCTCCCGCGCGGACCATGCGGTTCTTCTGGTTTTCCCCTGCGTCGCGCGGCGGCGGCAGGGCCGGGGGCTGTGCGCGACGACGAGCCTGCTATGATGCGACGTCAACTCTCCCGCCAAACAACGTGTCGCCCGAGCCGCCATGCCTCTGCACCTCGTCAAACTCTGCGTCGGCGCCACGTCGGTCGAGGATCTCGCCGCGTGGCAGCAGGCCCGTATCGCCGAGCTGCGGCAGTCCGATCCGCACGCGCGCATCTTCCACACGACGTTCCAGACGCCGAAGCGCCAGCAGGAGCTGCTCGATGGCGGCTCGCTCTACTGGGTCATCAAGGGGGTGATCCAGGTGCGTCAGCGTATTCTCGGGCTTGGCGAAGGCGTCAAGGATAACGGGCAGGCGTGCTGCCTGATCGAACTCGACGACCCGCTCGTGCCGGTCCGTTCGCTGCCGCGGCGCGCCTTCCAGGGTTGGCGTTATCTCGCGCACGAGGATGCGCCGGCCGATCTCGGTGGCGCCGGGCCGCGCGGCGTCGATCAGATGCCGGATACGTTGCGCCGCGAGCTTGCGGCGCTCGGGCTGATCTGATGAACTCCCGATCCCGTCCGGCGGCTCGGTCCTGACGACCGCCCGCGGATGCGATCTCTGCCGCGGCACATCCTTGCCGCCAACCAAAAGCAAGCCCATCGAGGAACTGCCGATGTCTCACCCGCTCGTGAAGGATGCGATCGCCGCTCTGCCGCGCGTCGTTCCGTTCGTCGGTCCGGAAGCGCTGATGCGCGCCTCGGGCAAGCGGTTCCTGGCGCGTCTCGGCGCCAACGAGAGCGTGTTCGGCCCTTCGCCGAAGGCGGTCGAGGTGATGCGCGCGGCAGCGGCCGAAGCCTGGATGTACGCCGATCCCGAAAACTACGAGTTGCGGGCCGCGATCTCGCGACATCTCGGCATCGGCATGGACAACGTCGTGATCGGCGAGGGCATCGATGGTCTGCTCGGGCTGACGCTGCATGTCGTGCTGCCTGCGGGCGGAACCGTCGTCACGTCGGACGGCGCCTATCCGACCTTCAACTTCCACGTCGCGATGCATGCGGGGCGGCTGGTGCGTGTGCCCTATCGCGACGACCGCGAGGATCTCGGCGCTCTGCTCGAAACGGCGAAGCGCGAAAAGGCGCGTGTACTCTACGTTTCGAACCCCGACAACCCGATGGGGTCGTGGTGGCCCGCCGACGAGATCGAGCGGCTGATTGCGGCCGTTCCCGACGATATGCTGCTGATCCTCGATGAAGCCTACGGCGATACCGCGCCGGCGGGCACGCTGCCGCCGGTCGATCTCGGGCGCCCCAACCTGCTGCGCTATCGCACCTTCTCGAAAGCGTATGGACTTGCCGGTGCGCGCATCGGCTACTGCTTCGGGCCTGC
Source organism: uncultured Hyphomicrobiaceae bacterium (assembly GCA_937873575.1). Lineage (GTDB taxonomy): Bacteria > Pseudomonadota > Alphaproteobacteria > Rhizobiales > Hyphomicrobiaceae > JAEUMD01. The sequence goes on from CALMPK010000219.1 coordinate 1,611, forward strand.
GGCGTTGATCGAGCAGTTCGAAAAAGTGCGCAACCATTACGGCATCAACCGCACCGGTCAGCTCGGTGCGCTGGCGGCGCTTGGCGATCAGGACTATCTCGCCGAGGCGGTCGGGCGTATCGCGCGGGCACGCGAACGCATCTCCTCGATCGCGCGCGATAACGGCCTGGCGCCGCTCCCGTCAGCGACCAACTTCGTCGCTATCGACTGCGGACGCGACGGTGCCTACGCGAAGCAGATTCTCGACGGGGTTCTGGCGCGCGGCGTGTTCATCCGTATGCCGGGTGTGGCGCCGCTCAATCGCTGCATCCGCGTGAGCTGCGGCCTCGACGAGGGGCTCGACCGCTTTGCCGAGGCTCTCGCCGGCGCGCTGGCGGATGTACGCTGAGACGGCCGAACGGCGCCGATCAGTGCTTGCCGCCGTTACCGTTCTTGGTGCGCATCAGCGCTTCGAGCCAGAAATCGTAAGCGCACATCAGCACCGTGATCGCCAGCACGATCTTGAGCGAGATGCTTTCGACCCAGATGCCGAGAATGGCGAGAAAGACCGCAAATACGATCAGCGACATCACGGCCAGAATTCTCTCGTACATGGTTCCTCCTGCGGCGCGGTGGCCGGTTAGCCCATGGATGTTTCGAGGTGGCGCTCGAGCCAGCGTGCCGTGCGCAGCAGCCGACCGTCGTCGTGGCGTGGACCGACAAGCTGGACGCCGAGCGGCAGACCATCGACCTCGAGCAGAGGCAGCGAGATCGCGGGCATTCCGAGATAGGTCCACAGGCCGTTGAAGATCGGCGAGCCCGTGATGCCCTCTTCGAGACGTGGCGCCGGCCCCGGTGCCGCCGGGGTAAGAATCGCGGTGTAGCGGTCGAACAGCCGGCTCACAGCCGCGTAGCCCGCCTCGCGCGAGTTGTAAGCTTCGAGATACTGGCGCACGGGCACGGCCGCGCCGAGTGTCAGCCGCTCTCTCAAACCGTTCGACAGCTTGTCGGGGTACTGGTCGAGAAGCGGCCCGTAGTACGCCGCGTTCTCGGCGAGCTGTACGACGCGCTGCCATTCGATCACGTCGGCGAGCAGCGGCGCCTCGATCTCCTCGACGATGGCGTCACCGAGGGCGGCGACGAGTTCTCCATAAGCCTCGTGCATGCGCGGGTCGGCGTCGCTCCACGGCGGAGTCTTGACGAAGGCGAACAGCGGCAGAGCGGGCGGCTCGGTCGAGGCGATCCCGGCGAGGCGCGGGCGGCTCGCGGGCTCGCTCACGTCGTCGTCCGGATCGTGCACGGCGAGGCAGTCGGCGAGCAGCGCGGTATCGGCGATGGAGCGCGTCAGCATACCGAGGGTGTCGAGCGTGTGCGACTGCATCAGCACGCCACGACGGGAGATCATGCCGAAGGTCGGCTTGTAGCCGTAGACGCCACAGTAGGAAGCCGGGCGCAGAACGGAGCCGGCCGTCTGCGTGCCGAGCGCGGCGGGCACCATGTGGCTCGCGACGGCGGCAGCCGAACCCGCCGACGAGCCGCCGGGCGAATGTCCGGCCGCGATGGGATTGCGAACCGCTGAGGGCGTGAGCAGCGCCAGCTCCGTCGATACTGTCTTGCCGATGATCACCGCGCCTGCCGCCCGCAACGCCGAGACCGCGAAGGCATCCTTGGCGGGACGGCGGCCGGCGAAAATCGGAGAGCCGTACTCGGTCGCGAACCCGGCGGTATCGATCACATCCTTGACCGCGACGGGTACGCCGTGCAGCGGGCCGACACCGTTTCCGGTCGCCCGCCAGCGGTCGGCGCGCTCGGCTTGCTCCATGGCGAACGACGGGTCGAGTGCGGCGAAGGCGCCGATATCCCCGTCCTTGGCGGCGATGCGCTCGAGGCAGGCGCCGACGAGCTCGGTCGATCTCAGACGGCCGGCGGCGATCGCCGCCGCGGCGTCGGCGAGACCGAGGTCGGCCGCGCTCTGAGCCTCGGCGGCGGCCCTGCGATCACTTGCCATACATGTATTCCGGCAGCCAGAGCGCGATGCCCGGGAACACGTAGATCAGCACCATCGCGATCAGCACCATTGCCAGGTACGGCATGCAGCCTTTGAAGATCTGGCCGAGCTGTACGTGCGGCGGCGCGATGCCCTTGAGGTAGTACGCCGCCATCGCCATCGGTGGTGTGAGGAACGAGGTCTGCAGGTTCAGCGCGATGAGAATGCCGAAGAACAGCGGATCGATGCCGAAGTGCTTGATGAGCGGCAGGAAGATCGGAACGAAGATGATGATGATTTCCGACCACTCGAGCGGCCAGCCAAGCAGGAAGATGATGATCTGGGTGAGGATGAGGAAGGTCGTAGGCGTCAGGTCGAGCGCGAGAACGAACTCCTTCACGAGGTGCTCGCCACCGAGATAGGAGAAGACGGACGAGAACGTCCAGGAACCGACGAACAGCCAGCACACCATGGCCGAGGTTCGGACCGTGAGATAGACAGATTCCTTCAGCCGTTCCCATGTCAGCGATCGATAAATAACGGCCAGCAGCAAGCCACCGAGCGAACCGACGGCGGCGGCTTCCGATGGTGTGGCGAGGCCGAACAGGATGGCGCCGAGCACGGCGAGGATGAGCACCGCGAGCGGTACGAACGAGGTGAACACAAGGCCGGTGAGCTGCAACGTGGTGAGGTTCGGAATATCCTCCTCGCGCGGCGGCGGCGCGATGCTCGGCTGAACGATCGCCCGGCCGATGACGTAGAGCATGTAGAGGCCGGCGAGCATGAAGCCCGGCAGGAACGCGCCCGCGTAGAGCTTCACCACCGACACGGATGTCGTCGCCGAATAGACGATCAGCATGATCGAGGGTGGGATCAGAATGCCGAGGCAGCCGCCGGCGCAGATCACGCCCGACGCATACGAAACGTCGTAGCGGGCCTTCAGCATCTGCGGGAACGCGAGCAGTCCCATCAGCGTGACGACGGCGCCGACGATGCCGGTCGCGGTGGCGAACAGCGCGCAGGTGAGCAGCGCTGCGACCGCCATGGAGCCGGGGACGCGGCGGGCGGCTATCTGCAGCGTCGTGAACAGGCGGTCGACGATGTTCGCGCGTTCGACGATGTATCCCATGAACAGGAACAGCGGCACGGCCGTGAGCACGTCACTCGACATCACCGAGTACGTCTGATTCACGAACAGGTCGAAGATGCGATTATCGAACACCGTCTGCATGCGCGACGGATCGTAGTAGGCGTAGTAGCCGAAGCCGACGCCCATCGCCATCAGCGTGAAAGCGATCGGGAAGCCCAAAAGAATGATGAAGATGAACAGCGCCAGCATCAAGATGGCGACTTGCGGATCGGTCATCGGCCGCCCCCCTTGCTGGCGTCGATCTCTTTTTGAACTTCTGCGTGGTCCTGAGCCTGATGCAGGATCATGGTCTCCGTTTCCTCGACGTCGGCTATGAGGTCTGGCCATCGATTCTCGCGGATGGCGAGGATGCATCTCGAGACCTGTGCCAGGCCCTGGATGAACAGCAGGATGCCGGCCGCCGGGATCACCAGCTTGAAATGGAAGATCGGCACGTTCGCCGGGCTCATCACCGAAACCTCGCGGTAACCGATCGACTGCTCGGCGAATTTCCAGCCGGCGAAGATGAGCGCGAGGACAGCAGGATAGAAGAACAGGATGTAGAGGGTGAGCTCTACTATTCCCTGCGTTCGCGGCTTCCACAGGCGATAGAAGACGTCGCCGCGGACATGCGCGTCGCGCGAGAGCGTGTAGGCGCCGCCCATCATGAACAGCGTGCCGTACATCATGTAGCTGAGGTCGAAGGCCCACGAGGTCGGATCGCGCAGCACGTAGCGCACGAAGACCTCGTAGCCGACGCCGAATGTCATGGCGATGATGCACCATGCAAAGGCGTGGCCGACCCAGAGCGAGAACTTGTCGATGGCGTAAATGAAGGAGCGCACGGATTGACCCTCGATTCGAGCGGGTTCGATCATCGGCGGGCAGGCAAAAAACAGGCGGGCCGCCACGCGCGGCAGCCCGCCTGCTCGGTAATGTCTGCGATCAAGCCTTCTTCAGCTTGCCCGGGAAGTAGTGGTTGTAGGCGAGCTCGTAGTCGGCCGCGTTGGTGAGATAGTAGAAGCCGACGCGCTCACCCCAGGCACGCTGGCTGTCGACCACCTTCTTGAAGAAGGCGTCCTGGTTCAGCTTGTCGAGGACCGTGTCCCACGCCTTGAGCTGCGCCTGCATGACCGACGTCGGCGTACGGCTGACGGTGACGCCGTCGTCCTTCATCAGCTTCTGCAGGTCCGCCGAATAGCGGTCGAGCGCGAGGGCATAGTTGGCCGTCGAAGCGGCTTCAGCGGTGTACTCGCAGATCGCCTGGAGTTCCGCGGGCAGGCTTTCGAACTTGCGCTTGTTGAAGATGATCTCGAAGAACTCGGCGGCCTGATGGTAGGAGCCGAGCATGTAGTGCTTCGAGACGTTCTGAGCGCCGAACTGGCGGTCGGACGTCGGGTTGTTGAACTCGAAGGCCTCGATCACGCCGCGCTCGAGAGCGGGAATGATTTCGCCACCCGGCAGCTGCGTCACCTTGAGGCCCATGCCCTGCATGATCTCGGTGGCGAGGCCGACGGTGCGGTACTTGAGACCCTGCATGTCGTCGACCGACTTGATCTCCTTCTTGAACCAGCCGAGTGGCTGAGTCGGCATCGGCATCGCGAAGAAGCCGACGATGTCGAGCTTCAGGATGTCCTGCGTCAGCTCCTTGTAGAGTTTGCGGCCATCCTCGGACTGGATCCAGGCGAGCGTCTGCGTCGCGTCGCAGCCGAACACAGGGCCTGTGCCGAACAGCGAAGCCGCCTTGTGCTTGCCGTACCAGTAGGCGCTGACCTGATGGCCCGCGTCGAGCACGCCGGTGTGGCAGGCGTTCTGAACTTCGAACGCCTTGACGACGGCGCCCGCGGGAAGGAGGTCGAACTTGAGGCGACCGCCCGACATCTTCTCGCAGCGGTCGGTGTACTGCTTCGCCATCTCCTGGAAGATATCCGACGCGCCCCACGAGGACTGCATCTTGAGCGTGACGGTCTCGGCACGCGAGACGTTCGGCATCGCGACGGTGCCGGTAGCGGCAACACCGGCAGCGACGGCGCCGGTCTTGAGGAATTTGCGGCGAGACACCTGCTTGTCGTCGTTCTTGGTAGTCATGCGGCGTTATCTCCCTGACTTGCCGTTAAGTGGCTTTGGTCGTTGCAGCGGCTCTTTGGCCGCCTTGGCATGCCATATAATCCGAAAGGCTATTCACTGTCCGCTGTAAATTCTCCTGAAGCGCAACGATCTCGCGATATTCACGAAGGCTGATCTATCGCTCGCAAGGAAAGTGATGCGGTGGCGCAAACGTAACCTCGCCTCGCGAGGTCGTCCAACATCGAGTTGTGAACATCACCACAGGAATACGTGCTGCGGTGCAGCAGTTGGGTGCTGCCCCGCGGAAGACGCAGTGACGCACAGGAAGCTGCCTCCGATCCGGTCTTCTGCTGCTTGACCTTGCCCAATAATTGTCCATAAAGCTGCGTTTCTGCCGCGCGCCCTGACGTCATGTCGGAATAGAAGCCCGACGGTTTCGCATGCGATGACGCTGCGGGGCCGGATGCGGTCGTGCTCACCCGGGTTCGATCGCGAGGCCGTTGCGGCTGGAGTGCGGCAAAGAACGAGAAGCCAGAGGTCAACGATGACGAACGAGCCGCGCCACGCCGGCCGCCACTTCCTGCAGATCCCCGGGCCGACGCCGGTGCCCGATCGCATCCATCGCGCCATGGCGCAGCCGATCCTCGATCATCGTGGCCCCGAGTTCCAGCGCCTCGCACTGCGCGTGCTGTCGAACGTCAAGTCGATCTTCAAGACCAAGAACCCGGTGATCATCTTCCCGTCGTCGGGAACCGGCGCCTGGGAAGCCGCCATGGTGAACACGCTCTCGCCCGGCGATCACGTGCTGATGGTCGAGACGGGGCAGTTCGCGACGCTGTGGAAGAACATGGCGGTGAAGCTCGGGCTCGTGCCGGAGTTCCTGGCGACGGACTGGCGCTCGGGCGTCGATGCGGCGCAGGTCGAAGCACGCCTCGCCGAAGACACGGCTCACAAGATCAAGGCCGTCTGCATCGTCCACAACGAGACGGCCACGGGATGCCGCAGCGACCTCAAGGCGGTGCGAGACGCGATGGACGCGGTCAACCATCCCGCGCTGCTCATGGTCGACACCATCTCGTCGCTCGCTGTGATGGACCTACGCCACGACGAGTGGGGTATCGACGTCACCATTTCGGGTTCGCAGAAGGGCCTGATGCTGCCGCCCGGTCTCGCCTTCACGGCGGTGAGCGACAAGGCGCTCGCAGCGTCGAAGACCGCCAAGCTCGCACGCGCCTATTTCCATTGGGATGACATGCTGGCAAACAACGCCAACGGCTTCTTCCCCTATACCCCTGCGACCGGCCTGCTCTACGGCCTGGACGTAGCTATCGACATGCTGAACGAGGAGGGGCTCGACAACGTGTTCGCCCGGCATGAGCGCCGCGCCGGGGCGACGCGGCGCGCCGTCTACGCTTGAGGCC
>CALMPK010000220.1 GCA_937873575.1 uncultured Hyphomicrobiaceae bacterium
TGCGGGCCATGATCGCAGCGAGATCGGCGAGGCCGAGCAGACCGATGCGGAACGGGTGCTCGCGTCCGCCGGCGGCGGGCGCGGCAGAGCGAAAGCGTACGGCCGCTGTGCAGCGCAGGTCTGGATCGCTGAGCAGAATATTGCGCAGGATCTCGGGCTCCGAGACGCGGGCAGCGTTCGCGTCACTCGCCGACGAAGCGGTGAGCGCGCGCACGAGGTGCGACTTGCCCGATCCCACCTCGCCGATGACGCCGATGGTCGGCGGCAGATCGATCGCCTGTTGCAGGCCGTCGAAGCGTCCGAGCAGCGTGCGCAGCTTTTCACGGAGGCCCGCCTCGCCCTCCCCCACCGTGCGGCGGTTCTGGTCGAGCCACGTCACGAGCTGGTTCACCCGCTGCGACGAAAGCTTGGCCTCGAGCGCGAGCTTCTGGGCCGGTGTCACAGCGGACCTCCGCCATCCCGGGCCACGTCGCGACCAGCGCCGGCGAAGCCGCGCACGTCGCTGCGCGCCGTGAGTAGGGCCAGCTCGCCTTGACCCGCCCATGCGAGCCGTTGGATTGCGGCCGACCGCGCATCCGGCTCCGGTAGGTCTATGGCGGTCTGCTCGGGCACTGCATCGGCGAGCTGATCGGCAAGAAGGCCGAAGTGATCCATCGCCTGGGAACCGCGTCCACCACCGAGAACCGTACCGGGAAGCGGCAGCATACGCCGGCCGACGCGCGGCGCGAGTTCCTTGACCACCTGACGCCAGCGATCGGCCACGTCGACGACGCGGTGGGGACCGAGCGGCAAGTGCTTCAGAAAGAGCCGCCGGACGTCCGGCAGCCCCGCATGACGGCCGCTTAGAAGCAGCAGATCGACATTGTGCGAGCGGATCACCTCGGCGACGCGCGCGAACAGCGGATCGAGCTGAGATGCGAGGGCCGCGGCGACGGCGCGAACACGAATGCGCACCATGACATCGGCGAGACGAAAGCCCTTGGCACCCTCGGTCGTGGCCAGCGCCTCGAATTGGGCGCTGACGTGCTCCATGCGCCCACCACCGCGCTCCACCAGACGCCCGAGAGCGAGCAGCCCCGCGCCCGCCGTCGTCGCGCCCTGCGGCAGCTCCTGATAGATTTCGAGGAACGCCGCCGCGGCCGGATTCAAGGCCTTGGCGAGAAGCCGCGATGCGAGATGCGGCGGCACGGACTTCCCCCCAGCGCGCGTCGCGCTCGTGACCCGCTCGACCAGACCATCGGCGTCGGGGTGGCCGGCGCTGGCGAGGCTTCTCGCGATCGCCGGCAGGATCTCCGTGCGCAGCACCGCTTCGGCGAGGCTCGCACCCGCGATCGCAGTGCGCCCGCCGATCACCGCGCGCGGCTCGATGTGCCCCTCGCCATCGGCACGATAGCCGACGAGCGCGAAGCTCGTGGCCCCGCTGGCGATGTCGAGCGAGGCGATGCGCAATTCGTCATCGGGACCGTCGGCACCCGTTGAGGGTGTCGCGCCACGGCCGGCCCGCGAAAGGGACATGAACTGGCGGGCATTGCCGCCGCAGCGCGTCCGCACCTCGTCGTAGAGATAAGCGAGATGCGAGGACAGCCCGGGATCGATGCCGAGGCTCACTTGCGGACGCTCGGGCGCGAGGCCGGTGCCGTCCGCACCCCATCCACGCGCTGTCCAGACCAGATCGACTGCCGCCTCGATACGCTCGAGCAACAGCCGCCGCTCCTCCGCCGTCGCCGACAGCGGACAGGTGACGATGATGCGGCTCAGCTCGCGCACCTCCCCGCTCGCAGCGAGTGTCGCCGGCGCGTTGAGTTGCGAGAGCGAGTGTAGAACGCACTCCGCCAGGAACATGGACAGCAGCGACGAATGGGAGAACCGTGGCCGGATCGCCGGAACCCCGCCCTCGCCCGCGATGCCGATCACCGAGCCGTCCTCGGCGATGTGCTCTAGAATCTCGCCGGAAACCATGGCGCCCGGCTCGGTCCCCTCGAGATCGCGCCTGCTGAACCGCCACACGCCGGGCCGCGCCTCCGTCTCGCCGAGCCCGCGCGCGACGCCGCTCAATCCTGTCAGGCCGGGCGTGGCGCTGGCGCGCTGTGAGAGACGCTTGCCCTCCTTGCCGATCCTCACCAGGCTTGGCCAGTAGAACGCATCGGCCCGTCCACTGCGGCGCGACGCGACGGCATCGCCGAACACGGGCGGGTCGAACTCCGCCGTCGTGCTGAACGGCCCTTCGTGGGTGCACGTCGGCTCTGCCAAATCGCGCAGTCGCAATGTTTCGATGCGAGGCAGCCGCGAACCGCCCTGGCCGGCCCGCCGGTCGACGATCACCGCCGCCGTTTCGGTTTCGTCGATGTCGATCACGAGATCGACGCCGAACGTCCGCGTTTGCCAGTGGCTCGCGGTCGTGTTGACGAAGCGGACCTGCGGGAGCTCGGCGTCGGTGCCGAGCACCTTGAGCAGTGTGATGTAGCGGGCCAGATGCTCGAGCTGGTGGGCCCCGGCGTCAGGCTTCGTTTCCGACGAACGCTGCCGGAACGCGGCGAAGGCCGAACCGACCCAGTCGTCCAGCCACGATTCCCCGAGAAAATCGTCCAAGTCCTCGGGCTCGGGCGCCAGCATGAAAACAGGGCCGAAGAATACGTCGTCGGTGTTCGGCGCTAGGTACTGGTCTTGGTCGACACGGCTGCGCCCGTCCACCTCGGTGTCGAAGGCCAGGACGGCTTTCATCACGTCAGCCTTGCGCAACCCTTCGGCCGGCGGCTCGATGTACAGCCGGGCCCAGTTCGTCGGCCCCTTGTCGAAGCGGCCCTGGTTTGCCTCCTTGCGGCCGACGAAGCGCAGGTACGGCAGGGGAATCCACGTTCCGACGAAGGGCTCCAGCGCCTGATACCCGGTCAGCCAAAGGGTGTCCGAGGGTGTGAGCGGCCGTCGCGTCACGGGATGCAGGTCGTAGCCATCGACGCGCGCGTCGTCCGGAAGGCGGATCAGCAGCGAGCCGAGCTCGGGATCTTCGTCCTTCAGGAACTTGTTCAGCGTACCGGCCAGTGAACGGGTCGAGATCTCGATGTCGATGAATTGCAGGCCCGTGCGGGGGACCAGCCGAACGACCGATGAAAAGAGCGGATTGGCACGGCCGAAACGCCGGTCGGTGCCGGAATCGGGCTCGGCCTGTCGTTCGGAATTCTGCATGCAATACTTACTCGCCACAAAAAATCGTCGGACGCAGCCGTCCTGTCACAGCTTCGGCCAGTCACCGCGCCAGTCTCCGCGCCCGACACTGCGACCGGTTTGCGATGCGGCCCTTGGACATCGGACGATACGCACCCGCCGTGATGCTTCAACAATGATGCATCAACCGTGCCGGGGGCGCCACAAGGGCCGTGCACGTCCTTAACGCCTCCGGCCGAAGGCAGGTCGTTCCGAAGGAGGCACGACCACGACCTGAAACGGCTGGCGCTCGCTTCTGGATCCTGATCGCTTCAACCCGGCGGTTTTAAGCCCGGGACGATGCAGCCCACGCGAAAGCTTGAAGAAAACAGTAACAAGCAATATTCGCCCTGCCAATCGAAGGACTGTCTGCAGCCCGCAACCTGCTGCCAAGGTAGAATAGAGTTCCGCCCGCCCCTCTCAACTGCCACCCCGCCGCGAGAGCCAGAGTGAGACGAGCACGCCGTAGACTGCGATGATTATGAGACAGCCGGCGATCGGTATCGAAGCCGGAAACCCAGAAGCAACGGCCCACACGGCGGCGATCGCCCAGACCACGGTCAACGCGAGCGTGACGGCCCGCAACGGGATGACCCGCACAGGGTGAACCCAGTGGAGCGGCACGAACGTCAACGCCACGGCCAGCAGAATGAGGACCGTTGCCGCCTGCGGACCGACGTCGACCGCGAAAATGTAGAATGCCACGATATTCCAGAGCGCTGGGAACCCGACGAATGCCATGTCGGCGCTCTTGCTCGCGACGTCTGCGAAATGGAACAGAGACGACAGCAGGATCGCCGTGGCCAAGGGCATGGCCACGGGAGCCGGCAGTCGCTCGGCCTCGAGGAGCGCCATGACCGGCACGAAGACGTAGGTGAGGTAATCGACGACGAGGTCTATCCGCTCGCCGCTGAAGCGAGGCAAACGGACCGTGACACCCACCGCCCGAGCGATCGGACCATCGATGCCATCGACGATCATGGCGATGCCGAGCCAGAAGAAAACCATCTCCCAATTCGCTGCCATGACCGCCTGAACCGCCAGGAGGGCCAGAACCGCTCCCAGGCTCGTCAAAACGTGAACGGCGAAGGCTGCCACATGCATCGTTGCACCCCCGGAAACAGTGGTTCTGGGCACGATAGTCGGAACCAAGACGCCGGCCCCGCGCCACTAGAATCGGTCCAGCTATCGGAGCGAAGCATGCGCGGAAGTCCCACGTACCCAAAACGAAAAGCGGCCAGCCCCAGGGCCAGCCGCTTGCGATTTCCAGCGCAACCGCCCCGTTCAGAAGCGATGCTTGACCGTGCCACGAATTCTCAGATCGTCGTCATCCGCCGTATCCGGACGCGCCTCGGGCGCGCGCGATTCGCCGGCCGCTCCGTAAAGCAGCTCGAGGCCAAAATCCATCTTCGGCAGCACGCCAAGCTTGCCGAGGCCGGGAATGCGAACTTCCGTACCAACCGTTCCCTTGGGAGCGTCGGGAGCCGAAAACTCGACGGCCGGCTTCTCGGAAGACTGCGGCGCAGCCTGCTGCTGCGCCTGGGCAGGCGCTGCGCTTCCCTGCTGGTCCTGGAACGCTGCGGCAGCCGTCGCGCCAACAGCGACGACAGCGGCGCACAGGAGCGTTGCTAGTCCAAGTCTCATAACGAATACCCCGCGGTCGGAACGCCCGCACAAATTCAAGAGGGACAATGCTGCTTTGATCGCCGCCTAACAAGCATCAAACGAGCGTAGTTAAGCCCGGATGAACGTTTCGGCATTCGAGTGTTGTTCTGGCGCCATGTGGCATGAGATCAACACTCACTCAGCTTCTTGTGGAGAGCACACGAATGCCACGCTCCGCCCACAATCTCCTTTGGTTGCCGAAGGTTAATTCGCCGCACACCTGACATGTCCCGGCATTCGGAGCTTTGCTCACTGTCTAGGGTCGAAAGTTCCGCGTCGGCTGCAGCGGTGCGGCGCGAGCAGCGGTGATCGTCGCCAAAGTCCGGGGGAACTACCGGGCCACCAGCACAAAAAACGAAAAAAGGCCGCACCCGGAGGTGCGGCCTTCGTTCGTTCACGATACCCGATCAGAACTGGATGCGGGCGCCCGTGTAGAGGGTGTCGATGTCCTGCGTCGGGACAGCGATCGTCACGTTACCGTCGGACTCGGTGATGTCAGCCTCGAACCGACGCCAGCCGGCGTAGAGTTCCATGGCTGCCGAGTCGATGGTCTGCACAACGCCGATGCCATAAGAGCGGCCATCAGCATTGTTGTAGAGGAAGCCACCAGTCAGACCGGTGTCGAAACCGCCCGAAGCGCTGTTGGAGACCTCAGCATACTCGCCGAAGAGCGAGGTCTTGCCGATCGGGAACCACTTCTGCTGGATGCCGCCGACGAGCCTCCAGTAGAACATCTCGTCGAACAGCGGGTTGTCGATGTCGCGGTGAACCGCCGCGAAGTCGACGAACAGGCCGGTCGGAACGTGCATGACGCTGATGGAGCCGCGGATTTCCTCGAAGTCCGGGCGGAGCACGCCGTAGAGCTCGGCCGGCAGGTTGTAGCCTGCGTCGCCGGTCTGATCGCGCTCGACATGGTAGCCGATGCCGCCCGCGACCTTGATGCCGTTGAACTCACCCGCATAGCGCAGGGCGACGTCCCACATGTCATCCTCACCCCACGAAGCGGACATCGTGAAGCCCGCGATCGCCGGAGAGTCGTAACGCACCAGGTTGGCGCGGTCGGAGTCGAGGAACCCGAAGACGTCGTTGACCTCGAGTGTCGAACCACGGAACGTCAGCGCGCCACCGGGAGCGACGTTCAGGTTGGCGGCAGCGGAGACGCTGATGCCAGCCAGCGAGTAGAGAACGATGTCGTCGGTGGCGTGCGACTGCTGGCCGACCGTAATCGTGCCGAGGCGCTTGGACTTCAAGTACCAGTTGGACTGACGGAGCTGAACGGCCACAGACGCATCGTCGTCAGCAGCAGTGGTGCCGGAAACCTGGGCCGAGACGACCTCGATCTCCATGTAGTAACCAGCCGACCAGTCCTCGTTGATCTTGGCGTCGCCCTTGAAGCGGAAGCGGCTCGACGAGAAGCCCGAGGTGCCGACGTAGGCGTTCGACTCGACGCCGTCGTCCCACCAGTAGACGAGCTCGTTGACCTGACCGGAAACGGTCAGCGAAACCTTGCGGTTACCCTTACGGGCGGTGGTAGCTTCGAGCTCTGCAATGCGCTCCTCGAGGTCGGCGCAGCAGTCTCCGCCAAGGTCAGCAGCCGAAGCGCTCGTCGAGAAGACGGCGGCAGCGGCGGCTGCGATGGCGATCAGGCTGGTCTTCTTCATAAGTCCCCCAATCATGGTTCAGTCTCCACTTGCGTGATGTCCGACGGTGCAGGAAGCGCACGCGCGCGGCCCGGCAGTCGATGCCGTGTCTCTTCCGAGCAGCACGCACGCGCGTGAACGCACGCGGCTCGGACCAGACGCGGTACTCGTTTGACGCTACGGAACTGACGCTGGGAACACTGTCGTCAGGCGAGGGTGCCGGGCAAGCTTCCCGCGGCGACTCCCACCGGGGGTGTGGAGCTGGCCGTTGTGGCGGCCGAACCATCCCGGATGGACCTGGAGTGCACTTGTTGGCCTAGAAGGCCACCCACTCGACTCGATGACATTAGCTTTTTCTTAGATGACCCGCGGAGGGCGGGCAATCAGCGATCACCCTGTTACCCAGCTTTGAGGGGGTGTTGTTGCCTTCTAGACACGAGTTGCCCCGCAACACCTGAAGGGAAACCCTAGATTTTCCACAGGAACTGGCCTGCTGTACCAGACGAAGGTCTGCTACGGCTGCCGCAACTGAGCGAAGTGTGCCTAGAGTGCGCCTAGAACGAGTCCCAGTCACGAAGAGTGCCGGCCGCAGATCAGCCTTGCACGCGAATCGAGCGCGCCACACGATCGGTGACACGCCACCCGCCCAATTTGGTCCCTCGGCTGTTATCTCGACTGGCAACGAGTCACGACGACATCGAGCACGCACTCACCTGAGTTGCTTCTCGCACCCATCCCACACGCCGTCGGGGTCGTAGCTGCCCGCAGTCGTTAGGCTGCTTGCGAAGCCCCTAAGCGCAAAGGAGCCGCGCGTTTCCGCGCGGCTCCCCATTTTCAGGCACTGATCGTCAGCTTGTGGCTGTCAGATCAGAACTGGATGCGAGCACCGGTATAGACGGTGTCGATGTCCTCGGTCGGACGAGCCACTCCGTTAACCGAGATGTCCGCCTCGAAGCGACGATAACCAGCGTAGATTTCCATAGCGGCAGCATCGATGTTCTGCTGGATACCGAAGCCCCAAACTGTGATGTCGTCATTAGTTACAACACCATTGGTGACAATGTCACCTGCGACCACGGTGCGAAACGCATTCGTGTCCTCAAGAGCACCGTAAGCCATAGCGTACTCGCCGAAGATCGAAGTCTTACCAAGAGCAAAGAACTTCTGATAAATACCGGCGCGCACGTTCCAATAGTTGAAGTCTGACTTGCCCGCTAGATCAAATTCGCGGTGGATACCTGCCAAGTCAGCAAACAGACCTGTCGGGGTATGGATGACGCTGATTGATCCGCGGATTTCCTCGAAGTCGGCAGTTGCAGCGCCAATAGCAGCATCACCCACCACCTCCGCACCGACAGGAGACAGAACGATGTTGCCCGTACCATTGTCGCCATTGCGATCACGCTCGACATGGTAACCAATGCCACCCGCGATCTTGATGCCGTTGAATTCACCGGCGTAGCGTAGCGCGACATCCCACATGTCGTCCTCACCCCAAGAGGCGGAAAACATGAAGCCACCAATCGTCGGCGAGTCGTAGCGCACCAAGTTGGCGCGATCCGAGTCGAGGAACTGGAGCAGGTCGGAAGGCCGGACTGTTCCACCACCTACGAAAGCGATACCCGAACCCGGGGCGACATTGTGGTTCGAAGCAGTGCCGGGCGCCGTGCCGCCAAGGGAGAAAAGGATAATGTCGTCAGTCGCGTGGCTCTGCTGGCCGACCGTGATCGTGCCGAGCGACTTGCTCTTCAAGTACCAGTTGGACTGGCGAATTTGAACTGCATTTGTCGACTCGTCAGAACCCGCGGTCTGGCCCGACACGGCAGCACTGACCACCTCTAGCTCCATGTAATAGCCAGCCGACCAATCGGTATTGATCTTGGCATCACCCTTGAAGCGGAAGCGGCTGGACGAGTAGCTAGAGGTACCGACGTAAACGTTGGACTCTTCGCCGTCATCCCACCAGTAGACCAGCTCGTTGACCTGACCCGAGATCGTCAGCGTCACCTTGCGGTTGCCCTTGCGAGCGGTGGTGGCCTCGAGCTCGGCGACGCGCTCCTCGAGGTCGGCGCAGCAGTCGCCGCCGAGGTCAGCGGCCTGGGCCGAGGCGCCGCCAAAAGCCATACCCGCTGCGAGAAGCGCGGCGAGGCTGGTCGTCTTGAACAATCCCCCAAACATGTAAACTCTCCGATCGACAGACGCTACTGGCACGCACAATCCGCTTGATTGCGGTACCGACTAAGTAGTGCGGGCTGAGACTGTGGAAGCGGCGCTCCGCCTCTTTCCTCAGCCAGCTTGAGGGTATGTAACCGGACGGACGGCGGATCGTAAACCGCGAATGCTGTCATCAACAGAATTGGACATTGTTGCGTTGCTCATCCGCCACGCGATGATTCGATGCCAGCCTCACCTGATCCATGTCGGCGGCACCGCCCGGCACTTCTGACGCCGATACGGCCTGCGTCAAAACCGGTGTTGCCGGCCCGCGGATTAGCGTTAGATTGTTCGCGGAACAGGGAAAATTCCACTGCGCATCCGTTCTGGCGAGCGCGGCTGCCGGTGTGTTTGGCAAGGCACCGCCCCCCTGTGGATAACCCGCCGCCAGAGCACGTGGCGCGCACCGCCACGCCTTTGCTAGCAGGGCGCGATAAGCGGCAGGAGACCGGCAAATGGTCAACGATCCGAACAAGGACGTGAGCACGAAGTCCGGCGGCGCCGAGTTCGACGTGGTCGTCGTCGGCGGCGGCCCTGCCGGCCTAGCGGCCGCCCTCGCCGTCGCCTCGACAGGGGTCCGGACTGCCATTGCCGCGCCGCCTCATCGGCCCGCCGGCGACCGGCCCGACATGCGGACAGCCGCTCTGTTCCCCGGCTCTATCGCCATGCTCGACCGCATCGGCGTCTGGACAGCAGTCAAGAATGAGTGCGCCGTGATGAAGGCGATCCGTCTGGTCGACGACCGCGACGCGCTGCTGCGCGCGCCCGAAGTCCTGTTCGAGGCTAACGAAATTGGGCGCGACGACTTCGGCTACAACGTGCCAAACGCGCCGCTCGTCGCCGCATTGGCGGCGCGCTGTAGGGCCCCAGGCTCCGGCGTGACGCTGATCGACACCAAGGGCGTCACCGACGTCACCATTGGCGAAAGCCAGGCGACGCTGACGCTGGCGGAAGGGCGCAAGGTCACCGCCCTGCTGGTCGCCGGCGCCGACGGGCGGCGGTCCGCAACGCGCGCCGCCGCCGGCATCGGAACACGGGCCTGGGCCTATGAGCAGAGCGCGCTCACGGCCGTCTTCTCCCATTCCCGGCCGCACCACGAGATTTCGACCGAGTTGCATCGCGCCGCCGGCCCCTGCACCGTCGTGCCGATGCCTGGAGCGGCCTCGAGCCTCGTCTGGGTCGAACGTCCTGAGGAGGCCGAGCGCCTCGCCGGGCTCGACGACGCCGAGTTCCGCCGCACGCTGGAAATTCGCCTGAAGGGCCTGCTCGGGGCGATCGGAACACTGAGCCCGCGGGTCGTATTTCCCCTTTCGGGGCTCACGGCAGAGACATTCGGGCAGCGCCGGGTCGCGCTGATCGGCGAAGCTGCCCACGTCGTACCGCCGATCGGCGCCCAGGGTTTGAACCTCGGCCTGCGCGATGGCGCCGCCCTCGCCGATTGCGTCCGCACGGCCCTCTCCGAGGGACGCGACATCGGCGGTCCGGAAACCCTCGCCGCCTACGACAAGGCGCGTCGGGCCGACATCGCCTCCCGTATCTGGAGCATCGACCTCCTGAACAAGTCGCTGCTGTCGCCGCTGCTCCCGGTCCACTTCCTGCGCGGCGCGGGCCTCGTGGCGCTCAAAACGATCGGGCCGCTGCGCCGCCTGATCGTCCGCGAGGGACTGCAACCGTCGTTCGCCGAGCCCGAGCTGATGCGCCCGCTGCCTGTTGCCCCGCCGGCCGCTTGACCCACCTCGCGCGCCGGCCCATCGGCCGTGGGGAGCCGCGCGAGGTGTCAGCCTGGGAGCATTGCCGCAGGGCGTCGACGGGGTATTGACGGCGGGAGCGCTCTGCGGGGACAAGGGCAGGCTGCACGCGCAATCGGAACGCTGCAGCCCGACGCACTCCGCCGACGCTCACCCGCTGGTGCCCACCCCATATGCCCATCCCGACCGAGAAGCCCATCTCGAACACGCGCGACCTTCAGTTCCGGCTGGAGTACCTGTTTTTGCGCGCCGTCGTCGGCGTGGTTCGCATATTCCCGCTCGAGGTAGCGACCGGGATCTCCGCCCGCGTCTGGCGGTTTCTCGCCCCGCGCATCAACCCGAAGCGCCACCAGCGCGCCCTCGACAACCTCGCCATAGCCTTTCCCGAGAAGAGCGGCGCGGAACGCGCGGCGCTCGCCGACGCGCATTGGGGGAACCTCGGCCGTGTGATGGTCGAGACGATGCGGTTGAACGAGATCCTCGACGATCCCTCCCGCATCGAGATCCGCTCGGGCAAGGTGTTCGGCCGCTACAAGGACAAACTCGGTCCGATCGTCGGCATCTCGCTGCACCTCGGCAACTACGAACTCGCCATCTGGCCCTTGGCGCTCGCCGGCGCGAACCCAGCCGCCGTCTACCGTTCCGTCAACAATCCCTATGTCGACGAATTCCTGCGCCACATGCGCGACAGGCTCTATCCGGGCGGCCTGTTCGGGCGCGGCGGTGTGGAGGGCGATCATGGCGAGAGCCAGAAGACTGCCCGCGTCATCATGGATTACGTGCGTCGCGGCGGACGGCTCGGCATGGTGTGCGATCTCTACGACCGGACCGGCGTGCCGGTGCCGTGCTTCGGCAAGGATGCGATGAGACAGGCGATCGGCGTGATGATCGCGCGCCGCGTCGGCGCCCGCATCTGGCTCGCGCGCTGCGTGCGCAAGGGCACCACGAGCCGGTTCTGGATCGAGCTCGAGGAGTTGCGGATTCCGCGCACGCAGGACCAGTCGGCCGACATTCGCGCCGCGATGGTCGAGATGCAGCAGGTGTTCGAACGCTGGGTGCGCGAGGTGCCCGAGCAGTGGATGTGGTCGAACCGGCGCTGGAGCTGACGCGCGACATGCGCGACGTTGCAGCCCGCCGCCAGTGCCCCGGCTTCACGCTGCTTTGACGGCCTTGCCGGCAATGTTGGCCAATTCGGCGATGAAGGCGCGCACGCCCTTGAGCCGGCGCTCGGCCTGCTCCCAATCGGCCTTGAACACCAAACGCTGATCGGCCTGGAGCTTGATGAGGCCACGTGATTTCTGCAGGAAATCGACGAGGCCCGCCGGGTTGGCGAACGCGCTTTTGCGGAACGCGACCAGCGCACCCTTCGGCCCGGCATCGACCTTGGCGACGCCAGCCTGACGGCAGAGCCCCTTGATCTCCATCACATCGAGCAGATGGCGCACCTCGTCGGGCAGCGCTCCGAAGCGGTCGACCAGCTCGGCGGCAAAGGAATCGATGTCGGCGCGGGTGTCGAGACCGGACAGCCGCCGGTAGAGCCCCAGGCGAAGCTGGAGATCGGTGACGTAGGTTTCCGGAATGAGGATCGACGTGCCGAGCGCGATCTCGGGCGTCCATTGTTCCTCGGCCGCGGCGAGATCACCGCCCTTCATCGCCGCGACGGCTTCCTCAAGCATGGTCTGGTAGAGCTCGAAGCCAACCTCGCGGATGTGCCCCGACTGCTCCTGGCCAAGCAGGTTGCCGGCACCGCGAATATCGAGATCGTGGCTCGCGAGACTGAATCCAGCGCCGAGCGTGTCGAGCGAATGGAGCACCTTGAGCCGCTTCTCCGCGCCCTCGGTCAGCACCTGGTTCGGCGGTGTCGTGAAATAGGCATAGGCGCGCGCCTTCGAACGGCCGACGCGGCCGCGCAACTGATACAGCTGGGCGAGGCCGAACATGTCGGCGCGATGCACGATGAGCGTGTTCGCATTCGGCACGTCGAGACCGGATTCGACGATCGCGGTCGAGAGCAGGATGTCGAACTTGCCCTCGTAGAACGCCGTCATCACGTCCTCGAGCTCTGTCGGCGAAAGCTGGCCGTGCGCACGCGCGACGCGCAGCTCCGGCACGGCCTCGGCCAGGAAGGTCGCGACGTCGTCGAGGTCGGCGATGCGCGGCACGACATAGAACGACTGGCCCCCGCGGAACCGCTCGCGGCGAAGCGCTTCGCGCAGGATGACTGGATCGAACGGCGAGATGTATGTGCGCACGGCGAGGCGATCGACCGGCGGCGTGGTGATGAGAGACAGCTCGCGAACGCCGGAAAGAGCGAGTTGCAATGTCCGCGGAATGGGCGTCGCCGAGAGCGTGAGAACATGCACGTCCTCGCGCAGTTGCTTCAGGCGCTCCTTGTGGGTTACGCCGAAGTGCTGCTCCTCGTCGATGATGAGGAGCCCGAGACGCGCGAATTGAATCTGCTTGCCGAGCAGCGCATGGGTACCGACGACGATGTCGATCTGCCCGCTTTTAAGACCGTCTTTGACCTCGGCGAGATCCTTGGCACCGACCAGACGCGACGCCTGCGCGACTCGCACGGGCAGGCCGCGGAAGCGCTCCGAGAAGGTCTTGAAATGCTGGCGCGCGAGCAAGGTTGTGGGCACGACGACAGCGACCTGGAGACCATTGAGCGCGGCGACGAACGCAGCACGCAGCGCCACTTCCGTCTTGCCGAAACCGACGTCACCGCAGACGAGGCGGTCCATCGGACGACCCGTGCCGAGATCCTCGACCACGGCATCGATGCTCGCCGCCTGGTCCTCCGTCTCCTCGTAGGGAAAGCGCGCGACGAACTCGTCGTAGGCGCCCGTCGGCGGCGAGATGGCGGGGGCCTCCTTCAACTGGCGCAGCGCGGCGATCTTGATGAGCTCGGAGGCGATCTCCTGCAACCGCTTCGTCAGCCGCGCCTTGCGCGATTGCCACGCGGCTCCGCCGAGCTTGTCGAGCTGCGCCGTGCCGTCATCCGTACCGTAGCGCGACAGAAGCTCGATGTTCTCGACCGGCAGGAACAGCTTGTCGCCGCCCTGGTA
>CALMPK010000221.1 GCA_937873575.1 uncultured Hyphomicrobiaceae bacterium
ACATCTGGGCCGGCCCGCACCATCTGCACTACACCGCGCTGCCTGACTGGGCGCAGACCCTTGGCATGACCTTCTCGATCATGCTGTGGATGCCCTCGTGGGGCGGCATGATCAACGGCCTGATGACGCTGTCGGGCGCGTGGGACAAGCTGCGCACCGACCCCGTCGTGCGACTGCTCGTCGTGTCGGTGGCTTTCTACGGCATGTCGACCTTCGAGGGTCCGCTCATGTCCATCAAGGCGGTCAACTCGCTGTCGCACTACACCGACTGGACCATCGGTCACGTCCACTCGGGTGCTCTCGGCTGGGTCGCCATGGTCTCGTTCGGCGCGATCTACTGCCTCGTCCCGTGGCTGTGGCAGCGTAAGGCTCTCTACTCGCTCCGTCTGGTCGAGTGGCACTTCTGGATCTCGACGCTCGGCATCCTTCTCTACATCACCGCGATGTGGGTGTCCGGCATCCTCCAGGGCCTGATGTGGCGCGCCTACGACAAGCAGGGCTTCCTCACCTACTCGTTCGTCGAGACCGTCGAGGCCATGCATCCGTTCTACGTCATCCGTGCCATCGGCGGCATGCTCTTCGTGCTCGGCGCGCTGATCATGGCCTACAACATGTGGCGCACGATCCGCGGCGACGAGCCGGTCGATGCGAAGGATCAGCCGCGCGTTGCGGCGGCTCCGGAGCTGCGTCCGCAGGCTGCTGAGTAAGGGGGAAGAACATGACTCACGAACCATTCGAGAAAAACTCGATTATCCTCCTGATCGGCATCCTCATCATGGTGTCGATCGGTGGCTTGGTGCAGATTGCGCCGCTGTTCTGGGTGCAAAGCACCATCGAGCAGGTGAAGGGCATGCGTCCCTACACCCCGCTCGAGCAGGCCGGCCGCGACATCTACATCCGCGAGGGCTGCTACACCTGCCACTCGCAGATGGTGCGCACCTTGCGTGACGAGGTCGAGCGCTATGGTCACTACTCGCTCGCTGCAGAGTCGATGTACGACCATCCGTTCCAGTGGGGCTCCAAGCGCACCGGTCCAGACCTTGCCCGCGTTGGCGGCAAGTACTCCGACCAGTGGCAGCGCGAGCACCTGATCAACCCGCGCTCGGTCGTGCCGGAGAGCATCATGCCCAGCTATCCCTGGCTGGCCAAGACGCCGCTCGACACCGCCAAGGCCGCGAGCCACATCGGCACGCTGCGCATCACGGGCGTCCCCTACACCGATGACATGATCGCCAAGGCCAAGGCGGACATCGAGGCGCAGGTCAACCCGGACAGCAAGGGCGTGAAGGAACTTCTCGCCCGCTACCCGAAGGCCAAGGTCGGCAATTTCGACGACAACGCCGAGACCGTCACCGAGCTCGACGCCGTCATCGCCTACCTGCAGATGCTCGGAACGCTGGTCGATTTCGCCAGCTTCGACGCCTCTGGTCCCAACCTCCGCTGAGGAAAGGAACAAGGCATGTCGTACGACACAGTTGCAACCTTCAGCCAAGTCACGTCGCTCCTGTTCTTCTTCGCGCTCTTCATCGGTGTGGTCGCCTACGCCTTCTGGCCGGGCAACAACCGCAAGTTCGACGAAGCTCAGCGCAGGGCGCTCGGACTCGAAGCTGAGAAATCCAATGGTGGGGGCCGCTGATGGCTGGTCACAAGAAAATCGATGAAGTCACGGGTGTCGAGACCACCGGCCACGTTTGGGACGGTGATCTCCAGGAGCTCAACAAGCCCCTGCCCCGGTGGTGGCTCTACACGTTCTACGTCTGCATCATCTGGGCGATCGGCTATTGGGTTGCCTATCCGGCTTGGCCGACGATGACCGGCTACACGAAGGGCATGCTGGGCTACAGCCAGCGCGCCACCGTGACCGACGAGGTCAAAGCCGGCAAGGCGGCCCAGGGCGCGCTGCGCACGCAGCTCGACAAGACGGCGCTCGCCGACATCAAGAAGGACCCGTCCCTGCTGCAGTTCGCGACTGCCGGTGGCAAGGCGGTGTTCTCCGACAACTGCGCGCCCTGCCACGGCCGTGGCGCGCAGGGAGGTGCCGGCTATCCCAACCTCAATGACGACGACTGGATCTGGGGCGGCAAGCTCGAGGACATCCAGCAGACGATCCAGCACGGCATCCGCTGGTCGACCGACAAGAACACCCGCGACAGCGCTATGCCGCGGTTCGGTCTCGACGGCATGCTCGACGCCAAGCAGATCGGTGACACGGCCGAGTACGTGTTGTCGCTCTCTGGCGCCAGCAAGGACGCCGCCGCTGCGGAGCGTGGCAAGAAAGTCTTCGCCGAGCAGTGCGTCGCCTGCCACGGCGAGGACGGCAAGGGCAACCTCGAGCTCGGTGCTCCGAACCTGACCGACGCCATCTGGCTCTACGGCGCCAAGAAGGCCGAAGTCGAGAAGAGCATCCAGACGGGCCGCGGCGGCTCCATGCCGGCGTGGGCGGGCCGTCTCGACCCCGTCACGATCAAGTCGCTGGCGCTCTACGTCCATTCGCTCGGCGGCGGCAAGTAAGCTCTCGCCTCGCGAACAATTATCAATGCGATCCACTCCCGCGCCCTTCATACCCTTTCCCGGGGCGCGGGAGACTTATAGAATGACCTGAGACAGCCGCCGCGATGCGGCGCTCCCGCGCACCGTGAGCGAGACTTGCGCGACAAAGTGTCGGGAAGCGACCCTCGCAGCCGCGAGCGGCTTTCGCGCAAAGCCCTGACACCCCATTGTGATGATCAGCGGGGCGGCCCGCACTGCCCACAACGAACGCGGTGTGCGAAGCGAAATGACAACGATCGAAGTCAAGAATCCCTTTCTCGACGACAAGAAGACGGTTGCCGCCGAGGCGCATGGCATCGAGAAGATCGACGTCGAGGCCGTCAACCGCAAAGCCGAGCGCCCGCAGTACGCCAGCCGCAAGAAGGTCTATCCCAAACGCGGCCATGGTTTCTTCCGCAACGTGAAATGGCTGGTGATGGCCGGCACGCTCGCCGTCTATTACCTGCTGCCGTGGCTGCGCTGGAACCGGGGCCCGGGCCTGCCCAATCAGGCCGTGATGCTCGACATCGACAACGGCCGCATCTTCTTCTTCGATCTCGCCATCTGGCCGCAGGAGCTCTATCTCGTCACCGGCTTCCTGGTTCTCTCGGCGCTGTCGCTGTTCCTATTTACCGCTATCGCCGGCCGTGTCTGGTGTGGCTACCTCTGCTGGCAAACGGTGTGGACCGATCTGATGGTCGCCGTCGAGCGCTTCTGGCAGGGCGACCGCAACGCCCGCATCCGCCTCGACAAGGAATCCTGGTCCGCGAACAAGTTCTTCCGCAAGGGCATGACGCACCTGTCGTGGATCGCCATCGCGGCGGCGACGGGTGGTGCCTTCATCCTCTACTTCCGCGATGCGCCGACGCTCGCACACGAGTTCGTCACCGGACAGGCACCTCTGCCCTCGTACGTCTTCTTCGCGCTCCTCACGGGCTTTACCTATCTGCTCGGCGGCATCGCCCGCGAACAGGTCTGCATCTACATGTGCCCGTGGCCGCGCATCCAGGGCGCCATGATCGACTCCGACAGCCTGCTCGTGACTTATCGCGATTTCCGCGGCGAGCCGCGCGGTCCGCTGCGTAAGAGCCAGGGCTGGGAAGGACGCGGCGACTGCATCGACTGCAACGCCTGCGTTGCCGTGTGCCCGATGGGCATCGACATTCGCGACGGCGGGCAGCTCGAGTGCATCCAGTGCGCGCTTTGCATCGACGCCTGTAACGAGATCATGGACAAGGTCGGCCGTCCGCACGGGCTGATCGCCTACGACACGCACCGTTCGATCCAGTCGGAGAAGAAGGGCGGCGGGCTGAAGCTCAACATCATCCGGCCCCGCACGATGCTCTATGCCGGCGTGATCTCGTTCGTCGGCGCGATCGTCGGCTATGCGCTGATGTCGAAGACGACGCTCGAGATGAACGTGATCGCGGAACGCAACCCGCTCTACGTCCAGCTCTCCGACGGCGGCATCCGCAACACCTTTACGGTGAAGATTCTCAACAAGCGCTATGAGACCCACACCTTCAAGCTCTCGATCGACGGGCTGCCCGGCGCCAAGATGAGCGTGCTCGGCCAGGAAGGCGAAGAGACGCCGCTCATTAGCGTCGTGCCGGACGATCTCCGCGAGATTCGCGCCTACGTGACCGTGCCGAAGAGCGAACTCGGGAAGCTCGCGGGTGAGAAATCGGAGTTCCATTTTGTCGCCACCGACGCGGCGGGAGGCCAGAAGACGACGCGCGGGACGAACTTCCGCAAGCCATGAGGCATCGTCCGGCCGCGCAACGCCGCAGAGGCGCTTGAGCGGTCGGATGTTCCTCCAGACGGCGAATGGTTGAGATGGAAGCGCGAAGCGCATCCATCGAAATCGAGAGCAAACCGGGCCGGATTGACCCTCATCGCATCCGGTAGAGCGCCAGCGGTGTCCTTCATCCGGATGGCGCTCCGGCGCGCGGAGGCAGGCGACCGACACGAGGTCGTCGCCGCAAACGGCCGGCGCTTGGAGCCCGCGAGCGGGCGTCGCGCACGAAGCCGACCGTGATCGGCCGCCTACGGCGCACCGCCGCAAGCACGGAACGCGAGACGAGGCCGTTTCGACGGCCTCGACCACTGCGGTGCACGAGTGTCCGCGCCGGAACGGCGTCCTGGCGCCCGCAATGGCACCGGTCGGAGCGCCGCCGCCCGCGGCCTACCGGCCGAACGATGGAGGGCGCGGCTATCGCCACCCGTGCCGGGAGGCGCTAAGACTTGGCTCAGCAAAGGCAACAGACATGGCGGGCATCCGAGTGGACGGCAATCGCAACACGCGCGGCGGCTCCGAGGGCGGGGGCGGGATCACTGGGCGGCACGTGCTGCTCGGCCTGATCGCCTTTTTCGGCATCGTCTTCGCGGTCAATGGCGTCTTCCTGTACCAGGCGCTGTCGACCCACACCGGGGTCGTCGCCAACGAGCCCTACCGCAAGGGCCTCGAGTACAACCAGCGGATCGAGGCCGACGAGCGCCAGCAGGCGCTCGGGTGGACCGTCGATCTCGCCGTGCCCGATCATGCCGGGGAGGTTCGCGCCGTGCTGGTGGACGGCAACAAGCGACCGGTTACCGGCCTGCTCCTCGTCGGTCGCATCGGCCGCCCCTCGACGGGCGACCTCGACCGTGCGCTCGAATTCAAGGAAGCGTCCGCCGGAACCTACATCGCTCCGGTCACCGCGCTCGAAGAAGGCACCTGGATCGTCGAGCTGCAAGCAAGCGAACTCAAGTCCGATGGCGAGGCCGTCGTCTGGCGGATGAGAAAACGCGTCTGGCAGAAGCCCTGAGTTTCCAAGACGCGAAGTGCAAGTGGCCTGAGCAAAAGAGCCCCGAGAGGTCGCGTGACCGGTAATCTCCGCCCCCTGCCGACGCCGCCTGACGAGACCGCGCGGGAAGCCGGGAACGACAACACGCCGCTCGCCGAAACGACGACGCTCGTCGCCGACACCATGTACTGCGGTACGTGCATGATCACCATCGAGGACACGCTGAACGCGCTCCCCGGTGTGGGCCGCGCCCGCGTCAACCTCACCACCAAGCGCGTCAGCGCCACCTACGATCCGAACCGCACCAACGTCGAGGCCATGATCGCCGCGCTCGACGGCGCCGGATTCCCCGCCGCCGAGCTTATCGAGAGCCGCGAAGCGGAAGCCGATGCGCGCGACCGCGATTTCCTGAAGCGGCTCGGCGTCGCGGGTTTCGCCGCAGCCAACGTGATGCTGTTGTCCGTCGCCGTGTGGTCCGGCATCGGCAACGATATGAGCCAGGGCATTCGCTCGCTGTTCCACTGGCTTTCAGCGCTCATTGCGTTGCCCGCCATCGCCTACGCGGGCCAGCCGTTCTTCCGCTCGGCGCGTCTCGCGCTCAAGGGCGGCCGCCTCAACATGGACGTGCCGATTTCGCTCGGCGTCATCCTCGCCTCCGGCATGAGCGTGTTCCAGACCATCCGGGGCAACGACCACGTCTATTTCGATGCCGCGATCACGCTGCTGTTCTTCCTGCTCATCGGCCGCTTCCTCGACCAGATGATGCGCACGCGGGCGGCGGGCGCCGCGGCCAACCTGCTCGGGCTCAAGGCGTCGAGCGCGGTGCTGCTCGCCGACGACGGCTCGAGCCAGCGCGTCTCCGCCCGCAGCTTGAAACCTGGCAGCCGCGTGCTGATCGCGGCCGGCGAGCGCATCGCCGCCGATGGCGTCGTCGAAGATGGAACGAGCGAGGTCGAGGAAAGCCTCATCACCGGAGAGAGCGTGCCGCGCCCTGTCACTGTCGGCGCCGCCGTCTACGCCGGTACTGTCAATGGCGGCGGAGCGTTGATCGTGCGCGCCACGGCAACGGACCAGAATACGCTGCTCGCCGAGATCGCGCGCCTCATCGACGCCGCCGAGCAGGGCCGTGGACGCTATGTGCGGCTGGCCGACCGCGCCGCGCGTATCTATGCCCCCGCTGTGCACATCCTGAGCGGCGCCACCTTCCTCGGCTGGCTCGCCCTCGGCCATGGCTGGGAGCCGTCGCTCACCGCGGCCATCGCGGTTCTCATCATCACCTGTCCCTGCGCCTTGGCGCTGGCCGTACCGGCCGTACAGGTCGCGGCAACGAGCCGGCTGATGCGGCGCGGCGTTCTCGTCAAGGCGCCGGACGGTCTCGAGCGGCTGTCGGAGGCCGACACCATCGTGCTCGACAAGACGGGCACGCTGTCGCTCGGTGAACCGGAGCTCGTCGACGCCGAACGCGCCGACCGCGAAACGTTGGCGCGCGCTGTTCGCCTCGCCGCTGTCAGCCGCCACCCCTATTCGCGCGCGCTCGTCCGGGCCGCCGAACGGCGCGGCATCGCCGTCGCACCGGCGGAGGGTGTCGTCGAGGTGCCGGGCTCCGGCCTCAGGCTGCCGCATGAAGTCGCCGGCGAAGAGCGCCTCGGTGCGCCGGGTTTCGTCGCAGAGGGCGGCGCTCCGGCAATCGGCGCGGGCGACGCCGCTGCATCCGTGCTCGCCTACCGTGCCGGCGACGGCCAGATCACGCTCTATTCGTTCATCGACCGTCTCCGGCCCGATGCCGCCGAGGTCGTCGCCCGCCTGAAACGGGCCGGCTACGCCGTCGAGCTGCTGTCGGGCGATCGCCAGGGGCCGGTCGCCGCCGCCGCTGGGGCGACCGGGATCGAGACCTTCCGCGCCGAGACGAGCCCTGCGGGCAAGCTCGCGCGTCTCGGTGAACTCGCGGCCGCCGGACACAAGCCGCTGATGATCGGCGACGGCCTCAACGACGCTCCCGCGCTCGCCGCTGGACACGCCTCCATGTCGCCCGCAGGCGCCGCCGACATCAGTCAGGTGACGGCCGACGCCATTTTCCAGGGCCAGGGCCTCGCACCAGTGGTCGAGACGATCGCCGTCGCCAAAGCTTCGCAACGCATGGCCATACAGAACTTCGCCATCGCCATCGCCTACAACTTCGTCTTCGTTCCGCTGGCGATGCTCGGCCACGTGACGCCTCTGATTGCCGCCATCGCCATGTCTGCATCTTCGATCGCGGTGACGGCCAACGCCGTCCGCCTCAAGACCAAACGGCTGGAGCTCCACCGATGACATCTCTCGCCTGGCTCATACCCGCGGCACTCGCGCTCGGCGGCCTCGGCCTCGCCGCGTTCCTCTGGTCGCTGCGGTCGGGACAGTTCGAGGATCTCGAAGGCGCCGGGTGGCGCGCGCTGCAAGACCGGCCGCTGACCGGACCGGCGGAGAAGGAGCAGGCGAAACGGCCCGACGCGAACGACTGACGGTTCGCGACGCGCACGCTCGGAACCGGTTCAAAGAACCGCGCGGCACGTCAGGAATTCGGAACGAGAAAAGGTCCCGACGGTTTGGCGCCGGGACCTTTTTCATAGGCCGGATCTCGTCTGCATCGGGCGCGTCTCGGCGGAGACGGTGAGCGGCGCGGCCGCCACTCTGCCCGATCGTGACCTATTCCTTGCTGCGGTCGTCGATCAGCACGAGATCTTCGAAGGCATGCCATGTGGCGTGGCCGACCAGCGGAAACGCCACCACAAGCCCGATGAACAGCGTTACACCGCCAAGCACCATGAAGCCGGCGATGAGCCCCGCCCAAAGCAGCATCGGTCGCGGGTTCTCCTTGACGGCGCGGATGCTGACGCGCATTGCCGTCACCACGTCGACGTCCTTCACCATCAGCAGCGGCACCGAGACGGCGGCCACCGAAAAGGTGACGACGGAGAGCACCGCGCCCGCCAGAGTACCGACCATGAGCAGCCCCAGCCCATGCGGCGTGAACAGGATCATGTGCAGGAATTCGCTCGGCGGCGGAAACGCCTTGGCGCCGGTGAAGAGCATGAACAGCAGGAATGCCACCTGCATCCAGACCATGAAGATCAGAAACAGCACGAGGCCCATGAAGCCGAGCTGCCCCTCGGGCCGGAAGCCGGCGAGGATTGCTGAGCCGAGCGTCGGCGTCTTGCCCCGCTCGATGTCACGGCTCACCTGATAGAGGCCGACCGAGACCAGCGGCCCGATGATCATGAAGCCGCCGAACAGCGCGAGAATGATCGACTGCGCGCCGGCGAGCGTCATGCCCCAGAGCATCAGTGCAGCGACCGCAGAGAAGACGGCGCCGTAGCTGAGGCTGATCCCGGGATGGGTCCACAAATCGCGCCAGCCGGCCGCCAGCCACTCCCAGGGCTGATCGAACGGGACGCGGCGGATGCCGATGCCCGGCACCACCTCCCCGGCGAACTGTGGTTCGGCCCGCATGCTCGTCAGCGCCGTCATTTATTCGTTCCCTTGCCTATTCGCGCGCAGAACATCGGCACGCCGACGCCGCGCGGTTCCCCCCGAGACAATATCGCCAAGCATGGCCCGGCCGTTGACCGTGATCAACACATGGATGCGACCAAACATGCAAGGATTTGCATGCGACGAAAAGATGCAAACGGCCGTTCGTAGCCACTGAGGGCGGCCGATTTCCTGACCAATTGCAGAAAATGACAGCGACGTCCCCGCCGTTAGCCGGCATGCTCGGACGCGGCCCAATCCATCGGACGGCCAGATATGGAGTGCTATTGCCGACGTTTGAGGTCAGATGTCCACTCCGAGCGACGAGATCGTTGGCACCTCCGACGGCAAGCCTCATGTGACGCTGCGGCGCTCGCTGACGCTGTGGCACGCACTCCTTTACGGTCTCGGCATCACCATTGGCGCTGGCATCTATGTCCTCGTCGGGCCGATGGCCGCGACCGCGGGGTACAACGCCCCATTCGCCGTGCTGGTCGCCGCGCTGCTGATGGCGCCGACCGCCGCGTCCCTCGCCGAGCTGGCCACACGCATGCCGGTGGCCGCGGGCGAAGCGGCCTACGTGGAAGAAGGCTTCCGTAGCCCGCGCTTCGGCACCGCCATCGGCCTGCTCGTCATCGCCATTGCCGTCACGACGTCGGCGACCATCTCCGTCGGCAGTGCGGACTACATCCGTGTCTTCCTCGACCTCCCCGCACCCGTCATCGTTGCGGCCGTGGCGGTGTCGATGGGGGCCATCGCCGCCTGGGGTATCGTCGAATCGATCACCTTCGCCGGCATCATGACGGTGATCGAGACCGCCGGTCTGCTGTTCATCGCGGCAGCGGGGTTCCTGTTCGAGCCGGGCACGGTGAGCCGGCTGCCGGAGGCCGTACCGGCGCTCGAACCCGCCCGCTGGAATGGCATCGTGATGGCCGGCATGCTCGCCGTGTTCGCCTTCATCGGCTTCGAGGGCATCGTCAACATCGCCGAGGAGATGAGGGAGCCGCGCCGCGACCTGCCACGCGCCATCGGGCTTACGCTCGCGGTGACGGCGGCGCTCTACATCGCGGTGGTATGGGTGTCGCTCGTCGCGCTCGGCCCCGAGACACTCGGCGCGACCAAAGCACCACTCGCTTCCGTGTTCGAACGATTGACCGGCCTGCCGCCGAGCGTGATGGCCTTGATCGCCATCGTCGCAACGCTCAACGGCATCATTGCCAGCATCATCCTCGCGGCGCGTGTCGCCTACGGCCTCGCGCGCAACGGCGAGCTGCCGGCGCCTCTCGCGGGCCTGAGCGCGAGGACGCGCACGCCCTTGCTCGCCACCCTGATCACGACAGCTCTCGTGCTGGTGCTTGCGCTCACGATTCCGCTGGAGGGCCTGGCCGATCTCTCCTCGGAGCTGACGCTCGCGATGTTCGCGTCGGTCAATCTCGCGCTCGTTCTCATCAAGAGCCGCGAGACGGCACCGCCACCCGGCGTATTCGTGACGCCGCGCTTCGTTCCGCTCCTCGGCTTCGTCGCGACGCTTGCCTTCCTCGTCGTCAACTTCGCCCAGTAATGAGGGGTATTCGCGGTGGGCCACCACGGCGGCGAATGAGCGGGCCCACCACCGCCTGCCTCAGTCGGTCTCCACCACCGAAATCACGCGGAAGGTGCGCAGCACGCCGTCGTGCTCGCGGATGGAGACATACTCGCCGCGCTTGAAGGCGTGCTGATCGAAGCGGTAGCCGCTCTCGTCGGCGTCGGGCTCGCCGTGGATGTCGTAATGGAAAGCCCACGAGCCACCCGGCTTACGAACGATGTGCCCAACCATATCCTGCTCGCTGGCCCAGAAGCGCTTGACGCGGCAACGATCGCGCAGACGCTTCCACTCGTCGGCATTGATATGGCCGCTGTCGTCGATAGGCGCGATGAAGTCGTAGCCGTGAGAGCGGCTGCCCTCGGGATGGTCGTGATCGCGCGCCAGCTCCAGCCGTACACGCTTCAAGGACGTCGCATTCGTTGTCATCGTTTCCTCGTATCGATGGAGGTAGCGCGCGGCTGAGGGCATGCCGTGCGCCGGTGATGGATGATGCTCTAGTGGGAGAGCAGAGCCGGCATAGTCAGGTTGTGCAGCACGTAGCGCGTTGCACCTCCAAAGATCAACTCGCGAAAACGCGAATGGCCGTACCCGCCCATGACGAGGAGATCGGCGCCGCTGGACGCCGCACCGTCGAGCAGAGCCTCGCCGATCCCCTGATGATCGCGAACCTGCTCGCGCAGTGTCACCTTGACGCCATGACGCGCCAAGGCCGCCGCCAGCTCTTCGCCACCACTCGTTACCCCGGCACTCGGGCGGGCCTCGCCGACCACCAGAACGTTCACCATATCCGCCGCGCGCATCAGCGGCAGCGCATCGAAGGCCGCGCGGGCCGCCTCACGGCTTCCGTTCCATGCCACCGCGATGTTGCGGCCGACATTTTCGAAGCGCCCGCTCGACGGCACGATCAGCACGGGCCGGCCGCATTCGATGGCGAGACGCTCGGGAAAATCGAGCGCGGGCGCCATATCCCAACTCGCATCGGATTGGCTGGCGACCACGAGGTCCGCGGTCCGCCCGCGCTGCATG
Source organism: uncultured Hyphomicrobiaceae bacterium (assembly GCA_937873575.1). Lineage (GTDB taxonomy): Bacteria > Pseudomonadota > Alphaproteobacteria > Rhizobiales > Hyphomicrobiaceae > JAEUMD01. The sequence continues at coordinate 11,434 of CALMPK010000221.1, forward strand.
ACGAATTGGGCGAGATCTGGATAAGGCGACTTCTCGCTCGCCCATTCGGCGACGAAGGGCCCGCCCGCGGTCGCGGCTCGGAAAATCTTCTCGAGCGCCGCCGCCTCGCGCGTCTCGTTTTCGATCACCGCCTCGATCACGTCGGCGCCGTAAGGTATGCCGCCCGAGGCCAGCGGCGGCAGGCCACCCCAAACATGCAGGCCGATGACGTGGCTCGCGTGGCGGCTGGCGAGCGCCACGACCGGCGCGAGCAGCGCATCGGCGCGGCGCTGATCGTTGAGATGAACGAGCACGGTCTTCACTGTCAGGCTCCCATGCCAAGCACTTGGTCTGCGACGGCGTCGCCGACGGCCGCACGATAGAGCGATATAGATCGCAAGCCTCGCGAAGGGAATCGCGATTGCCTTTGACGGCCCTGCGACGCGCCCCGCCACCCGCGGCCAGCGACGGTGGGGGAGCGATCGAGCGGCGATCGGGGGCCTCGATTGTGCGACCATCCGAACGGTGACATACGACGGCCGCGCCCCTCCTTGACGCACGTCAAGGTGGCGAGCAGCCGCCCCGACCAATGTCGAACATGAAAGCGAAGCCGCGAACGGCCGCCGCATCACGAGTGCGAGGATACCCATGACGAAGCCCGTCACGTCCGTCTCAGGGCCCGCCCTACATAGAGCCTTCGGCCGTGCCCGCGCGGCACTCCGCCCCGCCCTCGCCAGCGCACTCGCAGCGCTGCTCGTGAGCGGTGGCGCGATCGCGCAGGAGACGAAGCCAGAGTCGAAGCCGGTGCCGGCGTGGCAGAGCATCCTAGCCCTGCAATTGAGTTCGGCGCACAAGTGCGACCTCGACAAGGTTCTCTTCTTCCACGAGGTGCCTGTCGGCGAGACCGTTTCGACCGAAGGGCGCGCGCGTTGCCTCGACGGTCGCGAGTACGATTTCTCGCGTGATCGCGCTCATGAGAAGTTCACGCTGCGGCTGTGCCAGCCGACGGTCTGCTGAACCGCCCGTGTCCTTTTCGTTTCCGGCATCTGCTCTGAACGTCGCTGCATCGGGAGGCGAATGTCACAAACGGAGCGCCAGAGCATCATCCGACCGCACGGGATCGCCCGAGGTGACGAGCACCCGCGCAAAGGTGTCATTGGAACTTTGGGACCGCGTGCCGGCATCCGATCAAGGGAACGGTTTGCGGGCCCGCAAGATCAGATTGCGCTCGAGAGACGGGAACGGCCGATGAGCGCAAGTCGTCGCAAGCCCGCCAGTTCAGCCGACGAGCGGCAGCGCGGCAACGTTCGCGCCAGGGCCGACGTTCGCGCCAGGGCCTACGTTCGCGCGAGGGAATGGGCGCCGTGCTCGTTCCGAACAACCGATGCCGGGACTAGTCCAACACTTCGGATCACGCCCTGCGAGGCGCACCCATGACGCAAACGCGGCACGCGGGCACCGCGAGCAGCAATCAACATCAGCGTCGGGTCGTCGAATTCCTATCGGCTCCCGGCACCATCGACACGGCACCTGCGAAGGTATTCCGCACGCACGCCGCGATCGTATTCGTCGGCGCTACGCGCGCGCTCAAGATCAAACGCGCGGTCAAGCTCCCCTATCTCGATTTCTCGACGCTCGAGCGCCGCCGCGCGGCATGCCTGCACGAGATCGAGGTGAACCGCATCGCCGCGCCCGACATCTATCTCGGCGTGGTCCCCATCATCGAGCGGACCGGCGGCGGGCTCGCCATCGGCGGTCCCGGCACGACGCTCGAGTGGGCGGTCGAGATGCGCGCGTTCGAGCAGGCCGACGTCCTGTCGGAGCGCGCGGCGGCCGGCCCCCTGCCGCGTGCATTGCTCGTTGCGCTGGCCGACGTCGTTGCGACCGCGCACGAGCATGCGCAGGTTCGCACAGGCAGCGATGCCGTTACGAAGATGCGCAGCATCGTACGTGACGTGACATCGGCCGCCCGCGCCAGCGCCCGCGATGGCCTTGCGCCGCGTGTCGATGCTGTACGCCTCGCGGCAGAGACGGCGCTTTCTCGGGCCGAGCCTGTGCTCGCGGCCCGGGCCGCAGCAGGCTGCGTGCGGCATTGCCACGGCGACCTTCACCTCGCCAACATCGTCGTCTGGAACGGCCGGCCGACGCCGTTCGATGCCATCGAATTCGATGACGAGATCGCCACCGTCGATACGCTCTACGACCTCGCCTTCCTGCTGATGGACCTCGACCGGCGCAGCGGACGGGAAGCCGCCAACATCGTACTCAACCGCTATCTGAGGCGAACCGGCAGTGGAGATGATCTCGCCGGCCTTGCGGCGTTGCCGCTGTTCCTCGGCATGCGGGCGGCGATCCGCGCGCTCGTCGCGGAAGATCGCGCCCGCTCGCAGGCGGGCGAAGCCGTGTGCGCCCCGCGCGCGACCGAAGAAGCAGCCGACTATCTCGATCGCGCGCTGCGCTACCTCACGCCGCCAAAGCCGGCCCTGATCGTGGTCGGCGGACTGTCCGGTTCCGGCAAATCGACGCTCGCGCAGGCCCTCGCGCCCTCCATCGGTCCAGCGCCGGGCGCCCTCCTCCTGCGCTCCGACCTCGAGCGCAAAGCCCTCGCGGGCGTGGCCGAAACCGACAGGCTGTCGAAGGAGAGCTATACGCAGGAGTCGTCGGACCGGGTCTACGCGCGTCTCTTCGATCGGGTGGCAGCGGCCCTCGCGGCTGGTCATAGCGTCATCGCGGACGCCGTCTTCCTCAAGGCCGCCGAGCGCGCGCGTATCCGCGATCTCGCCACACGCGCCGGCGTCCCCTTCCTCGGCCTATGGCTCGAGGCACCCTCGGCGGCACTTGCCGCTCGTGTCGCGGCCCGCACAGGAGACGCCTCCGACGCCACGGTCGAGGTCGTCGAGCGCCAGCTCGCCGAGGACGCGGGCGCGGTCGACTGGATTCGGATCGACGCCAGCGGCACGCTCGGAGAGACCCTGGAAGCCGCCCTCGCGGTAGCGCGAGAAATGTTGGCTCTCTGCTGTTGATCCGTTTCGCACCCCTATCGATGCCCGCGCTACGCTGACGGGCTCGTCCACCTGCGCCACACCGCCGCGGAGGGGCTGGGGATAACGGGGACGACTGGCGAGATACCCCCGCAAATGGAAGCTCGCCGACGTTGCATCTGCTACGGCTGAGTGGTGCTTCCGGCTTCGGCGCCTCCTTGGCGTCCCCGCACTCGAGCATCGACCGTCCCGGCGCAAACACCCGTGTTTTGCCCGGTTTCCGCGTCGATGCCCCGGCGTGGTGAGCTAGGGCGCTTCCTTCCGATCGGCAGACCGCGACAGCGGTGCGCGCCCTTCGGAAAGCGTCCAGGAACCGAAGCCGCCTGCGTGCGCCGCCCTTGCTTGCGGCCGCACCGTACGCGCGTCGATGTCTGCGTCTTCCATCGTCAACAAGAGTGGTGTGCTGGTCCGCCGGCGAGCGGACCAAGTCGCACGTCGTCGTAAGGAGGCGTCATGTCTCATCTCGCTTGCAGAGAGCTTTCGCTGAACCGCCGCGCCAAACGCGCAGCCGTTCCGTTCGCGCTCACACTCGCCACCGCGCTCGCGCTCGGCGGCTGTGCCGGCAGCGGCCTGGATTTGCCCGACCTCGCCAGCGTCCCGGCCGAGAGCACCACCGCGTCCGCTGGCGGAGCGATCGAGACCGGCAGCTTGCCTCCGGTTTCGGCCAGGTCCACCGCCGCGCAAACCGATACGGCCGACGGCGGAGCGCCCCTGCCCCCCGCCATTGCGAAGGCCCGCGACAAGCGCGCCTCGGGCGACAAGCTCGCCGCCAT
>CALMPK010000222.1 GCA_937873575.1 uncultured Hyphomicrobiaceae bacterium
CCAGCCGAGCTTGCCGATCTCGCGGCGCTGCGCCATGGCCTGACGGCCGGAGAGACCGCTCCGGAAGACCTGTTCGCCGACTGGCGCCGGGCAACCGGACGCGAGATCTATGAAGCGCTCGGCATGAGCGAAATATCGACCTACCTGTCGAGCGCGCCGGGTGTGCCGCACCGCGCGGGCACGGTTGGCCGGGTGCAGCCGGGCCGGCGCATCGCCATCCTGCCCGAAGAAGGCGGCGAGACACCGCTGGACGCCGGCGCGATGGGGCTGCTTGCCGTCCACCGGAGCGACCCCGGCCTGATGCTCGGCTACTGGAACCGTGCCGACGAGGAAGCGGAGGTCTATCGCGGCGAATGGTTCGTCGGCGGCGACCTCGCATCGATGGATGCAGAAGGTTACGTGACGCATCACGGCCGCGCCAACGACATCATGAAGGCACTTGGATATCGCGTGGCGCCGCAGGAGGTCGAAGCCGTGCTCGCGCGCCACCCGCAGGTGGCGGAGGTTGCCTGTGCCGAGCGGCGTGTGCGTGCCGACATCTCGGTGATCGCCGCCTATGTCGTGGCGAAGGACCCGGCACACCCGCCCGCTCCCGATGCCTTGACGACATTCGCGGCACAGCACCTCGCCCCGTACAAGTGCCCGCGCGAGGTCATTTTCGTCGCTGCCCTCCCGCGCACAGCCAATGGCAAGGTCCAGCGGCGTCAGCTCGCCGGTACAATCTCGGAAAAATAGATCGCAACTCCGGAATTGAGAGCAAGAGAAACGAAGGGTCACGCTTACCGCCTTTTCCGGCAGAAACGCAACCCCTCGCATTCTTCATGAGACCGATCGAAACGATCGAATTCGAACCATCTGCCAAAAATTGAAATGGCAGATCCGGTATTCGGCTTTAGCTGCCGCTCAGGCTGAGCTCGCACGAAATGCGATCAGCGAAGCTGCCCTTCTCACAATGGATATTCACAGGGGCGGCCGAGGCCGCGACCGACGAAAGGAGAGTGATGGAAGCAGCGACGCTTGCGAGGATGATACGCATGGTGGTTCTCCATTGTTACACTCCAAATTGGAGCGTTGTTTGACTTCTTGTTCGGCTCGGCGTGTTACGCCTGACCAATGAATGGAGATTAACAGCACCAACGGCATTTTTTGAAATCAAGACACGCTCACAACCATGCACATGGGCGGGCGATTTTGTGAACTTGCGATTTATTGGCGCGATCACGAGCCATCGCCACTCGATTGAAAACGGGACAAAACAGCAAGCAATACGGATGCTTTTGAAGCATGCAATAGCGTGATCGGCAATTGCACGATCGAAATGTAACGTTTTTAAATTCGCCGCATCATAGAGTTTGCCGCCCCCGCCCGCACCAAAGTCCGCGGTGAGACTCGATGGGCGGCTTGGCCCAGGCTACCGGGCGGACGTATCCCTCCGATGCCGCGAGCATCGACGCTCTGAGCGTCGATGCTCTAGTCACAAACTGTCGTTCATCTCGCGAATACGCCGCGCCATCTGCGCCATGACGGCCAGCGCGAACTCCGGCGCGCCGCGCACCAGTTTCATGAACGTCGCACGGTCGACCGCCACCAGTTCGCTCGGCTCGGCGGCCTTGGCGTTGGCGCTGCGCGGATCGCCGTCGATCAACGCCATCTCACCGAAAATGCCTCCCGGACCGACGCGGTCCAGCACCTCGCCATAGGCGATGATCTCGATGTTGCCGGAGATGACGACATACATCGCCCTCGCCTCGTCGCCGGCGGCAAAGATCGGATCACCCGTCGCGTGCGTCTCGATCGGCAGCCCGAGGCGCACCAGTTCGTTGAAATCGAACTCCGCCGCTGCACGCACCATGTTGGCCCTCCGGCTCTCGCGATCCATAAGCGAAGTTGAGCCTAACCGTGCCGCCTCCTGCTGACAATCGCGAGGCGAAGAACCAGGGCCACCCGACCGAACGAACCGGACAGCCAGGTGCGTTGGTCGTGCACGAAGAAATGGAGCGCGGGTTGGCCCCCGCGCTCCTCGTCAAGCGTTCCTGTGACGGGGGCGAGTGCCCGCGTCAGTGCGCCGCCGCTTCGCCCGGCACCTCGTCGAGCGCCACGCCGTCGTCGCGCAGCACGATGTAGATCGCCGGGATCACCAGCACCGTCAGCAGCGTCGACGAGACGAGACCGAACAGCAGCGAGATGGCGAGGCCCTGGAAGATCGGGTCGCTCAGAATGGTCGCTGCGCCGATCATCGCCGCCAGCGCCGTCAGCAGGATCGGCTTGAAGCGGATGGCGCCCGCCTCGAGCAGCGTCGAGCGGAGCGACTGCCCCGGCCGCCGCCCGTGACGGATGAAGTCGACCAGCAGGATCGAGTTGCGCACGATGATGCCCGCGAGCGCGATGAAGCCGATCATCGAGGTCGCCGAGAACGGCGCGCCGAAGATCCAATGACCGAACATGATGCCGATCAGTGTCAACGGCACGGGCGTCAGGATGACGAGCGGCAGCGCGAACGAACCGAACTGAGCGACGACCAGGAAGTAGATTCCGAGGATCGCCACCGCGAACGCGCCGCCCATGTCGCGGAAGGTCACGTAGGTCACCTCCCACTCACCGTCCCAGAGCAGCTTCGGCGTCGAATCGTCCACCGGCTGCCCGTGATACAGGATCTCGGGCTTCTTCAGGCCGCCCCAGTCCGCCTTCTCGATGGCATCGGCGACGGCGAACATGCCGTAGATCGGCGCCTCGAATTGGCCCGCCATGTCGCCGAGCACCATCTCGGCCGGGCGACCGTTGTGACGGAAGACCGGGTAGGAAGCCCGCTCGCGCGTCACCTTCACCACGTCGCCAAGCTCGACGATCGAGCGGTTGCCGGGCAATGCGTTCGCCGGCACGGGCGTCGCGAGCGTATGCTGCCCGAGCGTCTTGGTGCTCTTCGGCAGCGCCACGGCGATCTCGATCGGGTGGCGCTGATCGCCGCGCTGCGAATATCCGACCGGCGTACCCTTCAGATAAGCCTGCACGGTATCGTAGACGTCGCTCTCCTCGACCTTGTGGAACTCGAGATTGTCCTGATCGATGGCGATACGGACGCGCTCGCTCGGCCGGCCATAGCTGTCGTCGACGTCGACGATGTAGGGGACGGACTTGAAAGCTTCCTTCACCTTCTCCGCCACCTGCCGGCGCGTCTCGGGATCGGGCCCGTAGATTTCCACCAGCAGCGTCGAGAGCACCGGCGGTCCGGGCGGCACCTCCACCACCTTCACGGACGTGCCCTCGGGCGCCTCGATGCCGGCGAGACGCGCGCGCACGTCGAGCGCGATCTGGTGACTGGTGCGCGAACGCTGCTCCTTGGCCGAGAGGTTGACCTGCAGATCGCCGAGCTCGGGCGAAGACCGCAGGTAATAGTGGCGGACAAGGCCATTGAAGTTGAACGGCGCCGCCGTGCCAGCATACGCCTCGATGGAGTGTAGCTCCGGCAACGAGGCGATGCGTTCCGCCGCGATGCGCAGCACCCGGTCCGTCTGCTCCAGCGTCGAACCTTCCGGCAGATCGACGACCACCTGCAGCTCGGACTTGTTGTCGAACGGCAGCAGCTTCACCGTCACCGACTTGGTCGCGAACAGGACCAGCGACAGCAGCGTTGCGCCACCGACGGCCATCAGGAAGCGCCACGACGAACGCTTCGTCGCCAGGATGGGGCGAGCCGCCTTGACGTACAATCGGCCGAGCACGCCGCCGTCGTCGTGGCCCCCATGCCCGCCATGTCCGCCCGCGTGAACCTTGCCGATGCGTACCATCAGCCACGGCGTGAGGATCACGGCGACGAAGAACGAAAAGATCATCGCGGCCGAAGCGTTCGCCGGGATCGGGCTCATGTACGGCCCCATCAGGCCCGAGACGAACAGCATCGGCAGCAGTGCGGCGACCACCGTGAGCGTGGCGATGATGGTCGGGTTGCCGACCTCGGCGACGGCCTCGACGGCACCCTGCACCTTCGAGCGCCCGTCACCCATGCCCCAGTGGCGCGCGATGTTCTCGATCACGACGATGGCGTCGTCGACGAGAATGCCGATGGCGAAGATCAGCGCGAACAGGCTGACGCGATTGATCGTGTAACCCATGATGTAGGAGGCGAACAGCGTCAGCAGGATGGTGGTCGGGATGACCACGAGCACCACCACGCCCTCGCGCCAGCCGATCACCAGCCAGATCAGCACGACGATGGAGATCGTCGCGAGACCGAGATGGAACAGCAGCTCGTTCGCCTTCTCGTCGGCCGTATGGCCGTAGTTGCGAGTCACCTCGACCTTGATGTCGTCGGGAATGATGCGGCCCTTGAGCTGCTCGAGGCGTGCGATCACGGCTTCCGAAATGACCACCGCGTTGGCGCCCGCGCGCTTGGCGACGGCGACGGAGACGGTCGGCACTTGCAGAATGCCGGTGACGCGACGCTCGTTCGCCTTGGGCGGCTCCTCATAGGTGGCCGTGTCGAGCTTCGGCTCCATGTGCCAGGCGCGGCTCTCGAGCGGCTTTGAATCGACAACGACCTTGGCGACGTCGCGCACGTAGACCGGGCGGCCGTCGCGCGTCGTCATCAGCAACAGCCCGATGTCGGGAATACCCTTCAGCGTCTGTCCGGCGACGACCGGCACCGATTGGTTCGCCTCGCGCACGGTTCCGGCAAGGAACGCGCGGTTCGCCTCCTTCACCTTACCGATCAACTGCGCGAGCGTGACACCGTAAAGCGCGAGGCGCTCGGGATCGGGCTCGATTCGGATCTGATCGGGGCGACCGCCCGCGAGATACGTCAGACCCACGTTCTCGAGCTTGGCGAGCTCGACGCGCACGTCGTCTGCGAGATGATAGAGACGGCTATCGGTCCAGCTCTGCGCGAACTCCGCCTTTGGCGACAGGGTCGCGACGACGATCGCCACGTCGTCGATGCCGCGCCCGACGATCAGCGGCTCTGGAATGCCGACGGGGATGCGATCGTAGTTGGCGCGCACCTTGTCGTGCACGCGCAGGATGGCGTTGTCCGCCTCTGGGCCGCCGAGGAACCGCGCAGTGACGACGACGCGGTCGTCCACCGTCTGGCTGTAGACGTGCTCGACACCGTTGATCGACTTGACGATGGTCTCGAGCGGCTCCGTCACGAGGCGCACCGCGTCCTCGGCCTTGAGGCCGTCGGCGTTGACCATGATGTCGACGAGCGGAACCGAAATCTGCGGTTCCTCCTCGCGCGGCAGCGAGACGAGGGCGATGAGGCCGAGCGCGATCGACGCGAGCAGCAGGAGCGGCGTCAGCGGTGAGCCGATGAAGGCGCGCGTCAGCCGGCCGGAAAGGCCGAGGTTCGGCTCGCCGGAAGGAGCGTGATGGGATTGGCTCATGGCTTCAGGATCTCGTCACCGGGGTTCAGGCCGCCGAGCACCTCGATGCCCGTGCTGCCATCCTTGAGCTCGACGGGCTGGCCGAGCTGCACCACCACCTCGGACACATCGCCGCCCTTGCGGGAGACGCGGACGAAGTCGTAGCCGTAGCGCGTCGTCACGTAGGCGCGCGGGATGACGATGCCGCTTCGCATGCCGCCCGAGATGTAGACGAGGACGCGCTCGCCGACGAAGAAATCGCCGAGGCCTTCGACATTGGCGTCTGCGATCACCCGCCCGGACTGGAGTTCGGGGTAGACCTGACCGATCTCGCCTTTGACGAGCTTCTGCTCACCGGCATTGAGGCTCCTCGCACCGAGACGGATCACGTCGCCCTTGCGCACGAAGCGCGCATGGCGCTCGGGCAGCTCGAGGCGCAGCACGTAGGCGTTGGCGGCGATGGTGGCGAGGCTCTCACCCGGCAGGACGACCGAGCCGATGGTGACCGGAACCAGCAGCACGCGGCCATTGGCGGGCGCGAGCACCTCTCCCTCCTCGACCTGACGGCGCACCACATCGCGCTCGGCCGTGGCCGACTTCAACTGATTGGCGACGACCTCGAGCTGAGTGCGCAGCTCGTCCACCTTGGCCTTGGGCGTGAAGCCGCGCTTGATCAGCTCCTCCTGCCGGCCCAGTTCCCGCTCGGTGTTGTCGCGCTGCGCCGAAAGGCCGGCGATCTGGGCGTCGAGCGCCTTGAGCTTCAGGGCCAGCTTCTGGTCGGCGATGATGGCAATGACCTTGCCGGTATCCACCTCGCTGCCCTCGTCCACCATCAGCGACGCGACAGTGCCACCGATACGGGCGCGCGCCTCGATGCGGTCCGTGGAACGAACGGTTGCATAGACCGACTTCAGATCCTCGATCTCGGAGGTCTCCACCTTGTAGGGCGCCTGCGACGAGGCCGCGACGGCGGGCGCCCCACTCGCCAGCGGCATGGTGGCCCCGGGCGGGCCCGGCGACGCCCCCGGCGCCGCCCCCCCCGACGGGGGGAAAGGCCAAAATTT
>CALMPK010000223.1 GCA_937873575.1 uncultured Hyphomicrobiaceae bacterium
TGCCGGGCTCGGGCAGGCCCGCAAGCATCGTCGCCGCAATCGCCGCGCCGGCCGCGACGAGGCCGCTTACCGTGCCGTACTGGAGGCTCAAGAGCAGCAGGGGAATCCAGAACGGATGCGGCTCGAAATCGAGGATGGCGAGCTGCGGCGCGAGCCAGTCGATGCCGTAGATGAACAGGAAGGCGGCGGCGAGCTCGCCGATGGCGGCAAGCGAAGGCAGGACGGGCAAGCCGTCCGTGTCCCGCGGCTTTTCGCTGCGCGCATCCGACTGGACAGGCTCCCGATCACTCACGACCACCGACCCCATAACCGCATGACGACGTACCGACGAGCCGCCTGCCGGCTCATCCTCGCTTCTCGACGGCTGCAAGTGGCCGCGCCACCGGCGCGGGGCGCGACGCCGCGCCACCCGACCGGTAGGCAGAATTCTTGACGTTGCCCGCCTTGCCTCGCTTGGCCTGCGCCAGTTTCGCGGCGTGACTGCGCTTTCCGCCCCCCGCCACGCGCAACGATATACGCCGCGTCCGCCGCTGCAGAATGCGCGGCTTGGCATCGGGCAGCGACGCGGTCACGACGCCGAGCGAGCGCAGCTTCGTATCCGCCGCCTGTGCTTCTCCGCTGTCGCGCATCAAGCGCGCCCACAGCGCCAGTCGCCAGCGGCCGAGCGCATCGGCCGAGACGGTTTCGAGCAACTCGCGGCTGCTCGCCGTAGCGCCGCGATTGAATTCGATCATCGCCCCGAGAAGAGGATGGGCGGTGATCGTCTCGGCGGCGATCTCCTGGCGGACGGTTTCGAACTCAACGCGCTTGCCGGTGGCGGCCAGTGCCTCAGCAAGCGCGACGAGCTGCGGCTGGTGGAAGCGCGAGAGGCCCGTGCGCGTCGCCATGTCGAAGGCCAGTGCGGGGTCTTCGGCGTCGAGCGCGAGGCGAATGGCCTTTTCCACCAGAGCCCGGTCACCATGATCGGCCTGCTCCAGCCAACCGCGAAGATAGGCGCGCGCTGCGTTGGTCTGGTCCTGGTCGAGCAGCAGATGCGCGACACCGAGCGAGATGGCGTCGCCCGGACGGCCGGCCTTGCGGGCGATCTCCATCGCCGGCGTGTAGGCTTGGCGGCGGCCGAGCAGGTCCAGCGCCAATAGCGCGAACCGGTCGTCAACGTGGCCGCCGCTGGCCGGCGAAATCCAATGAACCACGCGCTCGACGATCTCGCGCGGCTCTCCGCCATCGCTCAGCAGCGCCAGGAGCGTCAGCCGCTCGCGATCGCCCTCGAGATGGCCGACCTCGTCGACCTTGCGCAGGAGCGTCGTTGCCTGCCGGAGATTGCCGTTGGCGGCCTCGAGCTCGGCCAGCCGGACGATATCCTCGATGCGTCGGTAGCCCTTATGGCGGCAACGCTCGATCGCCTCACGTTCTCGCGCGAAATGCCCGATGAGCCGCAGACCCGAGACGAGCTCGCGGCAAACGGGCTCGGAGTAGCGCCGCGTAAGAAGGCGGCTCAGCGACGACAGGTAGGCCTCGGTATCCTGCGTCTCGCGGTAGAACGTCACGAGACGGCGCTGCAAAACGAGATCGCCCGGGCGCGCGGCGGCCAGACGCTCGAGCATCGTGCGTGCCTTGGGGAGCTGGCCGAAGTGCGCATAGAGCTGTTCGAGCTGATAGAGCGTGCGCTGCGAACGGTCGCCGGCGGCGAAGCGCTGTTCGAGCAGTTTCAGCGCGCGCTCGTTGCTGCCGTCGCGTTCGAGCATCGCGACGCGCTCGGCGTCGCCCGGCAGCAGCAAGACGCCCGCCACCGCGGCGCCGACGAACAGCACCAGCATGACCAGGAGATGCGGCTTCCAAATTTGCCTGCGGCGCTGCTCAATCACGGCACACGAGCCTCAACTGGACGGGATCGAGAGCGTTTGCAGCGAGCGCCAGGCGCAGAACACCGCTGTCGTCGGCGACCGCCGAGACGCTCGTCAGCATCTCGTCGCCGCGCATGACAGTGACGTCGTAGCGGCGTCCCGGCAACGTGTCGAATCGCATGTCGCCTGGACCGTAGCCGGTCGCGGCGAGCTTCAGATTGCAGGCGCTGCCTTCGAGATCGGAAAGCCGCCAGCGGCTGTCGCGCAGCGACGGGCGACGCGCCCCGCTCCGGTTTGCCGCCTCGGCATCAGGACGGGCGGCGAGCGTGACGAGGGCGCGCGGACGGGCACGGTCGAGCGTAACATAGAGGGCGCCATTGGCCCGCGTCGCGCCGAGCACGCCGTCGCTGCGCGCAAGGTCGAGGCCCAACGCATCCGCATCATCGAAGCGCACCGTCTCGAGGTCGGTATGCCCGGTGATGGCCCACGACAATTCGTCGACGCGCTCGATCGCGATGTCGAAGAAGTTGTCGGCGATCGCGGCATAGTCCGACGCGGAAACCGGCGCGACGTCGGATGTCCGTGCCAGCTCGAGGAAATGACGCACGGCGGCGAGCGCCGCCGGCTTCTCGCCGGAGTACATGTGATAGTAGAGGTTGAACGGCTTCAACCGACGCGGCTGCTCGGTATTGCGCAGGGTCTCCTCGAGCATGAAGAAGCCGTAGTAGGGCCCCGTCCAATCGTTGGTGTAGGTGTTCTCGTTGCTGTTCGCCGCATAGATCTGCCGCTCGTTGCCGACCGTGCGCGCCAGGGGCGGCACGTAGGCGACGGAGGGGAACTCGCCGTCGAGACGGCTGTCGCCGCCATTGATGTTGCGCACACCAGCGGTGCGCGTTGCCTTGATCGCCGCCTCGAACGGCGTCGTATCGCCGCTCCACTGGTAGAGACGGGCGCGCTTGCCGGCGGGAGCGAAGCTTTCCGCGGTGCGCAGCCCCCCCGCGACCTCGCCACCGAGATCGAACGGGTTCTTGAGGTAGGTGCGCGGCAGGTCGTCGGTGCCGGCGATGTACTTGTTGGCGCCGGTCACCGGCACCGGCTTGCCCGCCATCAGGTGCACCTTCTCGCTCAACCGCTGCCGCAGACTGAGCTCGGGGCGCTGATAGGCTTCGATCTTGGCGATCTCGCTGGCGCGGTCGTAAGCCTCGAAGAAGCTCCAGTTGTAGGGGTGCGTGTGAGTATGGCTCGCAACCTCGACCTGCGGCAGAGCGTAAAGCGCCCGGGCGACGCCGGCAGAGCCATCGTCGGCGCCGTACTGAGGATCGACATCGCAGCCGATCAGACCGATCGAGACCGGCAGGTCGGGAAACGGCTTGATCGCCTCCCGCAGCACCACTTCGGACGAGCGCAGCCCCTCGGCCTTGTAGCTTTCGACCTCGGTCAGGTTGTTCCAGCCATCGCCGTCGATATGGCTGAAGTAGATCCGCCGCCCGGCGACCGTGGTCGCGTCGGGCACCGGATAGATGCCGCCGCCCAGCGCCTTCGCGAAAAAGCGGAACGGGTCGATGGTCCAGGCGATACGGTCGGCATTCGGCTCGAAGTAGATCGTGAAGGCCTCCGCCGCGTAGCCGCCGCCGGGGCCCGTCACCACAACCGCTGACACCTCGCTCGACGTACCGGGCCGGACCTGGAGCCCGAGATGCACGCGGGTTCGTTCGCCGACTGCACGCAGAACGGGATAGGACGGCAGGACCTTATCGAGGGGACGCTCGAAGCCGATCATCGCGGCATCGATCTCAGCGACGCTCGAGCCGATCGTCACCTCGACCTGATCGTCGCCATCGGCAAGTCCGAGCTTCGCGTAGAGCCGGTCTGTGACGGGCGCCATCTCCTCGCCCGCTTCGGGCAGCACCTCGCCGAGCACGACATAGCGCAGCCGTGCCGACGTGGTCGCGCGCGTCAGCCAGTCACCCACCCCGCGCGGATCCGCGAGCGGTTCGAGAAACCAGGTCAGCACGGCGGTGTATTGCGAGAGCGCGTCGGTGTCCGGAAGCCCCTTGTTGACGTCGCGGTAGACGAGCACGAAGCCGAGATAATTCAGAGGCATCTCGGCGAAGCGGTGAATACGCGTATCGGTCGGGGTCGGTTCGGCCTTGCCGTCGTAGAGCGCGAGGACCTGTCGTTGGACGGGATTTGCGTTGTATGTGATCTCGACGCCGTATGCGAACGGTGCGGCGACGATCCAGAGCCAGCCGGCGAGCAGCATCGCGAGCGCGGGCACATGGGCCGGCAGGCGGCCGGTCCGGGCGCTCGTCCCGGCCGTGCCAGACCGGGTCCGCCCCCACTCGCGCAACGCCACAACCATGTCCAGAAACGGTCCCCCAAGCATCCAATGTTACGACGGGTGAGCTTGCCGCTCCAGTCCGCGCTCGCCGCTTCGTTTATTCGATCGCTCGCCGCGGCGTACCGGCCACGCGGCAAGGGCTGCGGAGCCGAGGCGGCCGGGCCGGTTATATCGGCCAACATGTAAATTCGAACAATGCGAAACCGCGACCGCGAAACACTTCTTTGGCCGGAGCGGTAAATCCGCAATCCTCCCAAGTCGGGCACGCGTCTGTCGCCGCCGGACGGGAGCGCCCGGGCGTCTATCCAGCTTCCCCGCCGCCCCCTTGCGCCGTCCCTTCCGCGATCCACGCCAGAAACTCCGCCGAGCCGCCCGTTATCGGAACGACGAGGATCGCCGGATTGGTGAAGGGATGGCGTGCCTTTACGAAAGCGACCACCGCGTCGGCGCGGGCGGCGACCGTCTTAACGATAGCTGCCACCTCCGCCTCCTCGTGGCGCGCGCCTTCCCATACGTAGACCGAGGTGATCTCGCCGAGCACGTTGACGCAGGCCGCCAGCCCCTCGTCGACCAGTGCCCCGGCGATCCGCAAGGCCGTCGCCCGGTCCGGAAATGTACAGTAGACGACGACCGGCTTGCCGTTTGCTGTCACTTGAGCGAGCCTCCCCTGCCGACTTCAGCGCGCATGCATCAAGAAACGAGAAGAATGTCCAGACCCAACAGGTCGTTCGACCGCATCGCCTTCATCGCGAGTGACGTCGCCGAGGCGCAGGCGGCCCTGCAACGCCTCTCCCATCGCTATGGCAACGTCAAGCCGGCCGAGGCCGACGCCATCGTCGCGCTCGGCGGTGACGGCCTGATGCTGCAGACGCTGCACCGCTACATGAAGGACCGCATCCCGATCTACGGCATGAACCGTGGCTCGATCGGCTTCCTGATGAACGAATATCGCGAGGAAGACCTCCCGGCCCGCCTCGCCGCCGCCGAGATCAGCCGCATCCACCCGCTCTCGATGGTCGCCACCGACAGGGCCGGGCGCGAGCACGTCGGCCTCGGTATCAACGAGGTGTCGGTGTTCCGCGAGCGGTTCCAGGCGGCCAAGCTACAGATCTCGGTCGATGGAAAGGTGCGCCTGCACGAGCTGATCTGCGACGGCGTGCTGGTGGCGACGCCAGCCGGCTCCACCGCTTACAATCTCTCGGCGGACGGGCCGATCTTGCCGATCTCCTCGCCGCTCCTGGCGCTGACGCCGATCAGCCCGTTCCGGCCGCGGCGCTGGCGCGGCGCGCTCCTCACCAACAAGGCGCGCATCACGATGTCGGTGATCGAGCCGGGCAAGCGGCCGGTGAGCGCCGTGGCGGACCAATTCGAAATCCGCGACGTCGTCAGGGTCGAGATCGAGCAGGCCCACGAAATCGAGCTCTACATGATGTTCGATCCCGGTCACGACCTCGACGAGCGCATCATCGCCGAGCAGTTCAGCATCTGAAGCGTGGGGACCGCGCGATGCGGCGTGCCCCGCGCCCCGCCCCAGCCCTGCCAGCGCGTGACGATGCTCGAAAGCTCGGGCCGCGGGCGCTCGTCAGGGCGTTGAGTCGGCGTTCCGATATAGATGAAGCCCGCCACCCGCTCGTGCTCGTCGAGGCGCAGCGCCTCTTTGATCCGCGGGCTGTAGGCGACCCACTCGGTCAGCCAGCAGACGCCATAACCCATCGCGTTGGCGGCAATCGACAGGTTCATGCCGGCGGCACCCGCCGAAAGGATCTGCTCCCACTCGGGTGCCGGCGCCTTCGAGGAGGCCCGCGAGATGAGGGCGATGACGACCGGCGCCCGCATGAAGCGCCCCCGTTCGGCCTCGAGACGGACTTGGGAGGGCTCGACCTTGTCCTCCGCGCGGCAGGCGTCAGCGATCGCCTCGCCAAACTTGGCGCGTGCGTCGCCCTCGAACACGATGAACCGCCACGGCACCAGCTTCTTGTGGTCGGGGACGCGTGAGGCGATCGTCAGCAACTCGTCGAGCTCGGCAGGCGACGGCCCCGGTTCGGCCAGCATGTCCGGCTTTACCGAACGCCGCCTCTTGAGCAACTCGAGCACGGCATTGGTCATCGTCCCTTGTCTCCCGCTGAACTCATCTCCCGCTGGTCGGCGGCGGCAGATATCCCACGACCGCCACCCTTCCGTCATGGGGCCCCCTCGCTATCGCAATTCAGGGTCTGTTACAATCGTGC
>CALMPK010000224.1 GCA_937873575.1 uncultured Hyphomicrobiaceae bacterium
TCTCTTCAGCCCAAACGAATGCGCAAACTACCTGAAAAACTCAGGCTATGCTTCCATATGAAAACAGCAAGCTCTAGAGGGCCTCAAAGCTCTGCAGAATTCAGCGTGGCTCACCACTTGCAGTGTGCCTACATGGATGCATATCCGACTCGCGAGGCATGTGCCGCGCTAGCGTTCCTGATTGAGGCGGTTGGCAACTCACGGAGCCGGAACCAGGGCATCAGCCAGTTGACGGCTTGCGTGGCAGGCAGAGTCACCTTGTACCTATTGCAGACACTGAGGGACACCTCCTGCTCAACGAAGTTCTCAATCGGCCAACGCAGATGAAAATTAACTGCTAAATTGCCGAAGGCGTCGCCGCTTTTCCTCCAGTTGCCTAAATGAGTTGACGGCACAATCACGCCGGCTACGAGTAGCGAGTTTACCCTGTGGCCTTGAGCGAGATCGCAGACAGGCGAAAGCTCGATCAGAACAGGCTCGGCGATCCGTAACCACGCCTGCCAATCCTGCTTGCTAGCAGCGACCCAAACGGACAGAAAATCATCAATCCCCTTCCCGAAGGCGGCCTGAAAACCGGCAGAGTCGGTTATTCGGAAGACCGTCCCCGGCGCATAGACTACCTCGGCGTTTGGCTCGGACGTGAGCAGCATGCCGTTCATCTTTGCTGGAAAATCGGCGGGTACTTGTCCGGGAGCTGCGCTCAGCCAATCTCCGTGTGCAGCGATACCAGCGGCTCCGATTGGATTCTCCAACTGATCGAGCAGAAGCTGCGAAAGGACGGACAGAAGATAACTTGGCGCCGTTGAGACCCCGAGCTGACCATCGTCTGACTGGGCCTTCGCCAGCTTCTGCATCGTCGCCATAAGGCCGTCAGTCAGAGTGCGGGCGGTGCCGGCAATTGACGTTTGCGCGGTCAAAGTCAGATCCTGACTGACTTTGGCGCAACCTTGCTGAACCAGATTTCTCCAGGCCCAAAGTACCTCTATCGCCGATTGGCCTTGAAGGGCCGCCTCTATCTCCGCTTTAAGGGTGTCACGCCAATCGGCTGGACGAGCGTCCGTCTTCGGCTTGGGCATTTCCACAAAGATCAGCCTGCCAACATAATCAGGTACCGCCTCCAGAAGCGTTCGCTTGAATAGCTGGGCTTCCGTTTCCTCCTCGCCAGCTGGCACATCGCCTGCATATTTGCTCCAGATTACCACTACTAGCGGTGCTGTAGACGATGATACAGTCCGCCGGAAGAAGTTGGCCGTGTATGATGCAGCATCCTTGCCGATTGTCCCCGACAAATGAAGATCAAGAAATACGAGCTGAAGTTTGGAGAAAGGCTCAACTGGAAGACTGTCGGGCGATCCGCTCAGATGAATCGCGCTAATGAAGCAGCCATTGAGTACTGCAAGAATTGGCTCGTAATCTGCCTTTTCGTCGTCGATCACGCACACGGATGGAGAGGCAAGCGCTTCTAGCATCTATTCCCCTGCAAACTGGAGGGCTACTACAGCTCCGTCGATCCCGTCAGGAAGTTCAAGGTCTCCATCGATAGGAAAGATCAGCCGTCCCTTGTTGGCCGTCATAACTTCATTCACAATATAAAGGCCGAGACCCATGCCGCCGACGCGCCGACTGAAGAAGGGCGTTATTAGGTCATCAGGGTCATCCGATCCGAAGCCCGGCCCGTTATCGGCGACGACAATAGCCGGACCGCCTTCAAGCTCGTTGGAGGTTCCAATGTAGATCATCTTTTTGATGGGATTCTTGGAATCAAGCCAGTGAATGCTATTATCGATTAAGTTTGTGATTGACGCGACCAGCATCTGCTTGGAACCGTGAAGAGGGAAATCCATGTTCCCATGATCCATACCATTAATCAGTTTGATCTTATGACGCTGCAGCCGTATCTCCGCGCTGAAGATCGCTTCCTTGATCAATGCCGCCGCCGTTGTTTTCGCCGGTGTCGGATTCTTGAGAAGGTTGGTGACGGGGCGCATCGCCCGATAAAGCCGGTCCACAAGCTCTTTGATCCTGGCCGGTTCCGCGCCTTTGATTGTCGCGGCTCGTAACTCGTCGAGAATCTTCTCGGCTCCGTGCAACATCATGCCGATCGAAAGACCAGGCACAGCAGCATGAAGCAGCTGATCTTTGTACAGTTCAAGTTCGCGCTCGGTCGCTTTCAGAACCGGCTCAACCTCGGCAAGAACGCCCTTACGTTCCAAAACTTCTCGAATTTCTGCAAGCTTATCGAATACTTTTTTGCCGGTACCCTTGCCGATCGCTTCGCGGAGTTTCTTTTGGTCCTTGCTCTTTTCGGCCTCCACCTGCGTCAGCACGCTGATAACCGCATCCCGGAAATCAGCGAACGCCTCATTTTCAATGAAGCCCTCGCGGTTCGTCTTTTCTCTGAGATCGGCACTTTCAGTAGCGTCCAGGCGCAGCGCGCCCAGGATCTGATTGTTGCTGGTTCGTGCGGTCGGCGTGTTGACACGTCGCAGGTCGAGATTGAGCCAGTCGTTGCCGGGCTCGCCAAAATCATAGACCCTGATGCCATCGCGGTAGATGCGGATGCCACCGTTCTCGTCGAGATAGTCTTTCAGTCCCTTGATATCGCCGGTCAACGCGCGAAGAACCGCTGGATCGCGGTCGAACATCCAGAAGTCGAACTCGACTTTCCCGATATCGTGCTCGCCGAGATCGACAGTGACCGTCCGTCTGTCTGGTCCCCGCTTTTCAAGGCGGATGTCCTTCACCCTTTCTTTGCGCTTGTTCAGCTGTTTTGAGAAGGAGGCTGGCGGCGTAAAGTCATAGGTGAATGAGGCCTTTTCTCCCTGGAATGAACCCCGAACGTGGTAAATGGCGCAGCTGTTTGCGTCCTCCGCGGAGAACATGCCTCTAAGCCAGTCATCCTTGCCTGGGGCGGAGAGGACGACTTCGAAGTCGGTCGGACCCTGAAAAGGCGAACACAGGCTATTCACTGATCGGTATAGTCGGCGCAGGCTACCGCGGGTCCACGTTTCGCGAAGCCGCGTGACTTCGAACATCGTGCCATGCTTGCTGCCGTGAAACTTCTGCGGCTTGCGCGTTTCCAGTCCGATGAACGCCTCGTCCAGTTCCGCCGCCTTTTCGATCGCGTCCCAATCAATGTTCATGACCAGTTCGTCGCCATTGCGCACTCGGGTAACGAGCCGGATCGATCGGCCAAGCTTGTGGATGGAAAGTCGGCCGAGGCCTTTCTCACCCAAAGGATAGCGGTTGAATTTCGGTGAGCGGTGGGATTTCTCGCGTTGCTTCAGCCGGAAATCGGTTGCGATCACCATCCAGACATTGCGAAGGGTGTGCTCATCCATTCCGGCGCCATCGTCTTCAACGACGATACGGCCGTTTTTCTGATCGTCTGGATTTTCCAGGGTGACCGAGCACAATGTAGCGTCAGCGTCGTAGGCATTCTTGACAAGTTCAAAGACCGCGAGATTCGCGTCGCGGATCAACTGCTCGCCTAACAACGTTAGCAGTCGCGGTTTGACACGGAAAGTCAGGCTATCCGAAAACTCACGGGATGGAGCACGGCCAGCCATCGTCAGGTCAATCCGATCTGCTCGACGATCGCCTCCATGACCGGCGGGCAGACGCCATTGCCGAGAATTTTGATGTTCTCGCGGCGGGTGCCGTGGTTCATGAGGTAGTCGCTCTTGAAGCCCATCGCTCTCTTAAGTTCTGATACCTGGAGCATGCGCATATTGTGCCCCACAGGACCGGGCTCGACCAGAGCAAATCGGTCCACAGTCGTCACCGTCCGGAGAGGCCGGTCTAGGGTCTGCCAGCCGCCGCACCCGTCTGTTCCATAGTAGACCAGAAGAAAGCTTGCGTCCCTGCCGATTCCGGCGAATCCGCGTTCCGCCCGCTCCAGGGTCGGTTTGGCACGCTTGGGCGTGAAAAGCGGGCTGGTATCCCATTTCCCGGGCTTGTCAAGAATGCTGCGTACTGTCCGCTTTTTCCGTATTGTCGGCGCCTTGATCTCTGGGACACGATTATCACGATCACAGATGATGAAGAGGCGTTTCCGGTTCTGTGGGACACCGAAGTCGGACGCGTCCAGAATGAACTCGCCAATGTTGTAGCCCAAGGCTTCAAGCGAATCCTTCAATTCGCCGTATCGGGACCACGGCTTCATATGGACGACATTCTCCATAACGATAAACCGTGGCTTGAATTCCTTGGCAAACCTCAGCGTCTGCATCGCGGTGGCGCGGCTGGTTTCAGATCGCGGCGCAGAGCCTTTTGCACAGGTATGGTTGGTACATTCGGGCGAAGCGAGCAGCAAATCGATGTCCCCGATCTTCCTGCGTAACGCCCTCGGACTGATATCCTCAAGCCTGGACGTAATGACCTGCGCATCCGGAAAGTTATCAGCATAGGTGGCCGTAGCTTTTTCGCACAGATCAATACCGCACACTATCTCCGCGCCGCCATTGCGCGCGCCATAGCTGCTTCCACCCCCGCCACAAAATATGTCGAGTGTCCTAATCATTTTTCTTTCCAGCCCGTCAATTTCTGACCAGACTACCAGGTCAAAGGGAATCTGACCAGGCACTATTTGAGGCTTTTGATGGATGTTCTGACGCCCGCCCAACGAAGCTTCTGCATGTCGCGCATCCGAGGGCGTGACACGAAGCCGGAACGTGCGTTCCGGAGCGCGCTCTGGCGGCTGGGGCTCAGATACAGGATACATCACGCGCTTCCAGGGCGACCGGATGTGGTTTTCCCTGCGCAACGCATCGCAGTTTTTGTTGACGGATGCTTCTGGCACGGCTGTCCGGAGCACTGTGCGGAACCCAGAACGAATGAGTCGTTCTGGCGGCAGAAACTGGAACTCAACGCCAAACGCGACAGGACAGTGAACACGCTCCTTCAGGCGAAAGGGTGGTCTGTCCTGCGCTTCTGGGAGCACGAGCTAAAGAACGACCTGTCAGGCGTTGTCGAGAAAATTGTCCGGACAAAGGAAGGTGCTGGCGTGAATGGAAACATGGAAAGAGACTGAACTGAAGAACGCCGACCTTGTGGTCGACAGGGTCTACGAAGGTGGTCGTGCCGGAAACGCTTCAGATGATCCTTTGCCGCCGCTGGTGGGTGTCAGCAATCAGGGTGGATTTCGTTACATCGGCAATAAAGGCCGCCCGCGCCTGATCGTGTTGACTTCAACCATGAAGGACGTGGACTGGCCCGATAATCTCGATAGGGAGTCGGGCGTATTCACGTATTTCAGCGATAACAAAAAGCCGGGTCACGAGCTGCACGACACTAGGCGCTTCGGTAACCAGCTTCTGCGTGATCTGTTTGATCGGAGGCACCGGTCGGCTGATAGCCGTAATGAAGTGCCGCCAATATTTCTATTCACCAATACCGGAGCGTGGCGTGACGTACAATTCCTGGGGCTGGTGGTGCCAGGCGTCGAAAATCTCGATGCGAATGGAGATCTTGTTGCGGTCTGGAAGCTGAAAGAAGGTATGCGCTTTCAGAACTATCAGGCGAAGTTCACCGTCCTGGATGATCGGACAGTACAGAAAGGCTGGATTGCTGACGTACTCCAAGGGAACCCGATGTCCAAACACTGCCCAGAGTCTTGGCGGCGCTGGGTTGAGACCGGCTCATATAAGCCGTTGAAGGCGCCGCGGGTCGTCGAATACCGCACAAGGGAGGAACAACTACCTTCGGACGATTTCGGTATTCGTGTCATCACGGCTATTCAGAGCCGCTTCTCCGACGAGCCGGTGAAATTTGAAGCGTGCGCAACGAAGATCGCTGAAATGATGATGCCGCAAATCGCGTCAATAGATATTACGCGCCCTACGAGGGACGGGGGGCGCGACGCCATCGGGAGGTACAAGGTTGGCGAGGGCGCTTCCGCGGTGTTGGTGGATTTTGCGCTTGAGGCAAAGTGTTACTCTGCGACCAACGGCGTCGGAGTTAAGGAGCTGTCGCGGCTGATTTCCCGGCTTCGCCACCGCCAGTTCGGAGTGCTAGTTACAACATCCTATGTCTCTTTGCAGGCCTACCAGGAAATCAAGGAAGATCAGCATCCTATCGTCATTATTGCCGCCGCAGATGTCGTCGCCCTTCTCAAGCGATCTGGAATCAACAGCGATGAAAAGCTGAATCTCTGGCTCTCCGGTTTCTGAGTCGAACAACGACAACGACCAGCCTTCGAGGCCTAAGGTCTGCACGCCCGAGCTTGATCGCGCAGCCGAGCGTAGTCCAGCATCGCCTTTTCCAACGCCGCGCCGGGCGGCAGGCGTTCGATTTCGCCAGCAAGGCGTGCCTGGAACGCGCGGTCATAGGCCGCGACCGGCGGGCAAACGATGGAAGGCCTAGAAGGTGCCGTCGCGCAGGCGGTCAGCGAGAGCGTCGCGATCACGAGGA
>CALMPK010000225.1 GCA_937873575.1 uncultured Hyphomicrobiaceae bacterium
GGGGGCCCCCGCGCGCGGCCTGCGCCGGGGGGCCGCCAGGGCGCTCCCCGTTTTACCGCCCGTTCCCGCCCCCCCCGCCCCGCCGCTCTCCCTCAAGGTGTTCGACTGCTATCGCCCCGAGCGCAGCGTGCGCAGCTTCATGCGATGGGCCGCGAGCAAGGAGGATGGTGCGTCGCGCCACTACTATCCGCAGATCGCACGCAGCTCACTCATCCCCAGCGGATACATCGCGCGCGCCTCGACTCATTCGCGCGGCATCGCCGTGGATCTCACCATCGCCCGGCGCGCTGGCGGGGGGGACGCCAAGTCGAAGGGCGGAACGTCGGGCGGCCAGGAAACGCGGCCGTGCACTGAGGCCGCGCCGTCGGGCGGAGAACTCGATATGGGCACGTCGTTCGATTGTTTCGACGTGCGAAGCCACACGTCTGCGGGCGGCATCTCCGCGGAGCAGCGGCAGGCGCGAGACACGCTGCGGCGCGCGATGGCCCGGCGCGGCTTCGAAAACTATCCGCGCGAGTGGTGGCACTTCACCTATCCCGCCGCCGATGACGGGCGCAGCTTCGACATACCCGTGCGGTAGAACGTGCGGTGGGGCATCGGCACTCGTGTTGGCGGCTGCGGCCCGCTCGTTTCACGGCCCCCATAGGCTTGGCTGACGCCATGGGGCGGAGACGGAGAGGCGCGCGGATAGCGCACCGATGGCGAGGTCGGCCTCGCGGTCCGACGCGCGAAAAGTCAGTCCTCGCGGTAGACCTTCTCACGCCTCTCGTGACGCTCTTGCGCCTCGAGCGACAGCGTTGCGATGGGGCGGGCATCGAGCCGCTTGAGGCCGATCGGCTCGCCGGTTTCCTCGCAATAGCCGTAGGTGCCGTCTTCGATGCGCGCGAGCGCCGCGTCGATCTTGGCGACGAGCTTGCGCTGACGATCCCGCGCACGCAGCTCGAGCGCCCGGTCCGTCTCGGACGTCGCACGGTCGGCGAGATCGGCGTGCTGCGTCGAATCCTCGTGCAGCCCCTCCAGCGTCTCGCGCGTCTGGCGAACGATGTCCTCTTTCCACTTGAGCAGCTTGGCGCGGAAGTACGCGCGCTGACGCCCGTTCATGAAGGTCTCGTCGTCGCTCGGGCGGTAGTTGGGGTCGATCACTGGCTCGGACGGTTTGGCCTTGGCAGCGGGTGCGGCCGGCGCCGCCACCTTGTCCTTCTTCGTCGGGCCGGCCGGCTTGGAGGCCGCCTTGACCTTCGATTTGGCCTTGGTCGTTCCTGCAGGGGCCTGAGTAGCCTTGCCGCCGGCGCTGCCTGCTCCAGCTCGTCCCGTCGAGGTCCGCGTCGAAGCTTTGGTCTTGTCCGTCTTCATCAGCAGGTCTCCCTGGGGCGGTACACGCGGGCAGCACCGCCCGGCTCGCGGGTCATGAACTCACCGGCCACTCGACACACGACAGAGAAGCTGTCGGGACACACCAGCACGCTCATGCGCACGCCTTTCGGCAAGAAATGTGCCCCGTATTTAGGTGACCAGACTGCCCTGTCAAGAATTTCCCCAATGTTACGCAAGGGTTATGTCAAAATCGTGCGTTTCGTCAGGCCGGCCAGGAGCCTTCCGGATCCCACTCCGGGTACGTCAACAGCTTGGCCTGGCTCGTCATTTCGTCTAAGCCGCCGCCGCCCCGTCAGCACCGGGGTTGCATTTGCGACACTGAGCAGCATGTCATCCGACCACAACCGAGTGTACGCGATTCCGGGATGACCGGACGCCCGGCCCGCGATACGTTTTGACGATCCGCGTCTTCGCGGCATCACGCATCTCGTAATTGAAGTCCGCGGGGCGACATGAAGTTCACCGGCACCAAGTCCTACGTCGCGACCGACGATCTCAAAGTCGCTGTCAATGCAGCGATCACGCTCGAACGGCCGCTCCTCGTGAAGGGGGAGCCCGGCACCGGCAAGACGGTGCTCGCCCTCGAGGTCGCGCAAGCCATCGGCGCACCCATCATCGAGTGGCACATCAAGTCGACGACCAAGGCGCACCAAGGGCTTTACGAATACGACGCCGTTTCACGCCTGCGCGACAGCCAACTCGGCGACGAGCGCGTCAAAGACATCCGCAACTACATTCGCCGCGGCAAGCTGTGGGAAGCGTTCACCGCGCCCGAGCGGCCCGTACTGCTTATCGATGAAATCGACAAGGCCGACATCGAGTTCCCGAACGATCTCCTGCAGGAGCTCGACCGGATGGAGTTCTACGTCTACGAAACGGCCGAGACGATCCGCGCGCGGCGCCGGCCCATCGTCATCATCACCTCGAACAACGAGAAGGAGCTGCCGGACGCCTTTCTGCGCCGCTGCTTCTTCCACTACATCAGGTTCCCCGATCCCGAGACGATGCGCGCGATCGTCGAGGTGCATTTCCCGCATCTCAAGAGCCGGCTGGTCAACGAGGCGCTGCGCATCTTCTACGATCTGCGCGACATACCGGGAGTGAAGAAAAAGCCGTCGACCTCGGAGCTGCTCGACTGGATCAAGCTTCTCCTGAACGAGGACATCGACGCGGAGACATTGCGCGAGCAGGACCCGAGGAAGCTCATCCCGCCGCTCGCTGGCGCGCTCATCAAGAACGAGCAGGATGTTCACCTGTTCGAGCGCCTTGCCTTCATGAGCCGGCGCAAGTCCGAAGGCTGAACCACCATCCCTTGATACTGGCGAATCGCGGAGAGGAGCGAACGAGCTCCTCTGCTTCAGCGCGTGGTGCCATCCGCCAACGTAAGGCAATGAAAACACAGGCTTCCTCTGAGAGCCTGCATATGAACCGCAGCTAAACGCACCCCTCAGGGCCCATTCAGCCGCGCTCCGTTAGGTTCCACGTCAAGTCGAGCGTGGCTCGGTATCGGCGGCCAACGGCAATGGCCGGATGCATCGAAGCCCCTATGGAGAGTGCAATGTCCGAGTTTCTCCGTTCAGGTGCCATTGTTTTCATGGGCACCGTCGTGATCGCCGCCGGCATCTTCGTGGTCTTTTACACGTAGTGCCGTCGGCGGGGGCCCGAACGGGTCGGGGCGGATGAGTTCACCGCTCCTCTCCCGTCCCTTCGGGCTCTTCCTACCGTCGCCTGTCGTGAGGCGGCGTCTGTTTAGACTACCCTCCCAGCACTGCAGCGCCCGTGCCGCCTTCCCCCCAGGCGACACGGGCGCATTGGTTTTTGCACCGCGGATTTTGTGGTGACGCTCGTACCCACCGGGTAGCGAAACGCCCGCGCATCGCATGCGCGGGCGTCGTCGTTCTACGTCGTGAGCTGAGGCTCGAGATCAGGCGGCGCTGCGGGCGGGCACGCCGACGTCGTTCGCGGGCGAGGGCGCGTTGGCGAGCCACTGGCGCCAGGCATCACCGGCGGCGACGGCGCGGCGCAGGATCGGCGGCGGATCGCGATCCTCAGGCGTGGAGAGCAGCGCGCTCATCACCGGACCAGCAGGCTTTGCAACGAACCAGCCGACGAAACCGGCGAGCACGAGACCGAGGATCACCGGCGACATCCAGGCGACCAGCGCGGGCGCTACGTTGTAGGAAATGATGGCCGTGGCAACGCCGAGCAGCATGTGCGGCATGTGGAACCGCATCGCATCGCCGAGCGTGACTTCGCCGTTGGCGCGACGCTGTGCCTTCCAACCGGAATCGCGGCCAAGGATGATCTCCGTCACCGCCACCGTCTGCGTCAGCATCAGGATCGGCGCGAGCAGGATCGACAACACCGTCTCGACGAGACCGCCGCTGATTGCGCGCAGTGCGCCGAAGTCCTCGCGCGCGGCGCGCGCCCGGCGCACTTCGAGGATGAGCCCCAGCACCTTGGGCAGCAGCACCACGCCCATCGTGCCGAGGAACAGGCGCGCGGCGGCGCCGGAGTCCATCACCGGCCACGTTGGAAAGAGCGATCGGTTGCCCGGGAAATAGTTCGGGATCATCTGCTGGCTTTGCAGGGCGAGCATGACACCGACCACCAGCGAAGCCGCCCAGATCGCCGAGACGAGATAGGAGAGCGCCCCCATCGCCAAGTGCACGCGGCCCATGCCGGTGATACCGCTGGCGCCGACGATCGAAAGATGCTGCAGGTTGCCCTGCGCCCAGCGCCGGTCACGCACGACGAGCTCCATCAGCGTCGGCGGCAGCCCTTCGTAGGAGCCGTCGAGCGTCGGTGCCATGTGCACGCCGTATCCGGCACGCTGCAACAGAACCGCCTCGACGAAGTCGTGGCTCTGGATGTGCCCGCCGAAGGGCGGGCGTCCCGGCAGTTCCGGCAGGCCGGCCGCGGAAGCGAACGCCTCGGTACGGATGATGGCGTTGTGGCCCCAGTAGTTGCCTTCGTCGCGCGTCCACATCGCCATACCAGCGGCGACGATCGGACCGTAGACTTGCGACGCGAACTGCTGGAGACGCTGGAGAACCGTCGTTCCGCCGGTAAGGCGCGGCACCGTCTGGATGAGGCCGGCGCGCGGCTTTGCTTCCATCGCCCGGGCAAGCCGGATCAGCGTCTCACCCGACATCACGCTGTCGCCGTCGAGAATGACGAAGTGCGGATAGGCAGCGCCGAACCGCTCCACCCAGTCCTTGATGTTGCCGGCCTTGCGCGCCTTGTTCTCGCGACGGCGGCGGTAGTGGACCGGCACGACGCCGGCGAGACGCTCGGCAAGCCCGCGATAGACCTGCTCCTCGGCCTGCCCGGCTTCGTCGCCTCGCGTGTCGGACAGTACGAAGACGTCGAATGCGGTCGCACGGCCAAGCTGCTCGAGCTCTCCGGCGATCGCTTCGATCGTGCCAGCGATGCGCGCGGGCTCCTCGTGATAGACGGGAAACAGCAGCGCGGTGCGCGCTGAAAGCGGCCCACGCGCCTCAGGCAGCTCGATGTTGTCCGGCCGGTCGCCGGAAGCGAGGCTTATGAAGCCAAGCGCCGCACTCAGCGAGCCGAGCGCGATCCAACCGAAAGCCAGCGTCGAAAGAACCAGGAACACGATCTGAAGCGGCGTCATGCCGATGACGCTCAGCACGCGCTGCAGCTCGTACCCGAACGCGAATGTGGCGAGCAGCGCACCGCCGAATAGCGCTACCCGCATGGCGAGCACGCCAGCGGTCGGCCGCAGTCGCGGTCCGCTCGGGTCGGCGCCGAAGTCCTGTTCGGGCATCGCGAGAGGCGCGCCAGCGGGCAGCAGACGCGGGTCGCTCGAATCACGCGCGAGTTCGCCGTGAACGTCGGATGTCTTGCTCATGTCCATCGTTATGCTCTCGTCCACCGGTACAGCCAGCTTTCTGAGATCAGCCTGTCGTTGGCCTTCAATCCCAAACGCAGCTCAATCGTGTCCGTTCCGGACGTGTTGAGCTCGAATGAGACGCGAACGCCTTGAATTTCGTGATTTTCCTGCACGACGACGTTGGCGATTACGCCCGCGCTCGCCGCCACGTCGGCCTTCGGCAAA
>CALMPK010000226.1 GCA_937873575.1 uncultured Hyphomicrobiaceae bacterium
CATCTCGCGCGCCGCCGCACTTGCCGTATCGCTCACAGCCCAGTCGAGTGACGGCAGGGTGGTAAAGCGCTCGGCAAGTTCGAGGGCCGATTGCCGGGATCCAGCCGCAATGGTGACGAAGGCGAATTCACGTCGCGCGCGCGGAGGCAGTTCCACCGTCATCCTGATCGCGCAGATCGGATCAAGCGTCCAGCCGAGCGGGCCACCAGGCAGTTCCCCGGTCAACAATGCGGGCCGCCTGGGGCACCCATATCGTCCGATGAAAGCGCTGCGATCGGCTTCGAGACCGAGCAGGGTAACGCCATCTTCATCCCCGATCACACGGGTCAGCAGGACGGGCGGACGTTCCGCCGAACTGCGCGGCCGCCGCGTGAAAAGCAGGCCGTCATTGCCAGGCAAGGCTTCCGCCCCCACGAACAGCTTGCTGAAGGCAGGGTGGCGCGCCGCGTCCTGGGCCGGAGCCAGAACGATCTGCGCGTAGCCCGTGACTTCGATGGTCCGGGGCTTATCGCTATCATTGACAAGAGCGACACGCCGGATCTCCAGGTCGTCGGCATTGGCGACATTGATCGTTGTCGTGACCGACAAGCCGTGGGCGCGCTGGTGGAACTCCACCTGATGCGCTTGGAAGATCACCTCCGGCGCGTCTTCGGGTCGAGAAAAGGGGCCGCCCGTTGCCGACCAGGTAACATCTGCATCCCGGTCGTGCAGATAGATCCAGAAACCTGCGTCCCCACGGGTCAGGGCATGCTGGTTCCAGCTCAGCCCACCTGCACCGTCTGTCCGAATGCGGCTCGAAAGCCGGCCATTGCCGAGAATCTGCCACGCGTGCTCCCCACGGCGCCGAGGGGGTGCCCAGCCGTAAAGGCCCGGAATCAGTTCGTCGGGTTCCGGCTGTGGCTCACGAACCTCAAGCCGCGCGATCTCGGGCGGCAGCTCCCATGGAATCCTTTCGTTAAGGAGCAGGTCGACGGTGCGGATATGAGGATCGGTGTGGAACCAGCGCACGAGCATGTCATCGCACAACGCGTTTCCGAGCGCGGCAAGGCTCATGCCATGATGATGAGCCATGTAGGAGCGCACGACGGCAAAGCGTTCACCGTCAGGCGCCCGCTCGGGCGTGAAGTCGACCGCTTCGAAAAATCCGTATCGGCCGATGAGGCCAAGATCCGCCAGAGTTTGAAGGTTGCGCGTCGCCAGCGCGGGCCGGATCGTCAGCGCCAGCGCCGTCGCATAGGGGCTGATAACCAGATCGCGCCCCAGACCTCGCTGGAGGCCGAGCGCAGGGACGCCGAATGCGTGATATCGGTAGACGCGGTCCTCGCCCATCGATGCGAAGGACGACTCCGAAATACCCCAAGGCATATCATGTGACCGCCCGAATGCGATCTGGATAGCAATCGCGGTCCGGTCACTCATTCCGAGCAGGGTTTGGGGATCGCTCTGCAGGAAGATGTTCGGCATCAGATATTCGAACATCGAGCCGTTCCACGATATCAACGCCAGGCCTGCGTGCTGCTTGGTGATGGGCCGCCCGAGATGGAACCAGTGCAGAGGCTCTATGTCGCCCTTCGCGATGGCGAAAAAGCTGGCGAGGCGTGCTTCGCTGGCGAGCAGATCGTAGTGGTGCGGATCTATTCGATCGGCGCTCACATTGTAGCCGATATGAAAGAGCCGGCTGCCGGCATCGAACAGGAACGAGAAGTCCATGGCGTGCGCGGCGGCGTTAGCGCGACTGGAGAGGTCATCGAGGCGGTCATGAAGCGCTTGCCGGGTCGCCTGGCCTTCCTCGATCACCGCCTGGAGATCGTGCGCCCATTGCCGGCTTTCCGCCGGTAGCTGGTCTCTCGCCGCATTGAGGACGCCAATTGCTGCCGCGGCGCCCGCGTGCGTGGACGGCAGCCGGTCGTTCGCCAACAGGTCGGCGACTTTTGCCGCGACGTTCGAACACTCTGCCGGATGCGGCGCGAGCGTCTCCCACCAGGGCGAGAACAGCCGAAGGTCTCGCCGCATGCCGGACAGATGATGTTCGAGCCGCTCCAGCCAGGCTTGGACATTCCGCAGGGAGGCGATTTCATCCTCGCCGACGCTTTCGGCCATCAGGGTAATCTGCTCGCGCAGGCGAGGAAGATCGGTCGACAGGAGATCGTCGATCCTCTCGGCCCAGTCTTGCCTCCCTTCCTCAATCCTGCGGGCGGTTTCCCGCATAGCCTCAAGGATCGAGCCGGCGGCGGAGGCCGCTTCGAGGTCGATCGTCGCAATCGCTTCGGCGAGCAACTCGATATTGTCGTCAAACCCTCGCCACAAATCCGTGGCGACCGGTGGCAAGCTTCTGGCTTCCTGAAGGGCTCGCGCGACGGTGATCAGACTGACCGCGAGATTTCCGCTGTCGACGGTCGAAACATATCGGGGCTCCAGGGCCGCGAGCGTTCTCGTCTCGTACCAGTTGAGAATATGCCCGCGGTAGCGGTCCAGGCGATCCAACGTATCGAGCGTGTTGTGAAGCCGTGTCGCAACCTCGTTGAGGCCGATATGTCCGAGGCGCCAGGCAGTGAGGACCGATACCATCATCATTCCTATGTTGGTCGGCGAGGTTCGGTGCGCGATTTCCTCGTCGGGCGGCTCCTGATAGTTATCGGGTGGCAGCCAGTT
>CALMPK010000227.1 GCA_937873575.1 uncultured Hyphomicrobiaceae bacterium
GACCCCGCCAAACGACCCCCGGCAGGTTTCGGGCCGTCCTGCGGCCGCGCGCCAGTCTCGGGTCCGGCGCCGTGGGCGCCTCCGCCCGACAGCACCCACAGACCGATGTCACCGCCATTTTCGGGCAGCGCCGCTTCGCGGAGTTCGTCGAGCCCGATCGCGTCGTCCTCGCTGAACGGACCGACGCGGGTTCGACGCAACGTGATCACGTGCCCGCGGCAGCCGAGCGCCCGACCGAGGTCGCGGGCGATGGCGCGCACATAGGTACCCTTGCCGCATTCAGCCTCGAATACGGTCGTCGCCTCGTCCGGCATATCGACGATGCGCAGATCGTTGATGACGACGATGCGCGGCTCGAGCTCCACCACTTCACCCTCGCGGGCGAGGTCGTAAGCACGGTTGCCGTCGATCTTGATCGCCGAGAACGCCGGCGGAGTCTGGCTGATCTCACCCATGAACTGCGGCAGCAGCGCCACGATGTCGGAGTGCGTCGGCCGGCGGTCGCTGGTCGCGACCACCTCGCCCTCCGCGTCGTCGGTGTTCGTTTCCTCGCCCCAGCGCACGGTGAAGCGGTAGGCCTTCTCGCCATCGACGGCAAACGAAACCGTCTTCGTCGCCTCGCCGAACGCGATCGGCAGGATGCCCGTCGCGAGCGGATCGAGCGTACCGGCGTGCCCCGCCTTCTGCGCGTCGTAGATGCGCTTCACGGCGCCGAGCGCCTGCGTGGAGGTTGCGCCGAGAGGCTTGTCGAGGATCAGCCAGCCGTGAACGGGCGAGCCCTTCTTGCGTCGTGCCATGTCAATCCGGGGATCAGGTTTTAGGGATTGGAGATTGGGAATGATGTCGCGTCGAACAGCGGGGTCAGCGTGGAGAGAAACCAGGAACTCATGCTTCCCCTGGTCACTGATCTCGCGCCTCTAGCGTCCGTCGTCCGCATCCGCTTCGTCGTCCGGGTCGCTCCGCTTCTCGATGTCCTGGCGAACCTTCGGCGAGTGCAACAGACGCTCGATGCGCATCGCCTCTTCGAAGGTATCGTCCTCTCGGAAGCGGATGTCGGGCGCGAACTTGAGGTTCACCGCGCCTGCGACCACGGACCGGAAATGCTTCTTGTTGCGGTTGAGCGCCTCGAGCACCGGTTTCAGGTCGACGCCGCCGAGCGGCATGACATACGCGGTGGCGAGCTTCAGGTCCGGCGACATGCGGACCTCCGTCACGGTGATGACATGGCTGGCGATGGTGTCGTCGTGAACCTCGCCGCGCACCAGCAATTCAGAAACGGCATGCTTGATGAGCTCGCCGACGCGAAGCTGGCGCTGCGAAGGCCCGCGCTGCCCGCCCGGCCCTCTCGGTTTGTGTCGTGACATTCCTTCTCCGTGCCGGGATTGGACCGGTCGCGGCCTCTTGTTTCGAACGGAGCGCGTGGCTATCACGCCTACAGCACGAGTTCAACGGTATCGAGGTGCGACCTTGCTTCAGCCGAGAGCGCCCAACTCGCCGGTTCGGAGTCGGGCTTCCGTCGTCATCCTGGAGTAGACTTGCTCCATGAACTCCTTGCGCACCTCGCTCGAGGCGAATGCCGTATCCGGCACAAAGAACGACGTATCTCCGTGCAGGATGAACGTGGCGTCACTCTTGCGCAGCATTCTGTAGATACCGCCCCATTTTACCAGATGCTCGATGTCCGGCCGCGCGAAGCGGACGCCTTCGCCGGTCAACGACACCGTCTAGTTCAGCTCCAGCCCGATGCGGGCCGCTTGCTCCCTGCGAAAAGACCGGGCCGCCATCGCCAATGCCCCGAGGAATGCCAGATCGTAGACCAACAAAATAGGCCCGCCTGCTGCTTCGCAAGAAACGCCGGGCCGGGTTGAAATGAACTCGAGCATGGCCAAGCCCGTCTCGCCGCTCGTCGACCACAAAAATTCAAGAAACCCGCGACGATTGCGATCCGCGCACGATAAAGCGAGGCGAAGGCCATGCGACGTCCGCTGGCCTGCCTTTCGAAGTACTCGGCAAACGAAACCTTGAACGCAATGGATTGAACGTCGTTAGCTGCCATTATGCGATCCGTCGATTATCCGCAGACGGAAGCCGGTTGGAAAAGCGTCAACCGATCGCTACCACGTACAGTTCTTGAGCGCTTGCGGACTGCAGCCGCTGCACGATCCCTTCGACGAGCGACCGCTGCAGCCCGTCGTGGATCGCTGCGCCCTCGAACCAGATCTTGAGGCCCGGCATCTCGTCGTCGAGCACCGCGATGGCGCCGGTCGGAATGTGCTTGAGGCGCAGGATGCCCCAGCCTTCCTCCTTG
>CALMPK010000228.1 GCA_937873575.1 uncultured Hyphomicrobiaceae bacterium
GGCGATGATCCGCGCGGCGGCGAAGAACCACGCGGCCGTCACCGTCGTCGTCGATCCCGCCGATTACGACCGCCTGCTCGGCGACATGGCGAAGCACGGTGGCGCCACCTGCCCCGGCATGCGCCGCAAGCTCGCGCAGAAGGCCTACGCCCATACCGCCGCCTACGACGGCGCCATTTCCAACTGGCTCGGCGCGGTGATCGACAACAAGGACGGCAAGGCGGAAGGCTTCCCGCGCACGTTCACGGTGCAATTCGACAAGGCGCAGGAGATGCGTTACGGCGAGAACCCGCATCAGAACGCGGCTTTCTATGTCGGCCGTGACGCTCCGGCTGGTTCGGTCGGCGCGGCGCGCCAACTCCAGGGCAAAGAGCTCTCCTACAACAACATCGCCGATACCGATGCCGCGCTCGAATGCGTGAAGGAGTTCTCCGAAGCCCCCACCTGCGTCATCGTCAAGCACGCCAACCCGTGCGGCGTCGCCAGCGCTACGAGCCTGCTCGACGCCTACGACCGCGCCTTCCTCACCGACACCGAGAGCGCATTCGGCGGCATCATCGCATTCAACCGCCCGCTCGACGCAGAGACGGCAAGATCCATCGTCGAGCGCCAGTTCGTCGAGGTGATCGTGGCGCCGTCCGTGCTCGCGGGCGTCGAAGAGATCGTGGCAGCGAAGAAGAACGTCCGTCTGCTCGTCACCGGCGAGTGGCCGGCGAAGCCCGCCCCGCGGCTCGACTACAAGAAGGTCAACGGCGGGCTGCTGGTGCAGGATGCGGACCTCGCTCTGGCCGGCGATCTCAAGACGGTGAGCAAGCGTCAGCCGAGCGCGACTGAGATGGCAGACCTGCTGTTCGCCTGGAAGGTCGCGAAGCACGTGAAATCGAACGCCATCGTCTACGCGAAGGACTTGGGCACGGTCGGTGTCGGCGCCGGGCAGATGAGCCGCGTCAATTCCGTGCGCATCGCCGCCGCGAAGGCGGCCGCGGCGGGGCTCGAGATCAAGGGCTCGGTGGGCGCGTCGGATGCCTTCTTCCCGTTCGCCGATGGCCTCATTACCGCGGCTGAAGCGGGTGCGACGGCCATCATTCAGCCGGGCGGCTCGATGCGCGACGAGGAGGTGATCGCCGCCGCCGACGAGCGCGACCTCGCCATGGTGTTCACCGGCATGCGCCATTTCCGGCATTGATGGCGGCCGCCACCGATTCACGCCGCGCGCGATAGAGCGCGCGACGATCGGGGCGGGGGACGGCGGCGAATAACGCCACCACCAATGCGCCAACCAACAAGATTCCGCGCGGACCGCCTTGATGGCGTCTCCTCGCGCGGGTGATGCTCGTGCAATGGAAACCGCGCCGGCCCCTCCCGCCCTTGTTCTCCGCCCTGCCACATCCGCCGATTGGGGCCTCATCCGCTCGTGGATTGCACGACCGGAAATTCAGCGCTGGTGGGGGAGCCCCAATGCCGCGCAGGCGGAGATCCGGATAGCGCTCGATAGCGAGGCGGCCATTTCATCGCTGGTCATGCTCGACGCCGAGCCCATCGGCTATGCGCATGCGATCGATGCGAGCCACTGGGGGCCGGCACTGCCGGACGGCATGCCTGCCGGTACTTGGGATCTCGACGTGTTCATCGCGCCGCCGGAGCATCGCGGCAAAGGCTTCGGCCAGCGCGCCGCCAAGCTGCTTGCCGACGAAGTGTTCGCGACGACCCTGGCGCCGGCGGTCTCCGTCTTCGTCTCCATCCGCAACGAGGCCGCCGTGCGCGCCTACGAGCGTGCGGGATTCCATTGGGTGCGCGTGCTGGATGACCCGATCTTCGGCTTGTCGTGGATGATGCTGCGCGAGCGCCCGAAGCGCTGAGCGGCGCGGCCCGGCTCACATCTGCGGCATCGAGGTGAGTGCCGGCGATGGCATTGGCGACGCGGTCGGTGCGGCCTGGATGCTGCTCGCGACATCCGGCGAGCGAGCGTCGGCGATACGGGCATCGAGCGAGCCGGGCGCCGCGTCGGCGCATTTGCGACGCTGCTGCTCCACGGCCAGACTGCGCACGCGCGCCTCGTTCTGGCGCAGCCGGGCGGCACTTTCGAGGCCGCCTTCCGCGCCTCCGAACGCGCGCCCGAGCACGTTGGCGACCGTCTTCGGCAACTCGCGCCGCTCGGTTTCGAGCTTGAGGCTATCGGCCTTCATTTCCGAAAGGCTTGAGTCGATACGCAGGGAGAGCCCATGGCAGTCGAGCCCACTCTCACTTTCGGTGAGAAGGTAGCCACCATCGGCCTGCGGACCCGGGTGCGGCAGCCCCGCCATGTCGACGAACGTCGAGCAACCGCCCGCGAGGGCGGCCACCAAAGTCATTGCGAGAACGGCGATGCGCCGCCCCATGTGTCACATCCCTTCAGCCCGAGCGAGCGCCGTGACATTCAGCGTCGCGCCGCTCGCATCTGCGAGAAATAGCCGTCCCCGGGCTGAATGTCCGCTGAACAGTCGGCCGATGTGCCGGGAACTGTCATAATACTGGGGTGGAGCGTCTTCAGCGCATCACCAACTCGGTCGCCGGACGTGTTTGGATGGTCGCGCCCCCACGCAGCAACTCCACGCGCCCGTGTATCGCCCCGCCGGACATCGCGCGCCCGAGCGCCGCTTGCCCGCGAACCCGGCGACAATCGCCTTGTTGCGGTCGAGCGGCGCCGTCATCCCGGCCACTTTGCGATGTGTCCGCCCGCTCAAGGCTTGATGTACGTGTAGCCCTTGCCCTGCAGATACGAGAGCTCGGCGACTCCCGACGGCACGATATCGTCCCCGGTGACCTCGAACAGATCCTTGTCCGGGTCGATCTTGCGGCCCTTTAGGGTGTTTGCGCAGACGGCGAAGGCAACGTTCTGGTTCTTCAGGTTCACCACCTCACCCTGGAGCTTCAGGTCTGTCACCGCATTGCGCAGCAGATCGAGTCCGTCGCCATGCATGACGACTTTCACCTCGATGTCGTCCTTGCCGACGGCGTTGATGTGGTTCTGGATGTTCTTCAAGGCCTTGATGTAGGCCGTGTTGCCCTCTCCGCCGCCCTCGTTCACGTGGTAGACGACCTTCTGCTTGCCGTAACGGCCTTCGGCCCTCGCCTCTGCGGCGAAGCCTGCCGGCAGCGCCAGAACGATCGCCGCCAGCATGGCAGCCAAGATGGTCACGCGGCCCGTAATGACTGAGATCATTTCGGTTTTCCTCCCGATAGAGCGTATTTTTTCCCCTCCACCCTAGCTACCGGACCGCCACTGCGCCAGAACCGGCGCGATGCCCCGAGGACAGCGAGGGGCACACCACGCGCTGGCGGCCGGTACGCGGTGTGCCACCACCCGCCTTTCCCTGTTGCGGATGATTGTGCGAGGCAGTAGCTGTTTGCCCCCAACGAGAGATCGACGAACAAACAACCAACTGGTGCGCCCCATGCCCACATATTCCCTGCTCCTGCTTCCCGGCGACGGCATCGGCGTCGAGACCATGGCCGAGGTCGAGCGCATCATCGCGTTCCTCAACAAGCGCTCGAACGCAGCCAAATTCACCACCACCAGCGACCTCGTCGGCGGCGCCGCCTACGACAAGCACGGCGTTTCGATCACCGACGCGGCCATGGCGAAGGCGGACGCGGCAGACGCCGTGATCTTCGGCGCGGTCGGCGGCCCGCAGTGGGACAAGGTTGCCTACGAGCACCGCCCCGAGGCCGGCCTGCTGCGCCTGCGCAAGGATCTCGATCTCTTCGCCAACCTGCGTCCCGCCATCTGCTATCCCGCACTCGCCGACGCTTCCTCGCTGAAGCGCGAGCTGGTCGAGGGCCTTGACATCCTGATCCTGCGTGAGCTGACGGGCGGCACCTACTTCGGCGAGCCGAAGGAGATCGTCACGCTCGAGAACGGCGAGAAGCGCGCCGTCGACACCACGCTCTACACGACGCGCGAGGTCGACCGTATCGCCCGCATGGGCTTCGACCTTGCCCGCAAGCGCCGCAACAAGGTGCACATGGCGGCGAAGTGGAACGTGATGAAGTCGGGCGTGCTCTGGCGCGAAGTTACCGCGGCAATCGCCAAGCAGAACAGCGATGTCGAATACAACGAGATCCTCGCCGACAACTGCGCGATGCAGTTGATCCGCAATCCCAAGCAGTTCGACGTCGTCATCACCGACAACCTGTTCGGCGACATCCTGTCCGACGAGGCGGCGATGATGACCGGCTCGCTCGGCATGCTGCCGTCCGCCTCGCTCGGCGCTCCTGACGCCAAGACCGGCAAGCGCAAGGCACTCTACGAGCCCGTGCACGGTTCCGCGCCCGATATCGCCGGCAAGGGGCTCGCCAACCCGATCGCGACGATCGCCTCGTTCGCGATGGCGCTGCGCTACTCCTTCGATCTCGGCAAGGAAGCCGATGTCGTCGAGAAGGCGATTGCGGCCGTCCTCGACAAGGGCCTTCGTACCGGCGACATCATGCAGCCCGGAATGACCAAGGTCGGCACAACCGAGATGGGCAGCGCGATCCTCGCCGCCATGGAGACCCTGGCGGCCTGAGGCCACAAGATCGCGGTACACCGAAAAAAATATGACGGCCCGCGGAGAAATTCGCGGGCCGCTTGCTTTCTAGACCGTTGATAGATCATTTCCCTACATCGCGGGAAAGCGATGACGGTGGGACAATGCGGCATGATTCGAACGGTACCAGCATCTGCTCCGAACACTGCAGATGCCGCGAGTGCCGTGCCGTCCGCCGAAGAGGTTGATGCCAAATGACGACCCTGAACGAGCTGCGCAGCGGACTGATGTCGCTCGCCAAGCGCGCGGTCTCGATGATGCCCGCGTGCAGCAACGAGGAAAGCACGCGCCTGCATCTGGTGATGCCATTCCTCCGATTGCTCGGTTACGACACCTCCGATCCGCGTGAGGTCTATCCCGGCCACGCTGCCGACTTCGGCGCCGCGACAAGAACGAGCATCGACCTCGCCATTTTCCGCAACGGCGTTGCGCGCATCGGTGTCGCCGCGCGCCGCGTCGGCGCGGAGATCGAGGACAGCCGCAGCCAACTCGCCGCCTACTTCAACGCGCTCGCGACGGTGAAACTCGGCATCGTCACCAACGGCGTCGTCTATGCGTTCTTCGTCGACTCGATGGTGCCCGACGTCATGGACGACGAGCCCTTCCTGACCATCGATCTCGAGACCATCGCCGGTTCGGGCCTGGCCGACGAGGAGCTGCTCGAAGCCTTGCTCAGCGTGACGAAGGCCCACTTCGCGCCTGCGGCCATGGCGGAGACGGCGCATGTGCGGCTCGTCAGGCGACGGCTGCGCAAGGTCTTCCTTGCGGAGGCGCGCTCACCGTCGGAAGCGTTCTGCCGGCTGGCCCTCGAACGCATCGGCATAGCCGGATTGTCCGCTGCGACGATCGAGCGTCATTACGCGCCGCTCGTCCACGCCGCGTTCGAGGAGGCGCTCGTACTGCCTGTCGTGCGACAACTGAAGGCCGACCGCGACGCGCAATCGCGCAACTTCGCCGCCAACCTCGCGCAGACGGCGCAGCGCGTGATTACCGCAGAGCGCGAGATCGCCATCTTCGCCTACGTCCGCCGTCGCCTCGCCTTCCTCATCGCAGACGAGGCACAGTTCAACGCCATCGAGGGGCTCGGCTACAAGGACTTTCTCGGCAAGCTGACGGTCTACTACGACGCCCCCGCCAAGGGCCGCCTGTTCGACTTCATCGAGGGGGCCGACGGATACGACAAGTTCATCTTCCCCGAGCCGTTCGGCGAGATTGTCACCAACAACATTTATGAGATCGACGAGGCACTGCGCGCGACATTCGTTTCGCGGGTGAAGGAGTTCGGCGCCGCCGGGCTTACCCAGCGCCTCGCCCGCATCGCTTGAGACAAGGCACAACATGGCGAGCAACCTTTCCACCATAGGCTTTTCATTCATCGACGACGCTTCGTTCGAGGCGACGATGGTCAAGCTTGCCAATCAGGCACAGCAGCGCCTCGCCACCGACCAGGGCGAGTATGCGATCTGGCGCTCGCGCACGGGTGCCGAGATATGGTTCCATCTCGGCGCGCGCGATCCGGACGAAGGCGCGGGCGCGGAGGGTGGCGAGCGTGCCATCATGGGTCTCGCCCCATTCTACGAGGGCGAAAGCGATGTCCGCGTCGCCGCGACCGAGGTGGTGAAGCGCCCCGACGACAATGCGCTCGAAGGGCTCGTGCATGCCTGGGTCGCTCCTGACGAAAGCGGCATCGGCTCCTATCCGATCGTTTACGAGGCGGTCGACTTCGCGGCGGTCGCCGCGCGCGAGCTGCCGGTCGAGTGCCGGTGCCGCATCGCCTGTTTCTGTCGCGAAATCTCGGTGTTCGACAGCGTCGAGGCCCTGCTCGCCAGCGAGCTGAACCAGGAGGGGCCGAAGCTCGCCGCGCAGTCGCTCGTTCCCGTGGGACTGTTCGGGGATCTGGAGGATACCGGCGAGGAAGATGCAGATGAGGACAGCGACGCGACCTCGCCTGCACCGACGGTGTTGATCCGCGGCATCGTCAAGGCGCACCGGCGGCAAACCAACGAGATCACCGGCCACGCCTTTCACTGGATGCTGGTCGAGACACTCGATGCCACGCTCGACGTGCTCGCGGACGCCGACCTTGTCGAGACCGAGCCGCGCGAAGGCTCCGCGATCGAAGCATATGCCTGGCTGTTCGGCCGCACCATCGCGTGATGCAACGACGCCAAAACCCGCGCGCTCTTGCGACCGGGCTAGGGAAAGAGCGCTCTAGGCGGAAACACCGGGCGTATCGATCGCGCCTGGAACTGCATCAAACGGTCATGTCGTCCTGGCAGGCGCCGGGCTTGCCGACGATCGAGGCGCGCGCCGTCCACGCCGGCCTGCGCGGATCGCGCTCGGCCTCCGCCTCGGTGCGGGCGACGAAATAGAACTCGAAGCAGTTGCCCGACACCTTCTTGACGCGGAAACACCCGCCAGCGGAGTCGCCGTCGTAGATCGTGCAGAACGTGCCCGACTGCACCGACCAGGTGCCGCCCGTCGACATTCCGCGCTCACGGTACTCGACCCGGCGGTTCGCGTTGTAGCGCTCATGGAACGGCTTGCCATCGGCGTATTTGCCTTCGACGGCCACGTCGTTGAAGGCGGTCTCGAGCTCGCTCTCCGACATCCATTCGGCTTCGGCCGCGACCGTCGCACCGGCAATCGCTCCAGTTGTCGCCCCTGCGGTGGCGACGACGACCGCGAGGAACGCCGCTCCGGCGCCAGCACGAGTCCTGGCGGTGAAATGCAAGCCCATGGCGTTCTCCATCACTGAATTCGCGAACCCGGCAGGCGAGCCAGGCCGAAAGGCGAACGAGCGCGGCGACGACGGAAACGTCTCCGCCGCTGCCGCGCTTCTCTTCGGCGCAAATTCTGTCGAAATTAGCGGCCTTCGGCCGTGACGCTCGCGCCGAGCATGCGCCGAAGCGTGCCATCGCGATCGACGATGTGGTGCTTCAACGCTCCGGCGACGTGCAACACGATGGCGAGGATCAGAAGCTTGCCGCCGAGACCGTGGATCGCCTCGCCCACCTCGTGCAGGCCGTCGTTCTTCTGCCACGGACCGACTGTGAACAGCCCGAACACGTCGATCGGATGGCCGCCGCCGAGCGAAAGCATCATGCCGGAAATGGGCATGAGCAACGTGCCGAGCAGGAGAAACCAATGCACCGCAACGGCGGCGCTCTCCTGCCATCCGCTCGTGCCCCGGCCCGGGAGGGTCGGCAGACCGTTCAACATGCGCCAGCCGAGGCGCCATGCCGCAAACACGAGGATGGTGACGCCGAAGCCCTTGTGCCACCACATCAGGGCCGACTTGGCCGCCCCCCGCTCCATGTCCTCGAGCACGAGCCCGAACACCAGCATGGCGATCATGGCAATGGCGAGCAGCCAGTGGAGGCCAACCGTCATCGCCGAGAACCTCGTTGTTTCGTCGCGCATCTTAACGTCCCCATTTTCGTGAATACTCCGGCCGATAGGCCACTCATTGGATAACGGCCGGCGGGTCTCTCAGCCGTCGCCCCGCCGGTTCCTACGTTGGTCGGGGGGCTGCGGCATCCTGACACCCGACCGGAAGGATGACGTTCCCGACCCCACGCCCCCCTCCACATTCCGGCCTCCCCGCTTCGCCGCGGAGATGGGCAAGCGACCGGTGGTCCCGAAGTTCCGGTCTGGAGCACTCGTATCCGATCCCGCGCCCCGCTGGCGGAACCACCTCGTCGGCCGGCTCTCTAGTCCGAGCGACGACCTTGCAAGCCGGGCGTTCCGCGCGTAATTGATCGCGCTCGGGATCCATGCGCTGCTGCCCCCGGAGCACGTTCCGCGGCTGGCGCGCTGTCATGCATGCCATGCGAGGACAAGAACATGGGCTACAAGGTCGCTGTCGTTGGCGCCACCGGCAACGTTGGCCGCGAGATGTTGAACGTTCTGGCCGATCGCCGCTTCCCGGCGGACGAGGTCTACGCGCTCGCCTCTCGCCGCTCGATCGGGCACGAGGTCTCCTACGGGGACAAGACGCTCAAGTGCCGCGACCTCGAAACGTTCGATTTCCGCGGCGTCGATTTCTGCCTGATGTCGGCGGGCTCGACCGTCTCGAAGGAGTGGTCGCCGAGGATCGGTCAGCAGGGCTGCGTCGTCATCGATAACTCGTCGTGCTGGCGCTACGACCAGGATGTGCCGCTCATCGTGCCGGAGGTGAACCCCGAGGCGATCGCCGGCTACACCAAGAAGTACATCATCGCCAACCCGAACTGCTCGACCGCGCAGATGGTGGTGGCCTTGAAGCCGCTGCACGATGCCGCGACCATCAAGCGCATCGTCGTCTCGACCTATCAGTCCGTCTCAGGCGCCGGCAAGGACGCCATGGACGAGCTGTGGAACCAGACCAAGGGCAAGTACGTGCCGGGTCAGGAGGTCGATGCGAAGAAGTTCACCAAGCAGATCGCGTTCAACGTCATTCCTCAGATCGACGTCTTCATGGAGGACGGATACACGAAAGAGGAATGGAAGATGCTCGCCGAGACCAAGAAGATCATGGACCCCAAGATCAAGGTCTCAGCGACGTGCGTTCGCGTGCCGGTGTTCGTCGGCCATTCGGAAAGCCTGAACATTGAGTTCGAGCGCCCGATCAGCCCTGAAGAAGCGCGCGAGATCCTGCGCAACGCTCCAGGCGTCGCCGTCGTCGACAAGCGCGAGCCGGGCGGATACGTGACGCCGATCGAGGCGGCGGGCGAGTACGACACCTACGTCAGCCGCATCCGCGAGGACGCCACGGTCGAGAACGGTCTGGCGCTTTGGATCGTCTCCGACAACCTGCTGAAGGGCGCCGCGCTCAACACCATCCAGATCGCCGAGGCGATGCTGGAGCGCAATCTGCTGAAGAAGGCCGCCTGACCGGTCTCAACTCTCATCAGCTATCGAAAACCGCGAGACGCCCGCTTCGAGCGGGCGTTCTTGTTTCTGCTGTGCTCCACCCGTCGTTCCGGCAACGCGAGCGGCCTAGATCGGAAGAGCGTCGTGTAGGGAAAGAGTGTAGATCTCGGTGGTCG
>CALMPK010000229.1 GCA_937873575.1 uncultured Hyphomicrobiaceae bacterium
TCGTCGTTGGCGATCTCGCCGAACGCGTGCGCGAGCTGCTCGAGCGGGTGCAGCGCGGCGCCGATCAACACGTAGACGATGACAAGGACGAGCGACAGCATCAGCGCAAGGATCGAGGACGCGCGCAATGCGTCGGCCCAGGCCTCGCCGACTTCGTTGCGGCTGTCGGCTTCGAGGAGGATAGAGCCGGCGGCTTGAAAGGAGTCCGGCAGAGGGACATTCACAACTGGGAAGTTGCCCTTGAGCAGTGCGTAGAACCACGCTGGCGCGCGTTCCTCGGGCTCGGCGCCGGTCGAGGACGCGAGCCTGCCGCCGCTGGCATCGACGAGGTGGGCGCGCAAATGGCGATGCCCGTCGAAGCCGGCAACGAGCTGTGCCAGGCGCTGGCGCGCCGCCTGCGGGCCGCCCGCCAACTCGGCCTCGGCCTCCGCCTTGAGCGCGATGCGCGTGCCGGCGGCGAGCGCCGCGGACATCTCCGTTTCGACCTTGTGCGACGCCTGCACGTAGATCGTCGCCGCGCCGAGCGCGAACGACGCGAGTGCGCACAGCGCGATCGAGAGAATGAGCTTCAGGCGAAGTGTCATCGTGCGGTGGCCTCGAAGTGGTCGCGGATTTTCATTCGTGAGTAACGATGTT
The DNA here is from genome assembly GCA_937873575.1 of uncultured Hyphomicrobiaceae bacterium. Classification (GTDB taxonomy): domain Bacteria; phylum Pseudomonadota; class Alphaproteobacteria; order Rhizobiales; family Hyphomicrobiaceae; genus JAEUMD01. The sequence goes on from CALMPK010000229.1 coordinate 637, forward strand.
CGGCGATGCGAAATCCTCCCCTTCCGTTGCCCGGAACAAGCAACACCGAAAAACGTCCGCCATTCCGCGCTCTCCCGTCTCACGTGCGTGCCGGGCCGGCATCTGTGCATGGTGAACATGCTATCCTGCGCCAGCAAATCGTTTGACAAACGGATCGTTTGCGTTTTGGTGCGAACGAAGTCTTGCTGCGCTGCGAAATTGCAACCACCGTTGAATTGCGCGCCGCCACCTCGTCGTGTTCGCTGGCCGTCGATCCGACCTGGACAATAATCGATAGCGGTCACCCGTCCGCAATGGACGCCTGAAACCGTCTACGCCCTGGCTGGGCCCGAGACCAGAGGAGCTCGCTGCACCGCATGACCAATCCCGTCCTGATCGAGGTGACCCGCGGCCCGCTCGTCGAGAGTGTGCACAAGGGCGCCGTCGCGGTCGTGACGGCGGCGGGCGCGACCATTCTGCATATCGGCGACGTGTCGCGGCCGGTGTACCCGCGCTCGTCGATCAAGGCTTTGCAGTGCCTGCCGCTGATCGAGACGGGCGCCGCCGACCGGTTCGGCTATGGCAACGCCGAGATCGCATTGGCGTGCGCTTCCCACACCGGCACCGAGCGCCATGCCGCGCTCGCCGGGCAGATGCTTGCCTCGCTGGGGCTTGGAGAAGCGGACCTCGGCTGCGGCGCTCACATGCCGCTCGGCTCCTCGGCGATGAAGGCGCTGATCCGCTCGGGCCGCGATCCGAGCCAGCTCCACAACAACTGCTCGGGCAAGCATGCAGGTATGCTGGCGACGGCTCTGCACAGCGGCGAGGCGGCCGAAGGCTATTGGCAGGCGAGCCATCCCGTCCAGCGCCGGGTGCACAAGGCGCTCGTCGAGCTCTCCGGTCTGCCGCTCGGCGAGGACGTGATGGGGTTCGACGGCTGCTCGGTGCCGAACTGGGCCATGCCGCTCTCGACGCTCGCCCGCACGTTCGCGCGCTTCGTGACTGGGCATGGCCTGTCACCTGACCGGCGCCGGGCCGCCGAGCGCATCGCCGCGGCCTGCTGGGCCGAGCCCGAGCTCGTCGCCGGGCCGGGGCGCGCCGATACGCTGGTCATGCGTCGCCTGCCCGGCCGGGTCTTCATGAAGACGGGTGCCGAAGGCGTTTATGCCGGCGGCTTTCCCGAGTTCGGCGTCGGCTTCGCGCTGAAGATCGACGACGGCACCACGCGCGCTTCCGCTGGCGCGGCGATGGCGCTGGTGGAGCGCATCGTGCCGGAGGCACGCGGTCTCATGGCGCGAAAGGTGCTGCGGAGCTGGCGCGGGATCGAGGTTGGCGAGATCCGCACGGCGCCCGCGCTCGAACGTGCTCTCGAGCGGCTCGATACGGTGCTGACGCGCGCCTCTGCCTGACCCGTGCGCGGTTCGCCCTTGGGCGCCGTGTCTTTCACACCGCCATGTTGCCGACGATGCGCACGCGACCGTTGTCGGTCGTCTCGCGCACCAGGTCGGGACCGAACGCCACGCCCTCGCGCATGGCGCGGATGGCGCCGTCGCGGGCTCCGGCGATCATGTTCGCGGTGACGAAGCATGCCCCCGCCGCGGCATCCGCGCTGACGAGAATGCCGTGACGGGCGCCGCGCACCAGATTGGCACTCACCACCACGTCGCGCATGTAGCGCCCCCAGCCGACGACGATGCCAGCGGTCGGCGCGTTCTCGATCGTGTTGCCGGTGACGGTGGCGTCCGCTTCCACGGTGATCCCTTCGCCACGCTTGTCGGTCGGCTCGGCCTCGCGCCGTTTCAGGTTGCGGATCAGATTGCCTTGCACCACGGCGAGCCGGCCGCCCTCGTTGAAGTTCGTCACGGAGATGCCGGCCGCCGCGTCATCGACGATGTTGGAAGAGATCAGCGCGCCTTCGAACCCGAACTCGGCGTAGAGCGCCACCTCGCCGATGCGCGCGCACGAATTACCGACGATCGAGATGTTGGATGCCGCGTTGCCGCGCACCGCGGAGTAGGCGCAGTCGCTGATGCGGTTGCCTTCCACCAGCACCCCACCGGCACGAAAAAGGTTCACGCCATTGCCGTTCTGTCCGCTGCCGCCTGCGCGCGCCGCGACATGGGCGATGCGGTTCCTCGCGATGATCGTGCCATCCTCGCCCGCAGCCCGCCGCCAGACCTGGATGCCATTGTTGCCGCATTCCTCGATCTCGCAATCGGTGATCGACAGCCCCTTCGCATCGATGCTGAAGATGGCGGCATCGGCGACGCTGGCGATACGCGCGCGGAAGACGTGCCCCGAGCATTCGTCGAGCGCGATGGCGCGATGGGCATTGCGTATGACGAGCCCGTCGAGCCGGACGCCCGCGCAATGTTTGAGCGCGATCGCCGTGTCCTCAATGCCTGCCGCCGCTGCGTCTCCCTCGAGCGTCAATCCGGAGATAACGATACCGTCGGCGCGTTCGGCGGCGAGGAGTGTTCCGGGTTTTGCGGCGACCAGGATCGCGGCGCCGGAGTTGCCGAGCAAAATGCTGCCGGGCCTGAGTGTCACCCGCCCGATGCGGTAGCGCCCGGGTTCGAGCGTCAGCGGGGCCCCGCGTGCGGTGGCGGCATCGATGGCGGCCTGCAGCGCCGCAGTCTGGTCGGTGGCGGCACCCGGCACGAGGTTCGCACCCGGCGTTGCTGCCGGCGCGGAAGGTCGCGTCTCGGCGGCGGCGGCGCTCGCGGCCACGACGGCAAGCCCGAGCCCGAGGCCGGTCGAGATCATTTCGCGCCGATCGATGGTCATGCTGGCTCTCCGGACATGGTTCCGGAGAGGTTACCGGCATCCGCTGACCGGGACGTTAAGCGCTGTTGCGCAGCCGTGGCGACCTTCGTCGTCGGTCAACCCGCGACCGGCTTCAGCGCGCGCACGAGGAGGCGATTTCGCCCGCGATGGATGCTGGAATCTCTGGAGGCGCGGTCCAGGCCGCGCAAAGCTTGCCGACGCTGCCCTTCGCGGCCTTGCCGGCGGCGGTGCAGTGCAGTCCCGTGCCACTCGCCTGGGGCGTGAAACGCAGACCGCGCGCGCCATCGCCGGCATCGAGCGTGCAAGCGAGATGGTTCAGCGCGTGAATGCGCTTGGCGCCTGCCACGCCTTCGAGCCGTCGCGGCCGGAAATGCGTGTCGGTGACGGGGATCGCCTCGATGGCGCCGATCGTCCATGGCCTTGCGGCTTTGCCCGCGGTGCGTGTCAGGTGAACGCGCATCATGAGGCCGTAGTCGCGGCACACGCCCTTGCCGGTGATGTTGGCCGTGCCGTGATGCAGAAAATTGCCGAGCCCGTACATGATGAGCGAGGAGCCGGTCATCTCGACGCCACGGACGACGTGGGCGTGATGCCCGACGACGATATCGAAGCCATCCTCGCGGGCGGCCTTGCCGCGCCACTCCGCGATCTGGCGCGCATCCGCGCGCACCTCGCCCTCGGTACCGTAGTGAATCGAGAGGATGCGAATATCGGCGCTGGCATCCTTCAGGCGCTTGCGCACCAGATTGAAGTCGTCGTCGAAGCGATAGGCGATCTGGCCCGGCTTCGCCTCGCCGGCGCGGTGGCGCTCGAGGTTGTTGGTGACGATGCCGATGGCGGAGAAGCCGATCTTCGCGCCCTTCGTCTCGACGATCTCGGGCCGGCTCGCCGCCTCGCGGTTGCGACCGAGACCCGACGCCGCCTTGAGGCCGCTACGGCGCAGCGCACCGACGTGAGCGAGCGTCTGCTCGAGGCCCGCTGGCCCGTAGTCCATCGAATGGTTGTTGGCGAGAGAGAACACGTTGAATCCGGTGAGCAGGAGATGCGCGATGCCCTCGGGATGCGTGCGGAAGTTGAACGGACCCGATTGCTCCTTGGTATCGCGCGGCAGGTCGTTGCGGTCGGTGACGACCGTTTCGACGTTCATGAAGTTGAGGTCGCCGTCGATCTCGGCGGCGATGCGGTCGGTCGTTTCGCGCCAGGGCTGGAAGCCATACCGGCGCACACCCTTTGCCTCGACCGTAGCGTTGCTCGAATTGAGCCCGACATCGCCGACGAACGTGATGACGATCGTATCGGGGTCTGTCTTGTCGGCGGCGGTGGCGGCGGTCGCCAGGACGGCGGCGAGCATGGTGCCGAGCACGGGCGCGAGTGGCGCACGCGGGTTCGGGGAAGGGCGCTTCGTCATGCGGGTTCGGCCTCCATTGTGAGGCGACTTACCCATGCGAATCGGGCCGGGGCAAGGCCCCGTGTGCCCCGCGTTCTGCTGGCGCGCAGCGGGAGCCAAGGCGACACCTGTCTAGAGCGGCCTGCATGCCGCATCGAGCCAGCGCGCTTCGTCCGCCGACAGGTGCGGTGCGATCGTCGCGGCGACGCGCGCATGGTAGGCATCGAGCCACTGGCGCTCGCTCGTGGTGAGCAGGCCCTTCACGACAAGGCGCCGATCGATCGGAACGAGCGTCAGCGTCTCGAACGACATCATCGGGCGATCTCCGCCCTCCGGTATGGCGAGTGGCGTCACCAGCACGAGATTCTCGACGCGGATGCCGTATTCGCCCTCCTTGTAGTAGCCGGGCTCGTTGGAGCAGATCATGCCGGGCTCCAGCGCCACCATGCCAGCACGGCTGATCGACTGCGGTCCCTCGTGCACCGAGAGATGGCTGCCGACGCCATGACCGGTGCCGTGGTCGTAATCGAGGCCGGCCTGCCAAAGCGCCCATCGCGCATGGCTGTCGAGGTCGATGCCGCGCGTGCCCTTGGGAAAGCGCGCGGTAGCGATCGCGATGTGTCCCTTGAGCACGCGGGTGAAGCGGTCGCGCATTTCATCGGTCGGCTTGCCGATGGCGACGGTGCGCGTGATGTCGGTGGTACCGTCGTCGTACTGGGCACCGGAATCGATCAGAAACAGCTCGCCATTCTGCAGCGTGCGGTTGGTCGCGCCGGACACGCGATAATGCACGATGGCGCCGTGCGGGCCGCTTCCCGAGATGGTGTCGAAGCTGATCTCGCGCAGATTTCCCGCCGCGGCGCGGCACGCTTCGAGCTCGGTCACTGCAGCGATCTCGTCGAGCTTGCCTTTGCCGGCGTTGGCGTCGAGCCAGGCAAGGAAGCGTGACACCGCGACGCCGTCGCGCTCGTGCGCGCGGCGTGCGCCGTCGATCTCCGCCGTGTTCTTGGTGGCCTTGGGCAGCACCACGGGATCTGTGCCGGTCACGTACCGGCGCGCGCCGCCGAGGCGCTTGGCGATCCACCATGCGGTGTTGCCGGGCGCCAGCCGCACCTTGCGTTCGCCCTCGCGCAGCGCGTCGAGACGTTCCGCGAGGTCGCCCGGCGCGCGCGCGATGGCGACGGACTTGAGCGCGCGCCGCGTCTCGGGGCCGAGCTTGGCGGGATCGACGAACAATTCGGGCTTGGCGCGCGCGTGCAGGATGGCGAAGGCCAGCACGACGGGATTGTGGGCGACGTCGCTGCCGCGAATGTTGAACAGCCAGCAGATCGAGTCCGGCTGCGTCATCACGAAGGCGTCGTGACCGTCGCTGGTGAGGCGCTTCTGCATCCGCGCGATCTTGTCCTCGGCACTCTCGCCGGCGAACGCCATCGGATGCAGGCGCACCGGCTCGGCCGGCGGCGCCGGACGCTCCTTGCCCCAGACGCGATCGACGAGGTTACCCGCGACCTCCTTGAACTGCATGCCGCGCGGCGCGAGATCGGCGCGCGTCTGCACGACCTGCTGCACCGTCGCCAGCCACGGGTCGAAACCGATCACGGCATCCTTGCCGAGCCTCTCGAAGGCCCAGTCCTTGAGTGTGCGACCGGGGATCTGGACGATATCGAAGATCGCCGTATCGACCTGCTGGCGTGCCTGCACGGTATATCGACCGTCGACGAACAGCGCGGCGCGATCGATGCCGACGAGGGCAAAGCCGGCGCTGCCCGTGAAGCCCGTGAGCCAAGCGAGGCGCTCCGAGGACGGCGGCACGTATTCGCCCTGGTGCTCGTCGGCGCGCGGAACGAGATAGGCAGCGAGGCCGCGCTTGCGCATCAGCTCGCGCAGGGCGGAGACGCGCGCCGCCGCCCGTGTCGGATCGTTTTCGGTATCGAAGCTCTGGAACATGGTCCGCCGTCTCGGTTCGTTTGGGATGTTGATACGTGCCAGGTACTCGCGGGGCAATGCGCGTGCCTCGGGCAAGGGTGTGGCGGACGGGTGCGTCGCCCGGTAGCAGGCCGCCTCGTCAGGTGGCGATTCGGTCGCCTCCGAGGGACGCGGGGGCCATGAGTCCCGCGCAATGCTGCGATGCAACATATGGTCTGTTCGGCGACGGGAGGCACCACTACTTTTCCGATCATCTGCTTCGTCACGACGAGGAATACCTCGCGGTCGGGGCTGCTCCGAAAAGGAGGTCCACTCGAAGGGGTGGGATCATTATGAGCAAAACTATGACCATGGACGTGCCGTCTGGGCGCGTCGCCACCGAAGCCGGACACAAGGGTGTTCTGTCGCGTTTCTATGATGCGGTCGTCGCCGGGCAGCAGGCCCGGGCCGACCGGTTGCTGAAGCCCTATCTGGCGCAGGCGTCGGTATCCGACCTCGCCGCGCTCGGCTTCACCTCGGCCGAAATCGCCGAGATCAAGCGCAACCGTCATATGCCTGTCGTGGGGTGGGTCTAAATAGCCCCGCAGGCCGCCTTCGTGGTGGCTGAGAGACAAGAGCGCCCCGACCGGTACCGCCGGTCGGGGCGCGTTAGTTTTGGGGGGCCTCGTCGCCGGCTCCCTAACTTTCTGGTGCGCTCGGCGGCGTGTCTGGTGTCGCGTTCGGTACCCGCGGCTTGGCGAAGATCAGCCGCTGGTAGACGAGGCCGATGCCGATCAGCACCGCGCCGAGGCAGAGGAACGAGAGCGCGCGCCAGATTCCCGAAACGCCAGCGAGGTCGATCAATACAACCTTGAGCGACGCGGCGACGATCAGTACGGCGGAGGCGATGCGCGGCATCGTCAGATGGCGCAGCAGGCCGTATCCGAGCAGCACGATGCCGAGCAGCAGCCAGGCGACGGTGTAACCCCATATCTCTGCGCTGCCGGTCCGCCGCGAGGCGGTGATGAACTCGCCCTGGAAGATGTGGCGCACCTCGAGCGTGGTGTAGAGGAACACGAGCCCCAGGCCGACGCCGCCCGCGATCTGTACGAAGAGGTCGTGCCGGATGCCGCGCGAAATGCGCGCGAGGTAGAGCGCCATGAGACCGGGTGCGACGTAGCCGAGCAGCAGGCTGTCGAAGACGGCGGGGCCGGCGATGCGCTCGCCCGTGAAGTACGGGTTCTGCGCGAAGCCGAGGCCGAGCACGGCGAACGCGAGCGCCAGAATGCTGAAGGCATAGGCGGCGACCTCGAAGACGATGCTCGAAAGATCGCGCTTGAGGCGTGCAGCGAGCTGCGAGAAGCCGAGCGCCGTCATCGCCAGCAGTCCCTGCTCCACGTGTCCGCTGGAAGCACTGAAGACGTTGCCGCCATTGGTGAGGTGGCGGATCTCGAAGAACGCCAGCAGGGCGGCGAGTAGCATCGCGACGCCTTCGCTGATGTGCACGGCGAGGCCCGGCGTCGTGCCGGCTTCCGTATGGCTCTGGCGCAGCAGATAAGCCGCGGCCGAGAACGCCGCCGCCGGTACGCCGTAGACAACAAGCAGTGCATTGAGCAGCGGGGTGCTGCCGGTCGAAAGTCCGAAGAGAACCGGGTCGAGCAGAAGGCGCAGAGCGATCAGCACGCCGATGGCGGCAACCACGTGGCGCAGTATCGGCATGGCGCGGGCGTTGGCGATCCATGCCGTGGCGAGTGCGGTCAGCGCCAGTGCGGCGGCCAGGTATTGCCGGTCGGTAATAACGGTGATGCCGATGACGAGCGCACCGACCGCGGCGGCGGCGAAGGCACCGGATGCGAGGCCGCTCGCGTCCGCGTCTTGCTCGTGCAGCTCCGCGAGATCATCGCCTGGCGATGAGCCAGCGGCGGCGCGCGCTTCACGCCCGTCGCGCACCTGGCGCTTCTCGATGGCGCGGAACATCTCCGCCAGGAAGGCATAAGCGCCGGCCAGCAGGAACGCGACGGTCATGAACGAAAGAGACGCGGCGAGCTCACCCGCGCGGACGTAGGCGATCACCAGGACCAGAAGCGGCGCCGCTGTGGCAGCGAGGGCGAAGAAGGAGGCTGTCACGGTGTCGAGCGGCCTGCCGCGCCACAGCGTCCACACGGCAACCGCGGCGGACGGCATCGTCGCGAGACCCGCGAACAGAAGGAATGTCGCGACCTCGTCGGGGTAGCCGAGCAGGTCGCCAAGCGCGTTGAACGGTGCGATCAGCTCGATCTCGCGCACGGCCGGCCAGAATAGTAGCGTCGCGGCGGCGAGTGCTCCTGCGAGCGGCGCGGCAGCGGCGACAGGGCGGGCGAGGTAGGACGTCGCGGCCAGCAGAGCAAGCGTGACGACCGCATAGATCGGCCAGGCTGCGCCGGTCACCGGAGCGCTGGTGAGGATGGCGAGCGCGAGCAGCGCATGACCTGCAAGGCAAGCCGCCGCGATCCAGTCGGGCCGCACCGGCCGGGTGGGCTCGGCAACTCGCCCGCGAGCGAAATGCGGTGCGAGCGCGATCAACACGGCGGCGAGCGTGAGCTGGAGGCCGGCATGCAGATAAGTCGCTTCGATCCATCCGCCCGTCAGCACGGGTGCCGCAGGTGGCGTGTAGGTCGCGACGCCGGTGACAGGATCGATGACCGGCGCCACCTCGACCGGGAAGCGGCGCGGGCGTGTCGCCTCTTCGAGCAACGCGAAGCCCCACGCAACGGCGCCCGCAACGGTCGTTCCGGCGAGCCATGCCCAGGTCCTGACCCGGGCGAGCAGCAGCGCCGCGGTCGAGACGACGGCGAGATAGACGACCACCGGCCACGGGTTCGGCTCGGCGCTGGAGATCAGCGCCGGCGTCACGAACGAA
>CALMPK010000230.1 GCA_937873575.1 uncultured Hyphomicrobiaceae bacterium
GGGCGCTCCTCGCCCCTCTTGGCCCGGGCGGGGTTTTGGGGGGGGGGGGTTGGCGCCGAGCGGGCCAAAACGCCGCCGGGGTAGGGCCCCCGCCTGCTCGTCGTAGGCTATCTCGTCGAGCGTTCGGATGCGCCCGCCGGCCATGGCCGCGATCTCTTCCTCGCTCGACCGTGCCGCGAGCAATATGCGCGCCTCCGCCGCTTTGCCCTGCATTTCGGCGACGACGAGAAATGGTGCGCGGGCCAGCGCATCGACCGCCTCGACCGATGCCGCCCTGCCGTTCGCAAGCAGGAACTGCCCCGGCGCACCGCGGGCCTTGGCGATGCGGTCCGGGTAGGCGGCGGCGAGCAGCGCGGCAAGTCCCGCCGCCGGCCGATCTGCGCCGGCTGGGGAAGGGAGGGCCTCCGAGCGCGCCGGCACCGCCTGGCGCGCCCAACCCTCCGCCATGCGCCGCATATCGCCTCCCCGGCGCGAGCGATCACGGCGGAACGCATCGAGCCGGTGCGCGAGGTCACGGTCGTTACCGCCGAGGCCACGCTCGACCAGCAAGGCCGCGATCTCCGCGGCAAGGCGCACGGCGTCTCGACCGCCTATCCGCTCGGCCGCGAGCAGCATGCGGGCGATGCGCGGCGGCAGTGGTAGCTGGCGCAGGCGCTGGCCCTGCTCGGTGATCCGCCCCCCGGAGTCGATCGCGCCGAGGGCTTCGAGCTCGTCGCGTGCGGCGGAGAGCGCTGCCTTCGGCGGGGCATCGAGGAAGGCGAGCGTCGCCGGATCGGTCGCGCCCCATTCGGCGCAGTCGAGCACGAGCCCGGTCAGGTCCGCGGCGCGGATCTCGGGCTCGGCGAACGCGGGCAGGCTCTGCGTCTGCGGCTCGTCCCACAGGCGGTAGCAGACACCTGGCTCGGTGCGCCCGGCACTGCCCCGCCGCTGGTCCACGGACGCGCGAGATGCCTTCACCGTCTCGAGGCGCGACATGCCGATTCCGGGCTCGTAACGGGGCACCCGGGCCATCCCGGCATCGACGACGACGCGAACACCCTCGATGGTGAGCGAGGTTTCCGCGATCGACGTCGCCAGCACCACCTTCCGCTTGCCGGCGGGCGCCGGCTCGATCGCCGCGTCCTGTGCTGCTGCATCCATGGCGCCGTAGAGTGGAGCGAGCAGAACATCCCCCCCGAGCTCGCGTTCCTCCAGCCGCTCGACGACGCGGCGGATCTCGCCCTGGCCAGGGAGGAACGCGAGCAGCGAGCCCTTCTCCGCGCGCAACGCGCGTTCGATGGCATCCGCCACTTGATCTTCGAGCCGCCGCGCCGGGTCGCGCCCCAGATAGCGCGTCTCGACCGGATGAGCGCGACCTTCGCTTTCGATCACCGGCGCCCCGCCGAGCAGCGCTGCGACGCGCACCGCCTCGAGCGTTGCCGACATTACGAGAATACGCATGTCCGGCCGCAGGGCGGCCTGCGCGTCGCGCGCCAGGGCGAGACCGAGGTCGGCGTCCAGCGAGCGCTCGTGGAACTCGTCGAACAGCACGGCGCCGACGCCGTTCAGCTCGGGATCGTCGAGGATCATGCGCGTGAACACGCCCTCCGTGACAACCTCGACGCGCGTCGCCGGGCCTACCCTCGAGGCGAGCCGGGCGCGAATGCCGATCCGCCCGCCAACGGCTTCGCCAAGCGTCGCCGCCATACGCTCGGCGGCATTGCGAGCGGCGAGGCGGCGAGGCTCCAGCACGAGGATCTTGCCGCCCTGCCGCCAGGGCGCACCGAGCAGCGCGAGCGGTACGCGCGTCGTCTTGCCGGCTCCGGGCGGCGCGACGAGCACCACCGACGTCGACTGCTCGAGCGCCCGCGTGATGTCGGGAAGCACGCTATCGATCGGCAACGGCGCGTCGGGCCGCATGTCGTGCAACTCCTCATCTGTCATTCATACGTATGCGAACTTGGTTCCACACGGAGCTTCGCCTATGATCGGCGCCGCGCGGGCTCCGGCATCGCCCTCGCGCATTGCGCTTGTCGAGCGAGGCAGCATGAGCAGCCACTCCCCTTCCGCAACGCCCCCCAACCGGGGCGCATCCGCTCCGGGCCGGGGCGCCCTCTCGCCAGAGGCCGCCCAGGAGGCGATGGCCCGCTCCAAGATGCTCTCCGCCTCGCTCGGCGGTGTCGTCGCCGTGCTGATACAGTCTCCCGACTACAAGTTCCACACGCTTGCAGACCTCGAATGGCTGGTCGGCCCGTCGCTGGCGCTGCAGCAGTTCGCGCTGCTCGAGGGGCTCACGCCGGACGGCGCCAACCTCTACCCTGCGGCCACGGTGCTCTGGGCCCTGGTTTCTGCCGAGGTGGATGCGCGCCTCTCGCGGGAGCTTGACCGCCCGATCCGTCTGGCACCGGGCGAATGGCGGTCGGGCCCTATCCCGTGGATCATCATAGCGACCGGCGACCGCAAGGCTCTGCCCGCGCTGCTCGAGAAGCTCGCCACCACGAAGTTCAAGGACGCGCCACCCAAAATCCGCGTTCGCGGCGCTGACGGGAGGGTGAGCGTCGGGCTGCTGCAAAACAAGATCGCTTAGCTGGGTGGCCCCCGGGCGGAAGCAGCCCGCGGCGCGTGGCGAATTGGCGCCACCGGCCCACCAATCTAAGCTCGCAATCTCCACAACCGCTGGTCGCGTGCGTTATGTTGCTGGCGACCGTGCGGGTTTCCTCCGGAAGGGCTTTTCCCTCATTGTTTCGGGGCCGCCAGGAACCGACAATATTTCGCTTCGGGGTTGCGTACATGACGACGCCGGCCGGCCAGAACCGACGCGCCGCCACCGGCAGCAGCGGAGAGGGCAACCCCGTCTCGCGGGCGCTGCGCCGCCGCCTCGGCGTGCTGACGACCGCCGGCTTGATTTCCGGTCTCATCAACCTTCTGGCGCTGACCGGCTCGTTCGACATGCTGCAGGTCTACGCCGCCGTGCTCCCCTCGCATTCGGGGCAGACGCTCGTCGGCCTGAGCATTCTGCTGGTGCTGCTCTATTTCGCCTACGGTCTGCTCGACTTCTTTCGGGCGCGGATCATGAGCCGCGTCGGTCTTGGCTTCGACCGCGAGATTGCGGGGACCGCCTTCTATATCGTGCAACTGCTGCCGCTCCGGACCCGAGGTAGCGCTGACGGCCTGCAGTCGGTCCGCGACCTCGACGCCGTTCGCGGCTTTCTTTCGGGGCAGGGCCCGACCGCCTTGTTCGATCTGCCCTGGATTCCGGTCTACCTCGGCGTCGTCTACCTGCTGCACCCTCTGCTCGGCCTTTTCGCGCTCGCCTGCGCTCTCGTCCTCATCGCGCTGACGCTTCTCGCCGATCTACGGAGCAAGGCGCCGATGCGGTGTGCCACGGAAAGCGGTGCCCGGAGGGCCGCGCTCGCCGAGGCTGCCATCCGCAACGCCGAGGCCATGCACGCGCTCGGTATGTCGGCGTCGATCGGCGAGCGCTGGCAGGCACTCAACGCACGCTTCGTCGCCGAGCACGCGTCGGCGGCCGACGCGGCAACGGCTCTCGGCTCGGCCAGCAAGGTGCTGCGCCTGCTTCTGCAATCAGGCATGCTTGGTCTCGGCGCCTATTTCGCCCTGCACGGCGAAGTCACCGCCGGCACCATCATCGCGGCCTCGATCACGATGTCGCGCGCGCTCGCACCCGTCGAAATCGCGATCGCCCATTGGCGCGGACTGGTGCTGGCCCGCCAGAGCTACCGCCGCCTCGCCGACATCGCCGCCAGCATGGCGCGCGACACCGACACCCGGCTTTCGCTGCCCGCGCCATCGCGCGCGCTCTCCGTTTCCGGCCTCTACGTCACACCACCGGGCGCGCGGGGGCCGGCGCTGCGCAACGTCGCGTTCGAGCTCAAGGCGGGCGACGGGCTCGGCGTCGTCGGCCCGACCGCGTCCGGCAAATCGACACTGGCCCGAGCGCTTGTCGGCATCTGGCCGCCGTCGCATCCGGATTCATCGGTGCGGCTAGACGGCGCAACGCTCGATCAATGG
>CALMPK010000231.1 GCA_937873575.1 uncultured Hyphomicrobiaceae bacterium
GAGCCCGTCACCACCCGTTTCCCATCAGGGCTGAACGACGCGGCTCGCACCAATCCAGTATGGGCTTTCAAGACGGCGATCTCGGCCCCCGTCGCGGCATCCCACAGACGCACCGTGTTGTCGGATGAGCCCGTCACCACCCGTTTCCCATCAGGGCTGAAGGCCGTGACGAGTACGGAGTGGTCGTGTCCCTTGAGGACATGATCGGTGCGGCCGGACGTGATGGCCTTGGCCATCGGCGGCCACAGCTCGGATACGAGATCGAGCCCGATGTCCTCGGCGAGCAATGCGCCGGCTGCGGCGAGGCGCAGGGCGTGCTCGCAGGCGCCATCCTGCAGGGCCGCAAGTGCGGGTTTGACGAAGGCGAGGCCGGCAAGGCGGCGAAGCTTGTCGCGCTCCGCCTGCTCTTTCGCAGCGCAGGCGCCGAGATAAGACTCGACCTCGCTGTCCTTGGGAGCGAGCCCTGCGAATTCCGGCTTGGCGACCAACGTCTCCGCTTCCTCGAGGCGGGGGCCGCGACGCGCGGCGATGGCCTTCTCGATCTGCCGCTCGTCGCCGCAGGCGCATGCCATGCGGTAGCTTTCCGCCTCGCGCACGAGTTCGTCGCGAAGGCGCAGGTCCGCAGCCGACTCCGCGATCCAGCGGGCGACCGGTGCGATGCGCAGCAGCGCCTCGTGCGCTATCTCGAGCGTCGCGGATTCGCCGCTGCCGCCGTCGCGCACCAGCAGGCGCACGCGCTTGTCGACCAGCGCTTCGGCGAGCTGCGAGAGGGCGGCATCGCCTTGCACCACGTCCGCCTCGGCTGCTATCCGCCGCTTGGCCGCGCCGGATTCGCCTGCCCCCGGGTCCCACGTCGCAAGACCAGGAATCAGCAGGCGGCGCAGGTTGGAGTCGGTGCCCGCCGCCGGCCCGGCGATCGCGAACGCGCGTTTCAGCGCCTCGCGGACCGGCCCATTCGGCCCGTCGTCGTCACCATAGCGCGCCCGGTAGTCGGCGAGCGTGATGCGATCGCGGGCGCGATGATCATCGAACAATTGCTCCAGCGTCAGGGCGAGCAGCGGCAGCGCGTCGCCCCCCTTGAACGTCGCGACGAGATGGTCGACGAGCGCAGGCACGAACACGTCGGTCTCGGCCTTGCGGGCGACCCGCGCCGGCCGCGCGATGACCTCGCGGAACGACGTGTCGCTCATCGGCTCGAGCGTGATCGAGGCTTCGCGCAGGGCGGCGAGTCGCGGCGCGCGCACTGCGGTGGCCCGGTCGAGCGCAAGTTTCAACACGTCCGCCAGCGGGTCGTAGCTGTCGGCGCGGATGGTGAGGACGGTCATGACGTCGAGACCAGCGGGCGGTTCGGCCTGCAAGGCGAACAGAGCGTCGAGGAACGCCCGCGCCTCGTCGCGCTGATCCGTGTCGAGGGTCGCGAACAGCTCTTCGCCCTGGTCGATGCCGACGAGCAGCGTTCGGGTGGACTGCCCATGGCCAGGGATTTGGGCCAGTACGCGGGCAAGGCCCGCCGTCGTGACAGGGCTGCCAAGCCAGCCGCGGATGCTTGCCGCATCGACGCTCTGGCCGTTGACGCGGAACCATTCGGCCATCGTATGCACGAGGCCGTTCTCACGGCCCGAGACGACACCGCCCGAAGGCCGCAGCACGGTCAGCGGCAGCAGGCCGTCGCGCTGCTTCAGACGCGGCCAAAGTCCCGCCCGCAGGAAGCTCGACTTGCCGACACCGGACGCGGCGAGGATGGTGAACAACCGCGGTGCGGTGGCATCGCGGGCGAGATCCTCTATTTGACCGATGGCTTCGGCGATGCGCGCGTCGCGGCCGAAGAACACGCCGGCCTCGCTTTCGCGGAAGGCTTCGAGGCCGGGATACGGCGAGGGTCGGTCGGTATCGCGCGGCACCCACGGGAAGGCGTCAGGCGCGGCGCCTATCTCGCGCAGCGAGCGGGTGAGCTTCTCCAGCTCCTCCTGGTTGAAACCGATGTCGTCGTGGCGTCCGGTCGCCTCGCCGAGCCGAGCGGGCAGTTCCGCGTGGATGGTGATCTTGCGACCGGCCGCCTTGAGCTTGACGACCTGCCGCGCCCTGAGGCTTGCGCGCTCGAGGTCGTCGTGGCCAATGCCGTCGAGGGTCGCAATGAGGATGGCGCGCGTGCGGTGCTGGTCGATCTTGCTCAGCGTCTCGGCGACACGGCGTTCGACCTGGCTCTCCTTCGAGCCGAGCCAATCGGGCGACGCGAGGCAGATCAGCGCATTGGCAGCGCTATTGGCTGCCGCCAGCGCATCCTGCCAGGCTTCGTGCGCAGCGATGCCGTCGACACTGTGATCCAGGAATATCTCGCCGAGCGGCCAGCCCAGGCCAGCGAGATGCGTCCGCAGCGCCTCGGCAACGAGATCGTCCTTTGAAGAATGCGAAATGAATATTTTTGGCAATTCGACTTCCCCTCGGGACATGTCCCGCGCCGTTGATGGCGCCCAGCTCCCCCCGCGACATCATCAGCCTCTGTACGATATCTGAGTACTGCATCGCCGGAAACAACCGATCGTGGCGCGACGCTGCGGTAATGCAGTGCGCTGTACTGGTGAATGATGAAGGTGGTGTTTGCCGACCTTGTATTGTCCGAGCAGGGATTGGTTATATTGCCTTCGGGCGAGACCGAGGGACGAGGATGCAGCCGACTGGGCAGCCATCTGGCGCTGAGAACGATGTGGGCGGGGCGGCGCGCCATGGCTGCTGGACGCGTGAGACGGGGCTTGCCGAAGCGCGGCGGCGTATCGCGCTGTGCCGCGCGACAAGGGAGGACGAGCTCGACCTCGGCGGGCTGATGCTGAGCGTCGTGCCGGACGAGGTGCTGCAGCTCACCTGGCTGAAGCGTCTCTACCTCGGCGGCGATGCCGAGGTCCGCGAAAAGCCGCATTTGGCGTTCATCAATGGGGAAAAAAACGAAAAGCGATGCAACGCGCTCGGCGCGCTGCCCGGCGCTTTCTCTGATGCGCTGACCGCTCTTGTGGTGCTCGACCTGTCGTGGAACGGCATCGGCGACGACGGCGCGCGGGCGCTCGGCCAGCTCACCGGCCTCACCACGCTCGACCTCAGCGGCAACGGAAGCATCGACCCAGCGCCGCTGCTCAGCCTCGGCCAATTGCGTAAACTGACGCTATCTCGCCGCGATGTCACCGGCCCCGGTCCCGAGCTATGGCGGCTGCCCTTCCTCAGTCGCGTCGTGTTCGAACCCGGCCGCCTCGCAGGTGTGCCGTCCGAACTATTGTCGAAGGGCCTCACCGACGACTGCCTGCCGCGGCTGCGCGCTTTTTTCGACGGGTTCGCCGCGGGTGGCGTTGCCCTCAGCGACGTCAAGGTCATGCTGCTCGGTAATGGCCGCGTTGGAAAAACGAAGATTGCGCGGCGGTTCGCTGGTGAGGATTACGGCGCCGACGACGAGCCCTCGACACATGGCGTGCAGGTGAAAGAGACGACGCTCGCCATGCCGGCGGGCCCTGATGCAAAGCTGCGCATCTGGGATTTCGGCGGCCAGGACATGTACCACGGCACACACGCGCTGTTCATGAAGACGCGCGCGGTCTTCGCTGTGGTGTGGACGCCTGCGGCCGAGGACGTCCGCCATCACGTCGACGGTTTCGGCTTCACGCACCGCAATCAGCCGCTCGGCTACTGGCTGGCCTACGTACGGCAGATGGGCGGCGCCCGCTCGCCCGTGCTGGTGATCCAGTCGCAGGCTGATACGCTCGACGCCAAAGTCGCCCCACCTGTCGCCGATGACGTGTTGGCCGGGTTCGAGCCGCGCGCCGCCGTCGTCGCCTACAGTGCCAAGACCAATCTCAGGCGCGGCACACTCGATGACGCGCTCGTCGATGCCGTGGCCAGCTTGCGTTACCGGGACGGCGAAATCTTCATTCCCAGGAGTTGGGACTGGGTGAAGCAGGGCCTCGAGGAATTGTTCCGCCTCGACCAGTTGAAGCCCGCGGGTGAGCGCCAGCACCGCCTGTTCAGCCTCGCCGCTTTCCACCTGCTTTGCGACGCCGCGCGCGAGAGGGTCGGGCCAGTCGACGATTGGGTGCTGCTCGGTTATCTGCACGACACCGGCACCGTGTTCTGGCGCGAGGGCCTGTTCGGCAACCGCATGATTCTCGACCAGCAGTGGGCGCTCGATGCCGTCTATGCGGTGTTCGACCGCGAGCGGTGCTGGTCGACGCTCCAGCGCTATCGCGGCCGGTTCAAGCGCTCCGACCTCGCCGAACTGGCGTGGGGCGCCTTCGAACCCGAGGAGCAGGAGTTGTTCCTGTCGTTCATGGTCGAGTGCGGCATCGCCTTCGTCGCTCAGGATGGCGATGAAGCCCGCAAGATCGAAACCGAGTATATCGCGCCGGACCTGTTGCCGACGCGGGGAGATCGCCACGTCGATGCGGAGTTGCGTCGCAGTTGGGATGAACCCGCAGATCGCGAGGTAGTGCTGAGCTATGATCTGCTGCCGCCCGGGCTGATCCGCGCCTTGCTTTCGCGTATCGGTCAACAGGCCGGCGACGACGCCTTCTACTGGCGCGACGGCGTGATGATCTACGACGAGGTGACGCGCTCGCGCGGGCTCATCGAGCAGCACGTGCCCGAGGACGGCTGGTCAGGGACGCTGCGCATTGCGACCGAGCGCGGTAACGCGCTCGCTCTGTTCGACAAGCTGATCGAGCTGGTTCGCCACGAGAACGAAGCCTTCGGCGCGAAACCCCGGAACATGCCGGGGCGCGCGGAGCATGACCTTCGCGGCGGTCACGGGGCGCGCGAACCCAACCTCACCGTGCGCCGCGAGCGCCCTGCCGATCGCCTCATGTATGTCTCCTATGCCTGGGCCGACAAAACCGACCCGGCGCGCGCCGAGGTCGTCGACAAGCTCTGCGCCGCGGCAAAGTCGAAGGGGATCGCGATCCAGCGCGACATCGAGACCCTGAAGGTCGGCGACAGCATCCGCGCCTACATGAAGAACATCGGCGAGGGCGACCGAATCTTCATCGCGCTCTCCGACAAGTATTGGCGCTCGGCCTATTGCATGTTCGAGCTCTACGAGATCTGGCGCAACTGCAAGCTCGACGTGGAGAAATTGCGCGCGCGAACGCGGGTCTATGCCCTGCCGTGTGCCAAGTTGTCATCACCCGATGGACTCGAGGAAATCATCGCGTTCTGGAAGGACGAGGAAAAACGGATAGCGGCGGCGTTGGCGCTCGAGCAAGAGGATCGCATTCGCCGGCTGAGCGACCAGGAGGTGATCGATCACCGCATGATGCGCGACTTCATCTCGCAACTCGCCAAACTGCGGACCGCATTCCTCGGGCTCGTCCGCGCCGCAAATCCGGACGACTACATCGCCTGGGCGCTCGAGGGACTGCCGCCGGGCGAGGTGAACTGATGGGGCCGCCCGCTCAAGCCAGCTTGGCCAGCGCCGTGTCGATCGCCTTCCGCCACTTCGCACCACGCGCGCGGGCGGCGGCGATCTCGCCATCGATCAAGTCAGCGTCCATCGCGCGCATGGCTTCGATCAACTCGCGCGCCTGTTGCAGATCTTTCGATCGCTTCGGCGACCGGTCTGGGCGCAGTTGTGAGAGGATCAGTTTGTGGACGGCGAAGCGCTCCGGAGCCGGCACGCGAACCCGAACGCCCGCCCCGTGCAGCGCGACAACGCTGATCGCCTCGCCGATGAGGTAGTCCATGTAGGCGAGCGGCTCCGCCGAGCATTGCAGCGTCTTGAGCAACACCGGCTCCAGGTTCCTTCCCGGCGTCGTCACGACGTCGACCTCGAGTTTGGTCGCGGCCGAGCGGAACTTCTTCGGCAGCCTGTCGGTGCGGCTCATGAGTGCCGCGAAGCTCGGATCGGCCCGCTTGAGCACTGTTTCGAGCGGCTCTCCGTCGAGCGCACGCGGTGCCGCGAAACGCAGCACCGACAGGTCGATGTCCTGCGTCATCAGAGCCGAGCTCGACAACTGGAAGCCGACGACGTTGGGATAGAGCTGGAACGCGACCGTGCCTATCAGCACCATTCCCGCTTCGAACAAACCTGCATCCGCGATCGCCGCCAGCACCCTCCCGGTCGTCGGGTCGGGCCCTGAGAGCCCGGCACGCTTCAGCGTCGTGACGGTCTTGCGTGCGGCGCGGGCGTCATCCGCGGCGCGGCGGTGCGCCGCTGCCTTCGCCTCGGCGGCCTCGTCGCCCTCTGTCCCGAGGTAAACTTGGCGCCGCACCGCACCTGGGAAAGTTGCATAGATCCGCCGCTGTCCGCCGACGGTGCGACGGGAGATCGACGCCGCGGGAACGGCATCGACACCGACGCGCTGGGCAAGGTCGGCATAGAGCGTGAGCAGGTTGAGTGGGATCGGCTTCATGGGGCCATAGTATACAAATGCTCTGATTTGTATACTACTCCCATTCGAGTGCGGTGGCGGCGATCGAACCCGCTTAATGGCCGGCATTGTGTACCGCGCCGCACGCCGTGGCACCTGAAGACCGTACTGCCGCTGGGGTGCGTGTGACCCTGCCCCCATCTTGCCCTCGGTCATAACGAGAGTCCGTTCTGGTTTTGCTCTGAGCCCCAACGTGCCCTCATTCGAAGCTAGAGTTTTCAGCCTCCGTCGC
>CALMPK010000232.1 GCA_937873575.1 uncultured Hyphomicrobiaceae bacterium
AGGACGCACCGATCCTGCTGCTCGACGAGGCGACGAGCGCGCTCGACGCAGAGAACGAGGTGCTGGTGCAGAAGGCGCTCGAAAGCGTCATGAAAAACCGGACCACGATCGTCATCGCGCACCGCCTAGCCACCGTGCAGAAGGTGGATCGCATCGTCGTGCTCGAGCATGGCCGGATCGTCGAGGAGGGCACGCATGGCGAGCTCTCGCGCGCCGGCGGCCTCTATTCCCGCCTCGCCGACCTCCAGTTCGGCCGCGAGGAAGCGGCTGAATAGTTGGCTGGAGCGCTCGTGCGGACCTGCGGCGGCTCGATTAGGGTCAAGCGGGCAATCTGGCGTTTTGCTTCCCGTTTGCCCCGGCCGCCGCCCCGGCCAAGCGGGTGCCAGCGCCGCCGTGCCGTGATGAAATCCCGTCCTCCGGACCGGGGCCCCTCCCTTGGCCCCCTTCGAAGCGTATCGGGGCTGTTCGGGCTGAAACTGCCGCGTGCCCGGCTCGGGCGCGGGTGATGCCCGATCGGCACGCGCCACGTGAATGCCGCCCGCCCGGGGCCTGGGAGCGCGCCTCGCGGGCCCAGATCCCTGGAACCAACGCCCTGTTTGCGGTATTGCGCTAAGGAGCAGCGTGAAGTGGCGTCGGGGGGAAAGATGGCTGATCGGAGTATGCCGCGGGAGTCGGCCTGGGGTCGCGCCATCGATTACATCTTCGGGCGCAATACGCTGATCGGCGTCTCTTCGCTGATGCTGCTGCTGATCTCCACGTACTCGACATGGAGCGGCATGGCCGACTTCATCATCGGCGTTTCACAGTCGCCGGCGGCCGGCCACGGCCGCGAAATCGTCGGCGGCATGTCGGTGTCGAACGAGATCCTCGTCATCGTCGTCGTCGTCGCGCTGTCGTTCCTGATGTGGCTCGCCCTGCGCGAAAGCTTCGGCTACGGCCGCACGCTGCGCGAGCGGCTCATCATGTTCCCGCTCTATATTTTCCTGGCACTTTGGTCGATCGGCTTCGGCTACGGTTTCTGGTGGAGCCTCATCGCCGGCGAAGAGGCGACCCGAACCAGCATGGCGGCGTTGCAGGAGGACGCACGCGACGCGGCCAACGCGGTGGCAGCCCGCCTCGACGCGGTGAAGTCACAACTCGACAACGTCGTCGTGTGGTCGGATGGCCAGATGGCGCGCGAGGAGTCGAGTGGCGGATCGTGCGGCGTCGCCTCGGGCGCTGGGCGCGGCCCGCTCTACAACGCGCGGCGCAGCGTGCGCGACGGCGTCACCTCGCTGCGTGACGGCATTCAGCGTTCCTGGCTCGAGCCGGTGAAGGCCGATATCGAACTGCTGCAGCAGGCCGCCGCCAGCCTCGGCGGCGAGACGGTGGAAGCGCGCCAGCGCGAGTTCGAGGCGCGCTCATCGCAGATCCGCAGCCGTGCCCGCTCGATCGCCGCGCGCTCCAACGAACTCGGCACCTCGACGGCGTCGGAAATGCGGGCGCTCGCGGAAACCGTCAACGTGGCGCCGGGTAAGCCCGGTTTCTCCTGCTACGACCCGACGCTGGCGCAGCGCCTTACCCAGGCGGCGGACCAGGCGGCGCAGCCCGCCGAACTCAAGCTCCGCGCAGCCGTGTTCACCGAGGGACCGGCCGGCGTCGCCAACGCGATCAAGAACCTGTGGGCCAATATCGGCGCCTACGGGGGAAGCCTCGTCCAGTATGTGTTTTCCGGCGGCAAGGCGGGGGCATCGCGCACCAGCGGCGGCGAGCCGATCACCGGCCGCGACCTGATCGCGCTGCTCGCGACCATCGGTATCGATCTCGGCCTGTTCGCCCTCACCGCGCTCAATCCGCCGCCGGCCGAGCGCAAGCGCTTCCGCGGCGAGACCGTGCGCCAGATCAAGGACGCCATCCGCGCCGCCGCTGCCCGTGCGCCGGGCATGGATACCGAATGGGTGCGCAAGCACTTCGTGCACCATTTCATGAACAGCTACTTCGTCATTCCGAACCTCTACAGCGCCGATCCGCAGAAACCGGGGGAAGCAGAAAAGGCGCTGGCGATGAACCAGCTATCCGGTGTGCTCGACGACCTCGGCCTCATCCGCTGGCCGCACCGCCGGCAGAACTGGCAGCTCTGGAAGAAAGACGAACTCGACGTGCTGCGCGATGAGGAAAGCCTGTCGAGCAAGTCGGCGCTGATCGAGGCGCGCAAGAAGTGGATGAAGGACAATCCGCGCGGCTATTCCCAGGAAGAGCAGGAGAAGATCCTGTCGGCCAAGGACATCCGCAATCACGGGCTGTTCTCCAAGGCGGACCGTATGCTCGAGAACGCCGGTTGGAGCGAACGGGCACGCAACGACATCGAGGTTTTCGTGCTCGAGGACGTCGAGGGGCTGACGCCGTTGCTCGACGCTCTGAACGACCTCGAGCTTGCCGCGCCCGGTGAGGAGCCAGCGGGCTCGCCGCCGTCGCCGGCCTGAGCCGGCAGGGATGTCGCCGCGTTCGTTGGTTTCGCGGCGACGCGTGCCGTTCGACGTATCGCCGCTCAGTCGAGCCGTGGCAGGAACTCGCCCCCGCGCGTCGTGAGATAAGACCAGAGTTCGCCCGCCGCTGGCAGCATGCGCTTCTCGGAGCGGCGCACCGCGAACCACTCCCGCATCGCCGGAAGCCCGCGCACGTCGAGGACCTTGAGATGGCCAACCTTCAGCTCGAGCTCGACCGTATGCGCTGACAGAAAAGCAATGCCGAGCCCGGCCATCACCGCCTGCTTGATGGTTTCGTTGCTGTCGATCTCCATCGCGATCTTCGGCCGGAGCCCGACTTCGTCGAACACCCGCTCCATCAGCAGCCGTGTGCCCGAGCCGTGCTCGCGGACAAGCCATTTCTCATCGCCGAGTGAGGCGAGCTTGATGCCCTTGCGACCCGCGAGGCGATGATCGGGTGGAGCGATGACGATGTGCGGGTGGGGGCCGATTGGCGCGCGCAGCAACGAGATTCCGTCCGGCGGACGGCCCATGATGACCATGTCGCGCCTGAAGTTGGTCAGCTCCGCGACGATCTCCGCGCGGTTGCCGACGAAAAGGTCGATCTCGATCGACGGATGCTGACGGGTGAACGCGGCAAAAGCGCGCGGAGAGAAGTACTTGGCGGTGCTGACCACGCCCACGGCGACGCGTCCCCCCTCCCCGCCTCGGATCGTCGACAGAGCTGCCGAGCAGTCCGTCAGCGCTCCCTCGATGCGGGCGGCGGCGGCCAGGACCTCGAGCCCGGCAGGCGTTGGCCGGATGCCGCTGTCGATCCGGTCAAACAGCGGCATTTCAACGGCTTGTTCCAGCAATTTCAATTGGAGCGCGACGGCGGGCGGCGTCACGTTGAGGCGGCTTGCGGCGGCGGCGTTACTGCCTTCCGCGACCACCGCGGCCAGCGCGCGGAGCTGCTTCAGGGTGATGCCGGCCATCGGCGCGTATGTAGTTTTTCTTTTCATAAGGCAAAGATAATTCAGTTTTGATTGCCTCGCCAGCGGTGCCTAGTATCCCCGTCAATCAAAACCGCCGCATCAGCCGGCGGAGCAAGGAGCCCTCGCCCCGGATATGATCGGGCCAGTGGCCAAAAAAGAAATCCAGGGAGGACGCCGTGAGTGATGGGCACACGACGCTCGAGGACCATCTCGGGCAATGGAACGAGGCCGGCGGGCGCGCCGATGTCGCCGCCACGGTGCTGGCGATGGCCAGCGCCGCCGCCCGGCTGGCGCGCGAAATCGCCATCGGCCCGCTCGCCGGAGAGATCGGCGCGGTGGTCGGCTCGGGTGATGCCGGCGGCGGCGACCAGCAGAAGCGTCTCGACGTCGAGGCCAACACCGCTTTCCGCGACTGCCTGCTCTCCGCTCCCGTCGCCGTTTTCGGCTCCGAGGAGCAGGACGAGGCCGAGATCCTCGACGCCTCGCGGCCGCTGGCCGTCGCCATCGATCCCCTCGACGGCTCGTCGAACATCGAGACCAACGTTTCGATCGGAACCATCTTTGCGATCTTCCCCGTTCCGGTTTCCGGAACCGGCGGCATCGAGTCGGCGCTGATGCAGCCGGGACGCGAGCAACTCGCGGCGGGTTTTTTTATCTACGGGCCGCAGACAGCGCGGGTCCTGACGGTGAAGGCGGGAACGCACGCCTTCACCCCCCCCCCGCGCGCCGGCACCTTCCGCCTGAC
>CALMPK010000233.1 GCA_937873575.1 uncultured Hyphomicrobiaceae bacterium
ACCTGCCGTTATATCAACCGGAATTACACGATACTCCAAGTCCAACTCTGCCAGCATTATAGCTGCTTTATACCCGTTGGGGGTTGGCCAGAAGTATAGATCAATCATAGCTGGAAAATCCCTATCCGACGATCTTTAGCCCTGCTGGCTTGTCAACGATAAGCCCAGGATTCAACATCCACTTCGGGTCCAGTTCGGTCTTGGCGGCTGCCAGCACACGGCGGAACAACGGATCGACTTCCTTGTCGTACCAAGGACGGAACGATTTTCCGACAGCATGGTGGTGCGTGATGGTTGCGCCGAGTTCGATTAGCGCGTCCGACGCAACGTCGTGGAGCATCTTATAGGCTTCAAGGCTGTTGGCGTGCGTCGAAGGAGCCATGATCGAATAGTAAGGGGCCGGGCCGTCCGGATACAGGAAGGAGAACCTACGGCAGACGATGCCGCCGCCAAGATTTTCCTTCTGGGCTTTCCGCATGCGTCGCATGATCTCGGTATCGACTTCTTCGAACTTATCCCAAGTGTAGGCAGTTTCGAACGTGAAGCTGACGATTCCCATCGCTGCGCGCGTATGCATCAACCGGGGCAGATATCTGAACTGGTGCCGCCAGTTACCCTGCGGCCCGCTACGGCTGGTCTCCAGCGCGTTGTCCGCAGTTCCCGCCTGTTGCTTCACGACGCCACCGAAGTCCTTGCAGATTTCGAGACTACGCTCCAGCCACGCGTCCACCGGATGGTCGGCGGATTCGAAGCCCAGCAACAGGACCGAATCGGTGCCGTCTCCAGCGCCGTAGAATTTGGCGTCCTGCTCGTCCAGATAGCGACAGTTCGCCGGGAACAGTCCTGCTTGGGTGATCTGACGGACGGCCTTGGCACCCTGATAGAACGTCTTGAAGGAGATCGACGCATTCGCACGGAATTTCACACGCCCCTGTAGACGCATCCATGCATCGGTGATGATGCCCAGCGAGCCCTCAGACCCGATGAACAGCCGATCCGGATTGGGTCCCGCACCCGAGCCTGGCAGGCGGCGGTTCTGGATCGTTCCCGCCGGCGTGACCACGCGCAGGCTTTCTACCATGTCGTCAATATGCGTGAGATGGGTCGCATAGTGACCGGACGAGCGAGTCGCGATCCAACCGCCCAGCGATGAGAATTCCCACGATTGCGGAATATGGCGCAAGGTGAGGCCATGCGGCTTCAGTTGTTCTTCCAGAGCCGGACCGAGAATGCCCGCCTGGATCCGCGCGCAGCGCGACACGGGGTCGACTTCGAGAATCTTGTTGAGGTTGCCCAAGTCGATTACGACGACCCCGGGAAAGGCGTCGCGCTCGGGACCCCAGAAGCCGCCGGTGACGCTCGATCCGCCGCCATACGGTATGCATGCATAACCATTTTCCCCGCACCAGTCGAAGATGGCAGCGATGTCTTCTTCGTCGCGCGGATAGGCCACGACGTCCGGAGCCTTCTTGAAATCGCGCCGGTAGATAAGGGTCATGTCCTTGAAACCCTTACCGTACGTATGAACAATTCTGTCCCATTTTTCCGAGGTACAGAAATCCTCCAGCGTTCGCGGGATCTTTATGCGCGACGCATAAAGTTCAATCTCGTCCAGAGTCGGGTCTGACAGAATTTCGATGTCTTTAATTCCAAGCCGCTGCTCCACGCGGTCTCGCATGGTTCGGATTTCGTCCTTGGAATTAGCTTCACCTTCATATCCCCACGACCAGAACTTCCTTCGCTGGCCGTAGTAGCCACTCTTTTCCTTCGCCACAGCGCTTCTCCTTCGAGATTTTCGACGTAAATCAACCATCCAGGTGCGCATGCGTTTTGGTAGACAACGCGATCTGGTTCGACCAAATTGGCATATCCAATTCGGTCGGTCAATGGTTCTCGGAGTAGATAAGCACCCCGGAGCTACGCCACCGCGACAACATTCGCCTTGACACCGCCGCCAAGAGCACGCTTGAATGGTATGACCAGATTGGATGTGCCAGATTGCAACTGATCTGCAAATAGAGAACTCACCTCATTTTTTGATGAGCGGGCGTTCAGCGGCCTTTTTCACATAGAGAGGGACAAGAGCGTGGTGCTGTCGGACCAAGCCAATCTGCATGGTGAGCGCGCCCTCCAATGGACCGCGTCATGCTGAGATATCTAATTCGTCGCCTTGTCGCCCTTGTGCCGACGTTCCTGTTAGCGAGCGTTATTGTGTTCTCGGCCATTCGCCTGATACCGGGAAACACGATCGACATGATGATGTCGCAGAACGACATCTCGGCCAGCGTCCAGACCCGCGAAGATCTTATCAAGGCACTCGGGCTCGATCAGCCGGTCCTTGTACAATATTGGCACTGGATCAGCTCGATTGTGTTCCACGGAGATTTCGGTCGCTCGCTTTGGACGGGAGAAAGCGTCACCCGCCTCGTCGCCGAGCGCATGCCGATTACTCTGTATCTAGGCGTGCTGGCCATGATATTCGCGCTCTTGATCGCGCTGCCCGTCGGGATCATCTCGGCGATCCGGCAAAACAAGCCGGTCGATTATCTCGGCCGTGTCTTTGCCATCACAGCCCTGTCCGTGCCGCCTTTTTGGCTCGGGACGTTGGTGGTGATCCTGCCAGCGATTCTCTGGGGGATCGCGCCGACCACGCAATATGTTGGGCTGACCGACGATCCCCTCCTTAGCCTCCGCCAGATGGTGCCGCCCGCGATCGTCCTCGGCATCGCCTTATCCGGAGTGACGATGAGGATGACCCGTACGATGGTCCTCGAAGTCATGCGCCAGGATTATGTCCGCACGGCCTGGAGCAAGGGTCTCGACGAGCGGACGGTCGTTTTGCGCCATGTCCTCAAAAACGCGCTTCTGCCGGTCATAACCATCGTCGGCTTGCAGTTGCCCCTGCTGATCGGTGGCGCGGTCGTAATTGAGCAGATCTTCGTGATCTCCGGTATGGGCCAACTACTCCTGATGGCGGTGTCGCAGCGGGACTATCCGGTCATTACCGGCATCTTTCTCCTCGTGGGCGTCGGCGTAATGACGATCAACCTGCTCGTCGACATCAGCTACGCCCTCCTAGATCCCAAGATTCGTCAGGGCTGA
>CALMPK010000234.1 GCA_937873575.1 uncultured Hyphomicrobiaceae bacterium
TGCGCGCCAACGGCCTTGCTCATGCACAACTCCATTTGGAACGTCGCGTCCTCACACTGCCGGGATATTTCCGGCCGACAAAACTCTGGGACTTGCTCGTCATGAATCAAGGCCGTCTCATCGCGGCCTTTGAGTTCAAGAGTCAGGTCGGGCCATCCTTCGGCAACAACTTCAACAATCGCACTGAAGAAGCCATCGGTACAGCCCATGATTTGTGGACGGCTTACCGCGAAGGCGCGTTCGGCGAACAGACCAAGCCCTTTATTGGCTGGCTGATGCTGCTGGAGGATTGCCCGAAATCTGCCACGCCGGTTCGGGACACGTCGCCGCACTTCCCGGTCTTCCCGGACTTCAGGGATGCGTCCTACGCTCAGCGCTACAACGTCCTTTGCCGAAAGCTGATGCAGGAGCAGCTTTACACGGTAGCGTGCATCCTGACATCACCGCGCACCGCTGCTACGACCGGCGACTATGCGGAGCTTTCCGAAATGACGGGGCTGCGCACCTTCGTAACGGAGTTCGCCGGGCACGTCGCAGCCGAAGCGTCGCGGACCTAAGAGGGATGCACCTTGCCTATCGTCCTAAACGCTTTCCCTCTCAAAACTCCAGAACTGGAGCTTGAAGCCCGCCAAGTCCCCTATGACAAGGAGACGCTGGATGGCTTTCGCGCGACGCACGGATCGACCCACTCGTTCCGCCGGCAGGGCGACAATATCCTGATCTTCTCGGGAGACGGCACCTTCCCCGTGTCCGGCACCCAGCAGGCTATCGCACTCAAGGACAATTTCGGCATCTTCTTTTCGCTGGTGAAGGACGGTCTGACGCGGCACTTTGCGGGTCTGGGCCGCAATCCCTCCGGCTTCAACCCAATCGAACTGGTAAGCGCCAGGCCAGAAGACAATCTTCTGGTTCCGATTCTGGGCGATGCTTACCCCTTCAAGGTCTGCGCTAAATATGCCATCGACACGCGCACCGTTCTAGGCCAGCCGTGCCTTGTCATTGATTGCACAACGCGCCGGGTGGTCAAGGAGAATGGCCTGTTCTTCCTCAATGCCGGGTTTGATCTCACGGGCCGTTACGTGGTCACGCAGCAGGAGGACGGATACAGGAAGCTCTTGGGCTCGGTGAACGCCCGCAAGGGCGAAACGCTCTTCATCACGCGGCCTGACGGCGAGGTCGTTCAGGCCGAGGCGAAAGACGTTTATCTGGAGGCCAGCCGCGAGAACTTCGATGCCTACATCCTGCATACGCACGACACGAAGAAAGACGCCATCGTCGAGGGTATCCGGCAATCCGTCTCCATCTTTAATGGCGGTGAGAACAAGAAAGCGCGCATCGACACGCTCAAGAAGTACATCCAGTCGAAGAGCATTACTCTGATCGACGGAACTCGCATCGAGATCGAAGATTCGCCCAACATTCAGAAGGATTGCGGGCAGATGCAGAAGCCGGTGTTCGTCTTCAACGACAACGGCGAAGCGGATTGGGCCGAAAAGGGCCTGACCCAGAGCGGCCCCTATACGAAGCGAACCTTCGATAGAAACGATCCCTCGATCTGTGTGATCTGCGCTCAGCATGACAAGGGTCGCGTCGAGCAGTTCGTCCGCAAGCTTCTCAAAGGCATCTCGAACAGCAAGTATTTCAGCAACGGCCTTGAAGGCAAGTTCACACTCGGAACGAGCCGCGTCGAAGTGTTCGCGACGGCGACCGACAGCGTGGAGGCGTATAAGAACGCCATCGAAACCGCGGTCCGGAAGAAAGCGGATGACGGCGGGCGGTGGGACTTGGCGCTCGTTCAAGTCCGGCAGTCCTTCAAGAAGCTCAAGGTCACGGAGAATCCGTACTATCTCGGCAAGAGCCTCTTCTTCCTGCATCAGGTTCCGGTACAGGACTTCACCATTGAGCTTCTATCGCAATCCGATTACTCGCTCGGCTACTCGCTCAATAATATGGCGCTGGCCTGCTACGCCAAGATGGGCGGCGTTCCGTGGCTGCTCAAATCCTCGCCGACGCTTTCCCATGAACTCGTCATCGGCATCGGCAGCGCGAACATCGGGCAGGAGCGCGGGGCCGATAACCAGCGGATCATGGGCATCACCACTGTCTTCTCCGGCGACGGCAGCTACATCGTCTCGAACACATCCAAGGCCGTCGTGCCGGACGCCTACTGCGATGCGCTGACCTCGGTGCTCGGTGAAACCATCGAGAAAATCCAGAAGCGCATGAACTGGCAGAAAGGCGACACGATCCGCCTGATCTTTCATGCGCAGGTCAAGAAATTCAACAAAGATGAGATCGCAGCCGTGCGCGCCGTGATCGACAAGTACCGCGAATATCAAATCGAGTATGCCTTCGTGAAAATCTCGGAAGATCACGGGCTGCATATGTTCGACTCCGCGACGGCGGGCGTGCAGAAGGGGCGGCTCGCTCCCCCACGCGGGAAAACTTTCAAACTCTCCAAGCATGAAATGTTGGTCTATCTGATCGGCCAGCGCGAATTGCGGCAGGACACGGACGGGCATCCGCGCGGCGTGATCCTTGATGTTCATAAGGACTCGACTTTCAAGGACATAAAGTATCTGAGCGCGCAGCTCTACAGCTTCGCCTCGCATTCCTGGCGCAGCTATTTCCCGAATCCCATGCCGGTGACGATCAGCTATTCCGACCTGATTGCCCGGAATCTCGGATGGCTCAACCAGCTTCCGGGCTGGAACGACTCGGTGATGATCGGGAAGATCGGGCAATCCCAATGGTTTCTGTAGAAAAAGACAATGCGTACCAGTTGCGCGAACACCTGCACCGCAAGGTTGTTGAGAGTGCGCACGCTGATCCGTTCAAAGCCTGCTTTCTGCATTTCTTAGGATTGTCGAAGGACGCCCCATCATCCTTCGACTTTTCGGCGCTCTCCTTGTATCACCGCTGCGCGATTTCGGGCCTCGGCGTTCTGAACGAAACCGTCTCCAGCCCGGATGTATCGCGCCTGCTCGGGCAGGCCGCAAAGATCGACTCCACGCCGCGCCCATGGGTCTCGGACGTATTCGGTGTCATGGCCGTGAAATGGCTGGTCGGGCGAATGAACGATGCGCGTATCGCCCGCGAGTTCGAGAATTGGATATCCGGTTTCCTTGCGCAGCAGGCGGGCGGTGACCATCTCAATCTCTTCGAGAAAGATATCGCGGCGTATGTCCTCAGCGGCGAATCCTCCATCTATGCCGGCGCGTGCGTACCGCTCTTTTTTCACTACCGGACGATACGGCGGATCGACGATCACCAGAACCGCATGGCCCTGATCGGCCGTTTCATGGGCGAGTTCCGGGCGCAGGCGCAAGGCGGCGCATCAACGGCGCTCTTGAGTTTGATGGTTTACGTTTTCGACCAAGTCAATCAGGACGTGGCTGCCGTGCCGCCAAAAGGCTGGAGTCTCGATGATCTCTTGGAGTTTCTGGAGCATATCCCTGTTGGCCTCAAACGATGGACGTGGGAGGATGCAGGCCGCACCAGGGGCGCGGAGCCCGTCAAGTGGCCGGTAGAGAACGAATACCACGTCCAGAATCTTCTCTATTTCCTGCTCGGACCGATCTTCAATGACATCGCAGACGAAGTGAACCTCCAGCCCGTCGGACAGAAGAATCCGCGCATTGATCTTTACCTGCCCTCGCTCCACACGATCATTGAGGTCAAATACCGGAAGGACGTGAAGAAGTCCTTCCAAGCGCTTATCGGCGAGATTGCCGAAGACGCTTCGCTTTATCGCGCCGACGCGAAATACAAGGACGCACGGATCGTCAGTATCCTGTGGGACTGCACGCGCGCGACACAAGAACATGCCAAATTCAAGGAAGGTGTCTTAAAGATCGACGGAATTGATGGGTGTGTAGTAACTAACGCGCCCTCAACTATGAACTAGCGAAATTCAGGTTCTTGACGACACGGGGTCGCGAGCTTCGACACGTTTGCTTTGATCTTTGTGAAATGTGTGCAGCAAAATTGCTGCCGCTTTTTTTGAGGTGCAGAAAGGCCCCAGCTTGGTGTGCCGGGGCCATGTTACGGAATCACGCGGCCAGCGCCTCGGCGAGTTCATCCGCCATTGCCTCGGCATCCTCCGGGGCGTCCTGCGCCTGCGGTTCCTCTGGTGCAGCTTCCGGGCCTTCGGCCTTGAAGATGGCGGGCATCCAGCCCGTACCATCGGCCAGCCGTTCCGCCTCGCTGGCAATGTCGGCCTTCTTCAACTTCGCCAGCCGGGTAGCGTGCGACGGCGCGAACTCGCCCACGGCTTTCAGAATCGCGGCCTTCGGCACATGCTGGAAATAGCCGTCTGCGGTGGGCTGCCACCATGCGGCCATATCCAGCCCCACGGCCTGCGCCAGTTCCGCGCCCGGCTGGTGCGTCGTGGCGCGAGGCGTCACCACGTCCACGGTCGCCGCCACGCATACCGCCAGCAGCCGCACCAGTTGGCTTTGCTCCATCGCCAGCAGCGCGGCGAACAGTTCGGCGCTGTCCTGCGGCAGCGCTTCGCCCGCGACCCGCTGCAACTCGCGCAGGGCTACGGCGGCAGGCGATTCGGGCCAGTCGGGGGCCATGCCTTCCAGCCGGTCTTGCACTTTCAGGCTCACGCCCAGCGGCAAGTCGTGGCCGTAGTGGTTGTCCTGCAAGACGCTCTGCACCATGCCATGCACCAGCGCGGCCAGCGCGACTTGCGGATGCCGGGCGACTTCGATTTGCAGCGCAGCGGTGCGGTGCGCGCTCAACCGCTGCGCCAGCCGGTCGGACAGGCTCGCGGCCTTGGGCTGCTCGGCGTCCTCGCCTTCGTCGTCGTTCCCGGCTTCGCCTTCCACGCTGCCGAAACCCTGCCGCAAGCGTTCCAGCGTGCGCAGCGCCTTGGCTTCGGCCTCGCGCAGCAGTCCGCGATGAATCACGACTTCGCCGTTGCGGTCGAGCGTGACGATGGCACCGGCCACGGCGCGCACGTCCGGGGCGTAGCCCTGCAAGGCTTCCTCCACGGTTTGCAGTTCCCCGGCAATCTGTTCACGGCGCGGTTCCAGCGCTTCGGTCTTGTCCTCGTCCTCGGCGTCGTAGGCGTCTTCCAGTTCGGCGTCGATCTTGTCGAGGCGGGTTTGCAGCGAGGCGATGCGGCGGGCTTCGCGGGCGTTCGGTTCGCGGCGCTGGCGCGGCGCGTTCTGGAACGCCTGCCGCTCGGCATAGCTCATGTGCGGCACGGCTTCCACCCACGCCCAACCCTCGGCGCTCACGTCCCCGGCCAGTGCATCCAGCTTTCCGCGCACCAGCGATTCCAGCAGCGCGGCGTCGGCTAGGTAGGTTCCTGCATCGCCTTCCGCGAACAGGTCGCGGCGGATACCGCCGCCCGCCGCCGTGTAGGCGTCCAGCCCGGCAAAGCGCACCAGCGGATGCGTGGCGTCGATTTCGCGTTCGGTCAGGCGCTCGCGCAGCGCGGATGCGCCACGCTGCCATTCGGGCGCACCGTAGAACGCGCTTTCCTGCGCGGCGTGGTCGTCGGTGATGGTCAGGGCCATCAACTGTTCCAGCGTGACGGCTCCGGCCCGGTAGTCGGCCAGCAGGCGCGGCGAGACGTTGGCCAGCTTCAAACGGCGCTGAACCACCAGCGGGGACACGCCGAAGTCGGCGGCAATGTCTTCGATGGGGCGGCCTTCCTTGACCAGTGCGGCGAACGCCTCGAACTAAGACCGCTGCATAACTGGTAGCACTCCTGATGCGCGTCCTTGGCCGATGCGCT
>CALMPK010000235.1 GCA_937873575.1 uncultured Hyphomicrobiaceae bacterium
ATTCCAATCGTCCTGAGGTGGCCGCCAGGCGGCCGTCCCGAGGGGCGCACCGCCGCCCCCGCCCTTCCCCCGGCGGGGGAAGGCGCCCGAGGGGCGGAAGCGGGCCTTCCCGCCCCTCGGCCCAGGCCCCGCTACCGTCCCCGGTCCCAGATCGAGCGGAAATCCCCGGCCTCGCCGTTCAGCATCTGGGCCGGGCTCTGCTTGTCGATATGCCCGATCAGCCCGCGATAGGGCTCATAGCCCATCAGCGCCTGCACCCGGCGGCCGAAGCCCCGGGCGAGGTCTGCCGGCACGCCGAGAAGCTGGTTTTCCTGCTGCCGGATGAACCCGGCGCAGTAGTTCATCGCAATGCCCGTGCGCCGCCGGCCCGAACGGTTCGCGCCGCCGCCATGCCACAGCGCCCCGTTCCAGATCAGCACGCTGCCCTTCGCCATCTCGGCCGGGATCGAGTCGTAGGACTGGCCGTAGACCGGGCTCGGCCCGGTATGGCTGCCCGGGATGATCCGCGTCGCGCCGTTCTCCTCGGTGAAGTCGGTCAGCGCCCACATCGAATTGCACACGATGGCGGCATGCGGCTTCTCCAGCGGAATCGCCTGGTCGTCCGAATGGATCGGCTGGGCCGTCTCGCCGGGATCGATGGCGATCGAGGACAGCGACGAGATCAGGCACTCGGCGTCCAGCACGCTCTCGACCAGCGGCAGGACGGCGTCATGCGCCGGAATCCGGTCGAACGGCGCGCCATGGGCCAGCAGATTGTAGATCCGGACCGTCCGGTGGCCCTCGAACGTGCTCATGGCCGGCTTGGCGTGCAGCTCGCGCTCCAGCCGCGCCAGCGCCGCGTTCAGCGCGTCGACCAGATCGGGCTCGATCGCGTTTTCGACGATGGTGTAGCCGTCCCGCGCCAGCCGCTCGGCATGGGCGGCCCGTGCCGCCGGATCGTGCCCCATGTTCCCTCGCCCCTGCCTTGTTGTGAACCGCCGGGGGCCGCCTCGGTGATGGACAGCGCCCCTGACAATCGGTCAGATGGATGCACAACAATATCGCCCAGGGAACAAATCATCCATGACCGGCTTTTCGCTGCCCGGCCGCACGATCGCTGCGTATGTCCTGCCGACCGCGCCGCTGGCGGCCCTTGGCCTGCCGCTCGTCGTCTATGTCGCGCCGTTCTATGTCAGCGGCCTTGGCCTCGACCAGTCGCAGGTCGGCCTCGTCCTGCTGATCGCCCGCCTGCTCGACCTGCTGGTCGATCCGGTCATCGGCTGGGCCAGCGATTCGACGCGCACCCGCTGGGGCCGCCGCCGGCCCTGGATGACTGCCGCCGTGCCGTTCTTCGTCACCGGCGTCTTCCTGCTCTTCCTGCCGCCGCAGGGCGCGACCATCGGCTGGTTCGCAGCCTGGGTGATCCTCTCCTACCTCGCCTATTCGGTCGCCGCGATCAGCCACATCGCCTGGGGCGCCGAACTGTCGGGCCACTACCACGAACGCAGCCGCGTTCAGGGCTGGCGCGAATTCGCGGGTATTTCGGGCTTCCTTCTGGTGCTCGCCCTGCCCGTCCTGCTGGAAACCTTCGACCCGACCGCGACGCTGGTCGAAAAGGTCGGCCTGATGGGCTGGTTCATCGTCATCGCCATGCCGATCACCGTGCTCATCACGCTGCTCGTGGTGCCCGAGCCCGCCGCGCCGGCTGCGTCCGGCCACAAGCTGGATGTCGGGGCGGCAGTCAGGCTGATCGCCGGCAACGCCGCACTGCGCAAGCTCCTGCTCGCCGATCTCCTGCAGGGCCTGGCGCCCGGCATCACCGGCTCGCTCTTCATCTGGCTGATCGTCTTCTATTTCGAACTGCCCAAGGCGGCCTCGACGATCCTCTTCATCTACTTCGTCGCCGGGCTGTTCTTCGTGCCGCTCTGGATCAGGCTCTCCTATCGCTTCTCCAAGCACCGCACCCTCGCCTATGCGCTGCTCTACACGTCCTGCCTGCTGCCGCTCATCTTGCTGGTGCCCAAGGGCGATTTCTGGGCGTTGACGGTCGCCTTCATCCTGTTCGGCGTCGGCTACGGCGCGGGCGGCTTCCTGCTGCGCTCGATCATGGCCGACGTCGTGGACATCGACACGCTGGCGACGGGCAGCGAGCGCTCGGGCCTCTTCTATTCGCTGCTCGTGATGACCAACAAGCTGGGCTATGCCGCCGCCGGCCTCGCCTACCCCGTCCTCGCCCTCGTCGGCTTCGACGGGCGCCCCGGCGCGACCAACTCGCCCGAGGCGGTCATGGGCCTCGCCCCGACCCTTGTCGGCCTGCCGCTCATCTTCATGCTGCTGACCGCCTGGTCGATGTGGAACTTTCCCATCGACGAGTTCAAGCAGCGCGAAGTCCGCGAGGCCATCGCCCGCAAGCGCCAGGCCGAAGCCGACGAGATCGCCGCCATGCGGATCGACTGATGCGGACCGCGGGCAGAAGCGCATGACCGAAGGCCCCGGCCGCATCGCCGATCTCCTCGCCCTCATGGCCCGTCTGCGCGCGCCCGAGGGCGGCTGTCCGTGGGACCGCGAGCAGTCCTTCGCGACCATCGCCCCCTACACGGTCGAGGAGGCCTACGAGGTCGCCGACGCCATTGAGCAGGACGACATGGCGGCCCTGCGCGACGAGCTGGGCGATCTTCTCTTCCAGGTCGTCTTCCACGCCCGCATGGCCGAGGAGGCCGGCCACTTCGCCTTCGCCGACGTGGTCGCGGCGATCGAGGCCAAGATGGTCCGCCGCCACCCCCATGTCTTCGCCGGCGCAGCCCCCCGCACCGCCGCCGAACAGACGGTCGACTGGGAGGTCATCAAGGCCG
This sequence comes from uncultured Hyphomicrobiaceae bacterium, assembly GCA_937873575.1. Lineage (GTDB taxonomy): Bacteria > Pseudomonadota > Alphaproteobacteria > Rhizobiales > Hyphomicrobiaceae > JAEUMD01. The sequence continues at coordinate 2,832 of CALMPK010000235.1, forward strand.
CCGAGCGCGCGGCGAAACCGGCCGGGCCAGCCCAGGGCATCCTCGACGACGTTCCCCGCGCCCTCCCCGCCCTGCCCCGCGCCCTGAAGCTTCAGCAGCGCGCCGCCCGCGTCGGCTTCGACTGGCCGGACGCCGGCCACGTCTTCGCCAAGCTGGAGGAGGAGATCGGCGAGGTGAAGGCGGCGCTCGCCGAAGGCGCCCCGCCAGAGGCCGTCGAGGCCGAGCTGGGCGACGTTCTCTTCGTTGTCGCGAACCTCGCCCGCAAGCTCGGCCACGACCCGGAGAAAGCCCTCGCGACGACCAACCTGAAGTTCGTAAAGAGGTTTAAAAAAATAGAGGAATTACTTCAAATAAAAGGGGAAACTCCTGCCACGTCCACCCTCGAAGAGATGGACGCGCTGTGGGACCAGGCCAAGGCAGAGGGCCTCTAGTCGGCCAGCTTGCGGCGCTTCGGCCGCGTCGCCTTCACCTTCGCCGAACGCTGTTTACCCGCGGCCGGAAAACGCTCCCGGAAGACCGCTTCCTTGTCCAGCGGCACCGACAGCTTGAGCTCCACCCGACCGTCCGGCTTGTCCGTCCGGCCCCGGACCGAGGCATGGCTATAAGCCCAGGCGAGCCCCTGCCCGTCCCCGGCCGCCACCGTGATCTTCAGCTGCACCTCATGCGCCGACAGCCGCTGCTCGATCAGCGCCCGCAACTGGTCCAGCCCCTCGCCGGTGATCGCCGAGATCGCGACCGGCCCGCGTGGGCCGGGCCTGCTGCCGCGCCGCCGCGCCGCCGCTGCGTCGTCCGCCGACAGGGCGTCGATCTTGTTCCAGACCTCGACCACCTGATCCAGCCGCTCGCCCTCGATCCCGAGTTCCCCCAGAACCGCCTCGACATCCTGCCGCTGCGCCTCGCTGTCGGGATGCGAGATGTCCCGCACATGCAGCACGAGATCGGCCTCCAGCACCTCCTCCAGCGTCGCCCGGAAGGCCGCGACGAGCTGGGTCGGAAGGTCGGAAATGAAGCCCACCGTGTCCGACAGCACCGCCTGCCGACCGCCGGGCAGCTTCACCGCCCGCATCGTCGGGTCGAGCGTCGCGAACAGCATGTCCTCGGCCAGCACCTCGGCCCGGGTCAGAGCATTGAACAGGGTCGATTTTCCGGCATTGGTGTAGCCGACCAGCGCGACGATCGGATACGGCACGCGCCGCCGCGCCGTCCGGTGCAGCTCGCGGGTCCGCACCGGTTCCGCCAATTCGTTGCGGATCTGGGCGATCCGCTCGCCGATAAGTCGGCGGTCGGTCTCGATCTGCGATTCGCCGGGACCGCCGAGGAAGCCGAAGCCGCCGCGCTGGCGCTCCAAGTGGGTCCACGACCGCACCAGCCGGCTCTTCTGGTAGTTGAGATGGGCCAGTTCGACCTGCAGCCGGCCTTCCTTGGTCCGCGCCCGCTCGCCGAAGATCTCGAGGATCAGCCCCGTCCGGTCGATGACCTTGGCCTTGAGCGCCTTCTCCAGATTGCGCTGCTGCACCGGCGACAGCGCCCCGTCGAACACGACGACCTCAGGCTCGGTCTCGGCGCACAGCGCCGCGATTTCCTCGACCTTTCCCTCACCGAGATAGGTCGACGGACGCGGCGCCGTCATGGGGATGAGGATCTCGGCCACCGGCGTCATGCCGATCGCCAGCGTCAGGCCGGAGGCCTCTGCAAGCGCGCCTTCCGGACTGCGCCCGCCGCCGCCCCTGCCCGTCTTGTCATACGGGTGGAGTACTACGGCAGCGCGTATCCGCGCGTCCTTAGCGGCTGGCTTCGAGGCCTTCGGTTTCCTGCTCAAACAACTGCACCGGGTTCAGAGGCATCACGGTCGAGATCGCATGCTTGTACACCAGCTGAGAATGCCCGTCGCGCCGCAGGAGGACGCAGAAATTATCGAACCAGGTGATCACGCCCTGCAGTTTGACGCCGTTCACGAGAAACACGGTCAGCGGCGTCTTGGTCTTGCGGACGGCGTTGAGAAACACGTCCTGCAGGTTCTGCTTTTCGCTCATGGCGAACTTTCTCATTCTTGGCCCGGGAAACGGCGGGCGGGGTGCGGGTGGCCGTGAATCTGAGGCCAAGCGTAATTTGGCGAATTCTCGCCTTGCTGCAAGTGCGAAATAGTGGCCTCGGGAACTCAGTTCTTCGTTTGCATGTGCGAACGAATATAGTCCCTGCGCAGGCTGCTGGCTACCGGCCCCGGAACGCCCGGACCTACCGGCCGGCCGTCGATGGCGACCACCGGCATGACAAACGCGCCTGCCGAGGTGATGAACGCCTCGCGTGCGCAAAGCGCTTCTTCAACCGTAAAGGCGCGTTCGACGACCGCCATCTGCCGCTCGCGGGCCAGCGCGAGGATCGATGCACGTGTGATACCGGGCAGGATGTCATGGCTCAGCGAGCGTGTGACCAGAGTACCTTCGGAATCGACGATCCAGGCATTCGAGCTCGCACCTTCGGTAACCAGTCCCGCCTCGTCGACCAGCCAGGCCTCATAGGCGCCCGATGCGCGCGCCTCCTGCTTGGCCAGAACATTGGCTACCAGGGCCGTGGTCTTGATATCGCAGCGCCCCCAGCGGATGTCCGGCATGGTCTTCACGGCGATACCGCGAGCGGCCATCTCCGACGCCCTGACCGGATCGGTGCGGCGGGCCGTCATGATCAATGTCGGATGCACTGTCTGGACCGGGAAGGGGTGGTCCCTCCGCGCCACACCGCGTGTCACCTGAATGTAGACAATCCCGTTCCTGATGCGGTTGAGGGAGATCATCCGATCGATGTGCCCGGCCATGGCGAGGCGGCTCATCGGACTACCCTGCTCCAGCTCGATCAGCGATCGCTCCAGACGGGCCAGATGCGCGTCACGTTCCAGCGCCAGTCCGTCCGAAACGGCACACACCTCATAGACCGAATCGGCGAATTGCAGCCCGCGGTCCTCCACATGAACGCAAGCCTGCGCAAAGGGGACATAGCGACCGTTTACGAATGCGATGCGCGTCACGTGACTATCCTAGGGGGCGATTTCGTCGCCGCGCGACCCGACGCCTAGAGTCTTCAGCTTGCGGTGCAACGCCGACCTCTCCATGCCGATAAAGGCGGCCGTGCGCGAGATATTGCCGCCGAAGCGGTTGATCTGTGCCACGAGATACTCGCGCTCGAACATCTCGCGCGCCTCGCGCAGCGGCAGCGAAATGATGTGCTCTCCCGAAGGCCCCTGCGTCACGGCTGGTGCCGAAGAACTGACTTCGATCGGCAACATGTCCGCCTTGATCATCGCATCGGGTTGGTCGGACGTCAGAATGACCAATCGTTCGATGTTGTTGCGAAGCTGACGGACGTTCCCAGGCCAGTCATGCGCCTGCAGGGCAGCCATCGCATCCTCGCCAATGCGGCACGTATGTCCCCCGTACATGCGCGAAAACCGGCTGAGAAAGTGCTCGACAAGGAACGGGATGTCGTCGCGCCGCTCTGCCAGCGATGGCACACGGATCGGAACGACGCCCAGACGGTGAAAGAGGTCCTCGCGGAGGTTGCCGTCAGCGATTTCGCGGCGCAGATCGCGACTGGAGGAGGAGATGATGCGGACGTCGACCTGCACGCGCTGCGCCCCGTCCAGCCGCGTAAACGTCTGATCGAGCAGCACACGCAGGATCTTGCCCTGCGTCTCAAGGGGCATGTCCGCCATTTCGTCGAGATAGAGCGTTCCGCCGTGTGCCTGCTCAAGCAGCCCGACTTTTCGGCCAGTGCCTTCATTGCCCTCGACGCCGAACAGTTCCTGCTCCATCCGGTCGGGAGCCATGATCGCGCAATTGAGCGCCACGAAGGGATTGCGGGCGCGACGCGAGCGCGCATGGATCAGGCGAGCGACCACTTCCTTTCCCGAGCCGGCCGGGCCGGTGATCAGGACACGGCTGCCGGTCGGTGCGACCTTGTCTATAGTCTGCCGCAACTGTGTGATGATGTTAGAGCGCCCGACCAGGTCGAAGTCCTCACTGGACCGCTGACGCAGTTCCTCGTTCTCGCGGCGCAGCTTGGCCGACTCCAGCGCCCTCTCCACGAGGATTAGCAGGCGATCCGACTTGAACGGCTTCTCAATGAAATCGTAAGCGCCGCGCTTGATCGCCGCCACGGCCGTCTCGATCGTACCGTGACCGGAAATCACGATGACTGGCAAGTCGGGGCAATCGCGCTTGATTTCCTCAAGCACCGCGAGCCCGTCGATTCTGCTTCCCTGGAGCCAGATGTCGAGCACAACGATGGCAGGTTGCCGCGCCCGAATGGCTGCGAGTGCGCCATCGGCATCCTTGGCCAGCCTGGTCTCGTAGCCTTCGTCGGACAGGATACCGGCGATCAATTCCCGGATGTCTGCCTCGTCATCGACGACAAGAACCTCCGGTGCCCTATGCCAGTTTGCCGCTTTGCTCATTGTCGCCGTCTTCATGAGGTACAGGGTTATTCGTCACGGGGAACTCCAGAACGACCTTCGCTCCGCCGGTTTCCGGAGAATCCATGAGTGTGATCGACCCGGCATGGTCTTCCATGATTTTCTTCACGATCGCCAAACCAAGACCGGTGCCGCGGCCGCGGGTCGTGACATACGGCTCGGTCAACCTGTCACGATCATGACCAGGCAGGCCGATCCCGTTGTCCACGAGCGGGGTCGTCACCGCGTGCTCATCGCGCGCCAGCGTAGCCTTGATCGTGCCGCCGCTCGGCTGAGTCGCGCTTCGGTCCTCGCCTTCCTCGGCCAGGAATTTTGTACTGACCGATTCCGAGGCGTTCTTCAGGACGTTCGTCAGCGCCTGGGCCACCAATCGGCCATCACAGACCAACGGCACCCCTTCGGGCGGGATCTCGCCTTGATACTCGATGTCGGGATTTCCGACGCTCTGTAGAAAGACGGCCTGGCGCAGCAGTTCGCTGGCATCCTCGACACGCATTGTCGGGGCTGGCATCCGCGCGAATGACGAGAACTCATCGACCATTCGGCCGATATCACCAACCTGTCGAATGATCGTCTGAGTGCATTGCTCGAAAACTTCCGGCTCGGTGACGATCTCGCGTCCATACTTGCGCCGCAGGCGTTCGGCCGAAAGCTGAATGGGGGTCAGCGGGTTCTTGATCTCATGGGCGATGCGACGCGCAATGTCGCCCCATGCCGCGCTGCGTTCTGCGGCAACCAAGTCTGTCATGTCGTCAAAGGTCATGACGAAGCCGGTCCGCCGGCCATCTGTACGCTCGGAGGTTACACGCACCGAGAGATTGCGGGTTCTCCCCGCGCGGATGAGGTCAAGCTGGCCGGAGGCCCGTCCGTCCCCGCTCACTCGCGCTTCCGCCAGAAGTGACGACAATTCTGGGGCAAGCTCGCTGATGGCCTGACCGTGGAGCCCGCCCGGCTCCACGCCTAGAAATGCTTCTGCGGACGGGTTGGCCGAATCCACGCGTCCCCATGCGTCAAGGCCAACCACGCCTGCCGAAACACCGGTCAACACCGCCTCTGCGAAAAGGCGCTGGTCTTCTGCGACGCGATTGGCTTCCACCAACTCATCTTGCTGGCTCTGGAGTTCAGCGGTCATGCGATTGAACGCATTGCTCAGGGTTGCAAGCTCGCCAGAAACGTCCTGTGTCTCCACGCGCGCGCGCAAATCGCCGTCGCTCACCCGCTCGGCAGCTCCGATGAGCCGGCTGATTGGCATCACGATCCGGTTCGCGGCGCTGAGCCCCAGCGACACAGCTACAAGAAGCGTCAGCAATCCCACGACCGAGTACACCGCTGCGAAGGCAAGCTGAACGCCCGTGCGATTCGACTCGAGACGTTCGTACTCGCGAGCGGCCTCAATCGTCTGCTTCTGATTCTGGAGAACCTTCGAATCCACGTATCGAATGGCGAGCAGATAGCGATCGGAGTACTCCTCGAGGCGAACCAGAGCCTGCACCCTGTCGTCACCGCTGTCATTGGGAATGACGACAATTCCCATGCTCGCCTGTTTGAAGTCCTCTATCGATGGGGGACTGCCAAGTTCGACCATGTAGGTGTTACGAACAGCGTCGATGTAGTTGCCGCTGCCGTCATAGATCGCGACCATCGAGAGCTTTCGGCCCCCGATCTGCCTGAGCAGGTACTCGCGGAAGGCCAGTGGGTCGCTGACAGCGAGAAACAGCTGGCGATTGACGTCCGCAGCCAAGGCCAAGACATCAGCTCGCATCGACTGCTTCTGCTCGGCGACATAGGCTTGCGCCAAGCTCGCCGCGTTGTCGATCGAGGTTTTCACGCGCGCGCTGAACCAGGAATCGATACCGAGATTGAGCATGACGGCCGAGAACAGCGCCACCATGACAGTCGGCACGATCGAGATCGCCGCGAATACCATCACCATTCGAACGTGGAGCTGTGCTCCCGCAGCCCCGCTGCCTCGGGTTCGGGAAAGATTGTAGAGCCGCCAGGCGATTGCCCCGACCAGCGCAACGGCAACCAGGACGTTCGCAAGCATCAGCAGGGTGACCGTCCGGGGCGACGGCTCGACGGGCGTGGCGCCACTCAAGACCAGATAGGTGGCAACGGCGATTGCCGTCGCAGTCGCGCCGAGCGAGAGTTCCAGCAACCACCACTGGGGAAACCTACGCTTCAGCCAACCTGAGGCTGACCGCTCATCCGGGTACGGCGCGGCTGCCAATGGCGATGCCTGTTCTGATGCCATGTCAGGCAAACGTTGTTACACCTCGGGGCGTTGCCTCGCTGCAACGCCGTTGCTGTATTGCATCACTTTAGGCCCCGAGCAAGGGTGACATCCAGTGCCTTCAGTTTCTTGCGCAGCGTATTTCGATTGAGCCCCAGCATCTTGGCTGCCTTAATCTGATTGCCCCGTGTCGCGCCGAGTACGGCAGACAACAGGGGGCGTTCCACCTGCTCAAGAACCGCGTTGTAGAGACCATCTTGAGGGAACCGCCCGGGCTCCTCCTTGCTGAGGAGCCCGAGGACGTAACGTTCGACAGCCGCTGCGATTCCATCGTCGTTCTGTGGCAGCGCTGGATCGTTCGGTGTTGGCAGATCGAGCTCGTGCTCAACGACCGCTGCCGTGATGACCTCTTCGGCATGCAGTGCCGCCAGCCGCTGGGCGAGGTTTTCGAGTTCCCGCACATTTCCTGGCCAGTTGTGACGCTTCAGGCGTTCCAGCGCATCGACGTCGACAACCTTGCGCGGCAATCCCTGGTTCGCTGCATTTGCGAGAAAGTGCCTCAGAAGATCCGGGACATCCTCGCTTCGTTCTCTCAAGGGAGGCAGCCGCAGCGGCACGACATTCAATCGATAGTAGAGGTCTTCGCGGAACAGCGCCTGTTGAACCAGTTGACGCAGATCCCGGTTGGTGGCTGCGACAATCCGGACGTTGGTCTTGGTCGAGTGCCGTCCGCCGACAGCGGTGTACTCTCCCTGTTGGAGGACGCGCAGAAGTCGGGTCTGCGCCTCAAGAGGCATGTCACCGATCTCGTCGAGGAAGAGCGTGCCGCCTTCGGCTTGCTCGAAGCGGCCAATGGTTCGCGCGCTGGCTCCGGTGAAGGCGCCCTTCTCATGCCCGAACAAGTCGCTTTCGATCAATTCGCGGGGGATCGCCGCCATATTGACGGCGACGAAAGGCCCTCGCTTGCGCTTTCCATAATCGTGCAGGGCGCGCGCCACGAGCTCCTTGCCCGTCCCGCTCTCGCCGGTGATCAGGACCGTAAGATCGGTGCCCATCAGTCGCGCCATGACGCGATACACGTCCTGCATGGCTGGAGAGCGACCGATCAGCGGCATACCCGCCGCATCATCGGTCTCGGCAGTCCGCACCTTATCTCCAGCGCGCGGATTGGAGAGCGCTCGGCGCGCGATAGCGACTAGTTCGCTCAAGTCGAAAGGCTTGGGAAGATAGTCGTAAGCGCCACGTTCGGCGGCGGTGATGGCCGTGAGCAACGTATTTTGTGCGCTCATGACGACGATCGGCAGGTCCGGTCGCAGACGCTGAATGCGGGGGATGAGATCGAACCCGCTCTCGTCCGGCATGACGACATCGGTGACAACGAGATCGCCATCTCCCTGTGAAACCCAGCGCCACAGGGTCGCTGCATTCCCGCAGGTCCTGACATCGAACCCTGCCCTACCCAAGGCCTGGCTAAGCACCGTGCGGATCGCGGCGTCATCGTCAGCAATAAGAATTGTTCCAGCGGACATTAGGGCGCCTTCTGATCTGCCTGCCAGGGAAGCAGAACGCGAAAGACCGTTCTTCTGGGCTCACTCATACATTCGATGACTCCGCCGTGATCCCCGACGATCTTGGCTACAAGGGCGAGACCGAGCCCTGTACCATTGCGCTTCGTCGTTACGAAGGGATCGAACAAATAGGGCTCGATGTCCTTGGGCACGCCGCCGCCATTGTCGCGAACCCGGACTTCGAGCGGCAACCCGATCCGCTCGCCACTGCCCGGCACGGACAGCCTCACACCTGGTCGATAGGACGTCGAGAACGCGATCTCGCCTTCTCCGGGGGCAGGACCATCGGCTATCGCATCGGCTGCGTTCTTGGTCAGGTTGAGAAAGACCTGGATCAACTGGTCACGATCCCCGGGAATTGGCGGCAATGAGGGGTCGTAGGTCTCGGTGAACCGGATTCCCTTGGCGAAGCTCGCCTCGGCGATACGGCGCACGTGATCGAGGACCTGATGAATGTTGACCGGATGCCTCTCGATGCGCCTGGAGTCGCCGAAGATCTCCATCCGGTCGACGAGCTTTCGGATGCGGTCTGTCTCCTCGCAGATCAGTTGAGTCAGGGTTCGGTCCGCGGCGCTTGCGTTTTGCTCTATGAGTTGCGCCGCTCCGCGGATGCCGGCCAAGGGATTCTTGATCTCGTGAGCGAGGATTGCCGACATCGCCGACACGGATCGGGCTGCGCCCCTGTGGATGAGCTGCTTGTCCATCTTCTGCGCCATGCCGCGCTCTTGAAGATGGACCAGGCATCGTTGATCTCCTTCGCCGAGCGGCGAAGCCTGAACATCCATCAGGTGGACGCCCGTCCGCGGCGTGCCGATGTCAACTTCATACTCGCTCACCGCAGCGCCGCCGCTTCTGGACTGTGCGATGAGCGAGATAAGCGGGCTATCTCCCGGCACGACGTCTTCGATACGATTCTTGAGCAGGCTCGTAGCGCTCATTCCGAAGAAGTGCTCGGCAGCCTGATTGGCGTAGATGATATGATTGGCTTCACCGATGACGATGACGGCATTTGAGATCGCATTCAGGACAAGATCCTGCAGCGACTGGCCGTCCAGACATGATGTCGTCAGTTCCTGAACTGGCTTGTTAGGCAAAGCTCGCCTCGCTGCGAAAACCCTCAATGCCCGCTAGCACCACTTCGGCGCTGTCCGCCCTGCAGAGATCGGACACGCGCGCTGCATCGACGCCCAGATGCTTAAGGTACGACGCAAGATGCTTGCGGAATCGCAGCAGCCCTCGGTGAGCGCCATAGGCGCTCAAAGACAACTGCAGATGTTCGCGGATTGCATTGCACTTTTCGCCAAACGTTGGTGGCCGCTCCATCGACCCGCTCAGTTCGCTGCGAACGTGCCCAAGCAGCCAAGGTTGTCCGATGGCTGCACGACCGATCATGAGGCCGGCAGCGCCTGATCGGTTCAACGCCGTCCGGGCACTGGCGGCATCCTCGACATCGCCGTTCACCAGGACCGGGATCGAGACCGCCTGGACGACGAGACCGACCTCCGACCAATCCGCCTTACCCTGATAGAACTGGTTCCGCGTACGTCCATGGACTGACACGAGCTTGGCACCGAGATCCTCGGCAATCCGGGCAAGATCGGCGGCATTGCGCGAGTTGTGATCCCAGCCGAGGCGCATCTTTACGGACACGGGGATGCGGACCGCCTTGATAGCCGCCTCGATAAGCGCCGTCGCCAGTCTGAGGTCACGCATCAGCGCGGAACCGGCCTGCCCCCCCACCACGCGCTTTGCCGGGCACCCCATATTGATGTCCACTGCCGAAGCGCCGTTTGCCTCGGCCATCCTCGCCGCTTCGCTGATCCAGATCGGATCGCAAGCGGCGAGCTGAACGACAAACGGCAACCCCGATGCGTCATTTGCGCTCTTGAGGGTCTCCTCCTCCTCGCCAGCCACAAGCCGATCACTGGCGATCATCTCGCTGACAACCATGCTGGCGCCGAACTTGCGTGCCATACTGCGAAACGGCCTGTCGGTAAGACCGGACATCGGCGCCAGGCAGACCGGTACGCCGGAGCCGGTCGACCAAGGATGCGGCAAGCCGATGAGTGAATTTGACAAGTCTGGAGCCCGATCGAACAGCAAACGCAGGATGAATAGCAGAGGCCTTGCGTGGCCCCAAATGCTTGTGCGATCAGATGAGATGCCCGCTTCGGCACCCATAGCTGTCCTGGTCGTGGCTGCAGGCACAGGCAGCCGTGCAGGGGAAGGTTTGCCGAAACAATACAGGTTGCTTGGCGGGCAGTCCGTCCTGAGCCGCACCTTGGCGGCGTTCCGGACTGCCTTGCCTGACGCGCCGATCCAGGTCGTCGTCTCGCCCGACCACGCACCCCTCATGGCGGATTTGACGGCCAGATTTCGTTTGCTTCCTCCCACCCGTGGCGGGGCAAGCCGCCAGGAGAGCGTACGCTTCGGCCTGCGCGCACTTGCCCATCAAGCGCCGGCCATGGTGCTGGTTCACGACGCGGCAAGGCCCTTTGTGTCGCCCGACCTGATCCGCAACATCGTTGACGCTCTTGCCGATGACCCTGACATCGATGGCGTTGCACCAGCTCTGGCCATTGCCGATAGCATCAAGAAGTGCACCGACGATGGCGCCGTTGTGGCGAGCATTCCTCGCGCGGGGCTTTGGCGCATGCAGACGCCGCAGGCATTTCGATTCAATGCGATTTGCGAAGCTCACGAGGCGGCGGCGACCGATCCGGATCTGACCGATGACTTCGCCGTCGCGGAAGCTGCCGGCCTCAGACTGCGCGTCATTCCGGGAGACGACCGGAATTTCAAACTCACGACCGTCGAGGACTTTCGACGAGCAGAGGCTCAGTTGATGCTGGAACTTGGCGATATACGCACCGGCCAAGGATTTGATGTCCATGCCGTTGGGCCGGGCGACCACGTCATGCTGTGCGGAGTCCGCATCGACCACAACGCGGGCCTCATTGGGCATTCGGATGCCGATGTAGGCCTGCACGCTCTCACCGACGCCATTCTAGGCTGCGCCGGGGCCGGCGATATCGGCGCTCACTTTCCGCCGTCGGACCCGAAATGGAAGGGCGCCAGTTCGGACTTGTTTCTCGCTCATGCCGCTCGCCTTGTCGAAGAGAAGGGCGGCGTGGTCGCCCACGTGGATGTCACGCTGGTCTGCGAAGCGCCCAAGATCGCACCTCATCGCGGGGCAATGATCGGACGTATCGCGGACATTCTGGGCATTGCGGCCGATCGGGTGAGCGTCAAGGCGACGACCACAGAACGTCTGGGCTTCGCGGGACGGGGAGAGGGCATCGCAGCGCTGGCAACGGCGACAGTCAGGTTACCGATCAGATGAGGAAGGAAGGTGCGACGCCGCAGCCGCGCCCGTTCGCTTCGGTGTCTGGCGTCATCAGCAGCGCGTTCGGCATCGGCTTCCTGCCGGCCGCGCCAGGGACTTGGGCCTCGCTGGCCACCTTGCCGCTCGGCTGGCTCATCGCCGAGGCGGGCGGCTCGCTAGCCCTGGCCGGTGCCGCTCTCATTGTCTGTCTGATCGGCGTCATCGCATCGGATCTGGTGGTTCGACGGCTCGGGGTCCAGGATCCCCAGGCCATTGTCGTGGACGAGGTGGCGGGCCAGTTGCTGACGCTCTCGCTGGCGCCCCTCACTTGGCAAGGATTCCTCGCCGCCTTCCTGGCATTCCGGGTGTTCGACATCGTCAAACCATGGCCGGCGTCGTGGGCCGACCGCGATCTGGACGGAGGGTTGGGGGTCATGATGGACGACATGTTTGCGGGAGCTTACGGCGCCCTGATCGTATTCGCAGCCAGCTGGCTGGGTTGGCTGTGATGTTTCCGGACGATCTGATCGCCCGTGCGACGCACCTGCTTGCGACCTGCCGCGCCGCGGGCCTTCGCATAGCGGTTGCGGAGAGCTGCACCGGGGGCCTCTTGTCAGGCGTCCTGACCGAGATAGCAGGCTCGTCCGATGTCTTCGAGCGGGGCTTCATCACCTATTCCAATGCCGCCAAGTCCGGTCAATTGGGGGTACCCAAGGACCTGATCGCTGACTTCGGCGCTGTCAGCGAACCAGTGGCGCGCGCGATGGCTGAGGGGGCCCTGACCTATGCCCAGGCCGAAATTTCCGCATCGGTAACCGGCGTCGCAGGCCCCGGCGGCGGCACGGCGATGAAGCCGGTCGGGCTTGTCCATTTCGCGGCAGCCCGAAAGGGGCAGCCGACCCTCCATGAGGTCCAGAGCTTCGGCGACCTGGGCCGCGGCTCCATCAGGCTCCTTGCTGTCGGCAGGGCGCTGGCCATGCTCCAGGAGCAAGCCGACCGCGGCTGATTGCCGGACTCACGGGTTGGTGATAAGTGCGCTGCTTCAAGGTACCGGGGGTTTCGTCCATGCGTCGCGCCAAGATTGCCGCATTTCTGATCACGTGTTCGGTTCTCGCACCGGTCGCGGCCGCCGATGATACGGCCGGTCTCGAGATCCTGATCGACATGCAGGACCCGGCGATGGTCTCCAAGACCTTCTGCGTCCAGGACAGCAAGCTCTACAGCATCGACGCGCAGGTCTGCATCTCGGGGACGGTGAAGCTTACCTGCGCCGCCGTCGATCCCAACGACGCCAGCAAGGGCGTCAAGTGGGTGGCCGCAGACGAGAAGCAGCGCTGCAAGTCCTAGATCGCCGCCGTGCCGTAGAGCTGGTCGGCACGCGTGACGAAGGCGCTTGAAAGCTTCATCAGGGCCTTTTCGAACATCGAGTTCGCCACAAGCTGCAGCATCCTGCTGCGGAATTCGAAGTCTATGACGAATCCGATCCGGCAGCGTCCCTCGCCGGCCGGCGTGAAGCGCCAGGCGTTCGACAGGTGCTTGAACGGCCCGTCGACATAGGCGACGTCGATGGCGAGCGCGGGCCTGTCGAAGGTGACGCGGCTGGTGAAGCGTTCCTCGAAACCCTTGAAGCGCGCCACCATGTCGGCGACCAGCAGCCCCCTGCCCTCCACGTCCAGCACCTCGCTGCGCACGCGCAGCGCCTTGCACCACGGCAGGAACTCCGGATAGCGCCGGACGTCGGCGACCATCTCGTACATCTGCTGCGGCAGGTAGGGGACCGTCCGGGTGTCTTCGGCGTGCGGCATCAGGCGGTCTTGAGGCGCGCCGCCTTCATCCGGGCGAAGTCCGAATCGGCATGATAGGAGCTGCGGGTCAGCGGGCTGGACGAGACCATCAGGAAGCCCTTGGCATAGGCGATGGTCTCGAGCCCCTTGAACTCCTCGGGCGTCCAGAAGCGATCGACGGCGGCGTGCCGGCGCGTCGGCTGGAGATAATGGCCGACGGTCAGGAAATCGACCGAGGCGGAGCGCAGATCGTCCATGACCTGCATGACCTCCTCCCGCGTCTCGCCGAGCCCGGCCATCAGGCCGGACTTGGTGAAGATCGCCGGGTCGAGTTCCTTGGCCTTCTGGAGCAGGCGCAGCGAGTGGAAATAGCGCGCCCCCGGACGGATCGGCAGGTAGAGCCGGGGCACGGTTTCGAGATTGTGGTTGAAGACGTCGGGCCGGGCCTCGACCACGACCTCCAGCGCCCCGTCCTTGCGCAGGAAGTCCGGCGTCAGCACCTCGATGGTC
>CALMPK010000236.1 GCA_937873575.1 uncultured Hyphomicrobiaceae bacterium
GGCTGAGGAAGGGGAAGCGCCGCGTGTAGGCCTCGGCCTGTTTGAGGCTCGCCAATTTGAAGCGCTCGTCACGCATCAGCTTCTGTATGAGAGGGCTTTCCGGCGCCAGCGAGAAGAATGCCGCGTCGGCTTCGCCGCGTTCGAGGGCCTCGAGCGCGGATGCCGAGCCGAGCGGCAGCAACGTCGCGGTATCGGCGCCGATGCCGTTCGCTTCGAGCAGCGTCTCGACCAGCTTGCGGGTGCCAGAGCCGACAGCGCCGATGGCGATGCGCTTGCCGGCGAGTTGCGAGAGCCGGTCGACCTCGCCGTCGAGGCGATGGAACACCCAGACAGGTTCGAGGAAAACACGGCCATACGAGACCATGCCGGGAAGCGTGTCACCGTTGGCGATGCCGCCTTGGAGCAGCGCGACGTCCACATGCGGTTCGCCCGCCTTGGTGGCGGCCGCGAGCCTCTCGGTGTTCTCGACGGAGCCCTTCGACGGCAGGACTTCGAGCCTGATACCGTTCTTGGCGAGCTTTTCGCGGTAGCGCTGGGCGAAGGCGAAGTAGGCACCTTGCTCGGAGCCGGTGGTGATGACGATGTGGCTCGGCGGCGCGGGCTCGACGAACTGATAGGCGAGCCAGAAGGCGGCGACGACCAGCAACGCGGCCGGTCCGCCGATCAGCATCATTTCCCGCCATTGCCGGCGCGTGGTCGGCACGATGGCACCCGACATGAGGCCCCCTCTCGAAGATTGCGGCATGGGTTGCGGCTGGAGTGCTCCCGGATCCGATGAAATCGCTCTCGCAGACCATCGACGTCGATAGCACTCCCGAACTCGAGTTTGGGGTGAGATTCAGGCTTTCGATGGAAGCCCCCCACGCCTCCTTCTCGAACGGTCGCACCTTCGGGTGTGATCGCGGTCGATGACGACGCTCCGCGCTTCGAACCAGACCCGGCAATCCCGACGGGCATCACTTGTCGAAGGCTGTCGGGCGGGTCAAGGGGCTGTGGCGTGGCGGAGAGGATTGCTTGGCGATAACCTCGCCGCTCATCAGATGGGACCGCTCAAGATGGGTCCGCTCATCGCCGGGCATGGAATCGCGGACGGAGCAATCGATCTGCCGGCAAATGTACTGGCGTTCAATTCTCGTGCAGGAGCCGCACAAGACGTGCTTCCGCTCCGCGGGCGGCGCGACGCTCGGACAGGTCGCGCTCGCTCGGGGATCGTGTCAGTGCGTCGGCGCGTGTGGTGGCAATGAAACTCTCGTCACGCCGCAAGGCGTGAGACGAGGGCGCGCAGCTCGGGGTGGATCGCGGGCGACTCCTTCTCGAGGTAGGCGATGAGCGCGACCTCTCCCGGCGTCAGGCGACCATCTTGGCCGATGCGCTCGGCGAGCCATTGCGCCTCGCCCTCGGTGATCTGCTCGTTGACGACCAGCTCTATGCGCTGACGCTCCAGGCGGTCGAGCGCCACTTCCTCTCGCGAGCGCAGGCGATAGGTGTTGAGCAGGCTCGGCAGCTCGAGAACGCCCTTGAGGATCGCGAGCGGAGACATGTCGCTGTCGTCGTCGAGCCACGCTTCACGCCGCAACGCTTCCTCGCGCGTCGGCACGGCGTAGGACGACGACGCCATCACGACGTTGGCGATGGCCTTGACGAAGAGATCGGTCCAGGCCGGATTGGGCGCACCATCGGCGATGGCGTCGTTGATGTCGAAGAGTACCTCGGCTTCTGCGCGGGTGACCGCGACGTTGCCGTCTCCACCGAAGGCATAGAGAATGCGACGCAGCAGCTCCACCTCGCCTTCGGTAACGAAGCCGGTCGCTCCCTCGCTCCCCGCGCGCAGCGGTCCCGTGCCCGTGATGACGCCATCGCGTACTTGCGCCAGCGCGAACCGCACGAGGCGTTCTGGGCTCCACCGCGCGCGATCGATGACGTTGACGAGAATCTCGACTCCGATGCGGCTCTCGACGCGGCCGTTTGGTGCGAGGCGTGCGATCAGCCAGTCGGCGTTGGCGGCGTTGACGTAGCCTTCTGGCTCGGCCTGCGAGACGATGTAGTCGGTGATCACCTCGAGCAGGAACTCCGGCCAAGAGCGGACTTGCGTCGCGCAGTGAGCATCGAGACGAAGGAGTTCTTCGGCCTCATCCGCGGCGATGCTGCCGGCGCCGTAGCAGGCGCTGCGCAGGCGCAGCACGTCGCCTTCGCCGATCGAGCCGCGGGTGATGATCTCGTCGACGCAAACGCCTTTGATACTGGCCATGATGCTGCAACCCGGTCCGCTGAAAGACGGGTCCGATCATGCTTCGTTAACCTTACCATTCCACTAACGTCGCAGCCTCTCCGGTGCGCCGGCCGCGATCGAGAGACAGCAAAAGGCCCGGCGCGTTTCTTCACGCCGGGCCCGAAGATGGAGAGCGTAGAACCTTCTCAACCGTCGCTGCGGTCGAGCCGGCGAGAGAATTCCGTGTGACCGCCCGCAGCAAGAATGCGGGCCTGCTCGATCCAGTTCTCGCGCTCGATACGCCCGCGGAAATCGAGCGACTGGCTGATCGTCTCGATGTCGTCCGCCGTCCACGAGGCGATCTGCTCGTAACGTTTGATGCCGAGAGCGTTGAGCTTCTTCTCGATGAGCACGCCGACGCCGCGAATGCGCTTCAGGTCGTCTGTCGCAGAGGCGGGCTTCAGGCTGCCGACCTTGCCTTCGGCCGGGCCGGGGCGCAGGGCCTCCGAGCGCACCGAGCGAAGAGCACCGACATCCTGACGGGGAGCGCGTGACGACGTGTTCTCGCGGATCGCATCGGCGAGCCGGGCCGGGCGCGTTGCGCCGCCATCCGCGGACTCGGAGCCGCCGGCGAGGATCTGTGCCTGCTCCACCCAGTTTTCGCGGCCGATACGGCCAGGTGCGCCGAGCAGCCCCTCGACACGCGCCACGTCGTCGGCCGACCAAGCGGCGATCTGGCCATGCCGCGTGATTCCGTTCGCGATCAGGAGCCGTTCGGTGACCGAGTCGATGCCGCGAATCCGTTGCAGCAGGTCGGTGGCGACTGCGGGAGCCGCCGGTGCGCTGGTGGCGACGGACGGGCGATCGGAGGCGCCGGCGCCACGATTGGCGCTGGCGGCGGCGGCGGCGACGGCCGCCGCCACGGCATTGGCCGCGGGCGAAGGGGACCGCTGCGGTGCCGGAGCCGGCGCGGGGGCCGGAGGTGGTGCTGGGGCAGGAGCCGCGGCCTTCGGTGCACTCGCGGCAGCTGTGGCGGTCGGCTTGGCGCTGATGGTCTCGCCACGCATGCGGCGGCGGGCGTATTCGGTCATCGCGCCACCGGCCAACACGGCAGCCTGCTCGATCCAGCCTTCCTGCTCGACGCGGCCGGCCCTGCCGATCACGCGATTGGCGGCGGCGACATCGCTCTCCTTCCACTTGGCGATGTCGGCGTAGCCGCGAATGCCCTGGCTTTCGAGCATGGCGGCGGTCATCTCGTCGATGCCGCGGATCAGCGTCAGATCCTGACGGGCGGGCGCAGCGGGCTTGGCTTCCGCAGCCGGCGCAGGGACCGGAGCAGGTGCGGGCGACACCACCGGGGTGCTCGATGCGTTCTCACCCTTCAATCGGCGGCGCGCGTAATCCGTGAAGCCGCCGGCAGCGAGAACCGCGGCCTGCTCGATCCAGTTCTCACGCTCGACGCGGCCCTGGCTGCCAACGGCGCGATTGAACGCCTCGACTTCGGTCTCTTTCCAGCGGGCGATGTCGCGGAAATGCCAGATGCCGCGATCGTTGAGTAGCTTGGCCGTGCCGATATCGATGCCACGCAGGAGCGTCAGGTCTTGGCGGTCGGCCGGCGGCACGGTGCCGAGACGCACATCGGCGACAACGCCGGAACTGCCGCCGCCAGCCGCCGATGCGGCGATGCCGGGCGCGGCGGCAGAACTGGCGATCGGCTTCGACGCCTCGACCGGTTTCGGCGCAACGGGCGCGCTGACGGGCTTTGGTTCCTCGGCGGCAGGTGCCCTCGAACTCGCAATCATTGCCGCAGCGGCTGCTGCTGCTGCTGCGGCGGCGGCGACCGACATTCCGTCGGCCTCCGTCGTGCGCGTCACCGGCTTCGGTGCTTCAACCGGCGCGGGAGCCGCCGGCTTCACCGGCGCCGGCTCCTTGATGACGAAGGCGGGTATGGGCGCCGGCTTCGCCGGCTCCGGCGCGCGCGCCGGAACGATGATGGTCGAGGGCTCGTTGCTTTCGGGGAGCGGCGTCGGCGCGGCAGGCGTCGGCAAATGGACGCGCTCGATGTCTGCTGCACGAGACCCGGCGCTGGTCAGGGCGCGCTCGAAGCGGCGGGTGTCGGCACCGCCAGCGGGCGGAACATACTCGACGCGCGGCTCCTTCGAGGTGTCGGCTGCAGGCGCGGCGGCCGCGGCTGCAGTCGCGGCCAGCGCTGCCTCGGTCGAGTGGATCGTACCCACGTCGTGCGACGGGCGGGAGATGCGACGCAGCATGCAGCCGATGAAGGCGCCGAGGAAGTAGGCTGCCGCCATCAGCAGGAATGTCTGCAGCAGTAGGAAGGTCATTTACAAATACTCCTTGCCGGGTGGCCGGGGCCGGATGGCCGAGACGGGGGCCGGCTGCCGCGAGGCTCGACTTGGGCTGAGGCAACGAACCCGGGAGGCTCAGTCTTCGGCCCCACGGCCGCACGAGAACCACCCCATGGCGATGCCGATCAGGAGGGCGGCGACGAGGTACCAGAAGAGCTTGACGATCAGATAGTCCATGGCATTCACACCTTCTCCGGCCACAGGCCGGACGCGCTGTTATTCGGCTCGGACGGTGAATTCGATGCGCCGGTTCTTGGCGCGGTTGGCCGCCGTGTCATTTGGGGCCACCGGACGCTCGGCGCCGAAGCCGATGGCGGTCAGGCGATCGGCCGCGATGCCAACGCCGACGAGGTAATCGGCAACGGCCTGCGCGCGGCGCTGCGACAGCAACTGGTTGCGCTCCGGCAGACCCTCGGCGTCGGTGTGCCCTTCGATCTCGATCTTGGCTGTGGGGCAGACCTTGGCCACCTCGGCCAGACGCGCGAGCGTCGGCAGGCTGACGCGCTCCAGCTCCGCGCTGGCGCGGGTGAAGTTGATGATGCCCGTGGACGCGACCTCACGCAGCTTCACCTGGCAGAGGTCCGCCTCCTTCTTGCGCTCGGCGCTGACGGGCGGCTTTGCCGCCTTGGCCTTCTCGGCGGCGGCCTTGGCTGCGGCTTCTGCAGCCGCGGCTGCCGCGGCGGCCGCGGCACGTTCCTTGGCGCGATCCTCCTCCGCCTTGCGCTTCGCCTCGGCCTCTGCGGCGGCGCGGGCCTGCGCCTGCTCGGCCTCGCTCTTGGCACGCTGGGCGGCCTCTGCTTCGGCGCGCTCCTTGGCGAGCTGTTCCTCGGCCTTGCGCTTCGCTTCCTTCTCCGACCAGATCATGGCATCGGAGCGCACCTCGATGGCGTCACGCCCTTTGTAGGGCGCGGCGATCGCGTGGGCGAGCTGGTCACGCACGGCGGTCTGAACGGCGGCATCCTTCGCTTCGCCGCCGACGGTCAGCTCCTGGCGGGAGATGACGGCCTCGCCCTTGCGCAGGGACGCGAGAAGCTTGAGGCCGAGCAGCCCGACCGCCTGCCACTTCTGCGAGTTGGCGCCCGAAAGCTTCATGCGGTCGGTGACAGCGCCCTTGGGGAAGAGGCGACCGGCGGCCTGCACCAGCGCGTCGCGTGTCTCGGCGTTGGGAACCTCACCCTCCAATGTCACGTTACCGGCACCATCGTGCGCGGCGCGCCAGGTGAGTTGTGGCTCCGGCGGCGCGTCGAAGGTGATGTTGACGGTCGTCTCACATGCGCGATTGGCGGCGGCGCGGATCTCGCCGGGCAGCCTGCCCGCGAGCGCTTCGTCGCCGGTGGAGCCGCTGACGTCCATGGCGGTGTCGGTCATGGACAGGCTGCCGCTGTCGAGCTTGGCGACGGCGGCCAAGCCGGCCTCCAGGCACTGCGCCCAGTTGGCGGGCTCGCCCGATGCGAGTTGGAGACGGTCGGTGACCTGACGGCTGCCGAACCGCTTGCGGGATGCGGCGAGAAGTGAGGCGCGTGCCTCTTCGCTCGGCACGTATCCGCTCAGCACCACCTCGTTCGGGCCGGCTTCGGCGCGGATGACGAACGGCTGGGCGAGAGGCGGCTTGGGCTTGGGATAGGTGATCGTCTCGGTGACATCGAACCCTTTGGCGATGGAGCGGAAGGCCGTCGTGACACTCGTCGCTACTGTCTGGTCGGGTGCTTCGCCGGTGAAGACGATGGCGCGGTCGGTCAGCTTGACCTCGCCGGAGTTGAGCGGAACGAGCTGCTCGATCGCCGCGCGCGCGATGGCGGTGAAGCCCTGGGGGGCGCCCTGGGCCGTCTCCAGGCGATCGACTATGGCGAGCCTCGGGAACGACTGCTTGGCCAGCGCGAAGATCTGCTCGCGAACGCCTTCGTCGGGCACGTGCCCGCCGACGACGAGCTGGTTGCCGCTGCGCTTGGCCGACCAGGAGTAGGGCGATGCGACCGGCGGCTGCACGTTGTCGGCGACAAGCGTTACGCCGCTCGGCAGGTTGTTGCGCAGCGCGCCCCTGACGCTCTTGTACTCGCCGAAGCCGATCGCTTCGCCTTCGATGGAAAGGCCGGTGTCGCGGAAATTGACCGTGCCGGCCTTGAGACCGGCGAGCTGGCGGAGCGCAAAGCCGATGCCGCCGAGCCAGACGTTCTGATCTGGCGCGCCGCGCGCGAGCTCCAGCTTGTCGTCGAGGTCGACCTTCGGGAACGTGGCCTTGGCGACGCCCATGATGGCGCTGCGCATGTCGTCGGTCGGCACGTAGCCGTGCAGCTTGATGCGGTTGTTACGGAGCGTCGCGCTCCACTGGTAGGGCGAGACCTGCGGCAGCAGATGCGTGCGGGCGTCGGTGATCCGAACGCCCCATACGTCACGGACGACCTTGGCGGCACGCGCCGTCGCGTCGTCGGTGGTGGCCTGCCCGGTCACCAGGCCGTCGCGGCCGTCGAACGCAGTGGCGGCCCAACGCAGATTGGCGGAGGTGAGAGCCGTCTCGGCGCGCTGGCGCAGGTCGGTCTCGATGCGGTCGTGCTCCCACTGGACGGTCACGAAGGCGAGAATTCCAACCGGAATGATCCCCCACAGCCAGCGCCACGGATTGCATCTCATGCCGGTCTTGCTCCCCACACTGCCCATCGACGTCCGGCGGACGAAACTTCCGGGACATCGCGTCGCCACGGAGCAAGCATGCACCGCCGCGCCCTCGGCCGCGATGAAATCGATCCGTCCGCCCACCAACTCGGTCGCGGCATTATAACGAAGGCGGCACGGGTGTCCAACGGGGGTTCAAAGACTAAGACTGAAGTTAAGCCGCTGATAAAGTGCCTTTATTTGGTTCTGATTCGGCGCTCTTTGGTGTTCGTGCGTTGCAAAGTTGACACGGGTTGCAGCATTTTTGGTTCACCTGCGGCGCCGCAACCAGGCAGTGGTCCGTCACTGTCGGCGGGAACCATTTCCGGTTGCCTTCGTATGGCCATGGCGAATCGCCTACTCTGCCGCAATCGGAGCGCGGTCCGGGAGGATCGAGGCCGGGCGCCGGACTGTCGTCGTGGCTGGGCGGAAGCGGCGCCGCCGGCCATGCGCGTTGGCTCAACGTGAAGTCGAAACACCCGGAGAACCAAGATGTCCGACCGGACCATGCTCGCGATCGGCCGCAGCAACTTTTCCGTATCGCGTTTGACCAAGAGGGCTGTCCAGACGCTGGTTGCGACCGCGCTGACGGCCGCCGCGTCGCTTGTCATCCTGATGCTCAATAACGTTCTCACCGCCAAGAGCGGGTGGCAGCAGGGCTTTGACGTCTGGCTCGCCTTCATTCGCCGCTCGGACATCCTTGGCACGATGCTGCTGACGGCCATCGTAACGGTCGCGTTCGTTTACTGGCATCGCGAGCACGAGCGCCGCTGACCTCGGCCAGCTGCGCCCTCTAATCATACGTTTTACAGATGCGATCGGGCCGGGGAGGTGGACAGCCTGCCGCCCGATCGACTTTTTTGCGCTGCGTTAAGCGCGCGCCATGTTGGCGTTTGGCACGGCGGCGACCGATCGCTTAGTCTCATTCCGAGCAGCGGCTATTCAGGTTGCGGATTTCCTGCTTCCGTGCGGTCCGGCTTGGCACCGCGCGCGGCGAGCCCGGAAGCCGTATCGGACCATCGATTTCACTTGGCGCATTTGGGGGGCAGTTGTGAGCGGGACGCATTCCGACGACGAGCCGACCGTCATCCTCGGGCCGTTCAGTTCAAGTGCACCGCGTCCCGACGCCGCCGGGAGCGCTAGCGCCGCCGCCCCGACGCCAGTCGGCACCGCACAACAGGTGAAATCTCGGCGCCACTCCGTGCTGGAGGACGCGCTGGGCGGAAAGCAGTTGTCGGGCACGCGCATCGCGGACGCGCCAGATCGTGGCGGTCGGGTGCTGGGCGAGGCGCGAAGTGCTGACGAGCCGCCGGTTGCGCGGGCGACGCCGAAGATCATCGCGATCGCCATTCTCGTGCCCTTGCTGCTTCTGCTCGCGGGTCTCTATCTCGTGGCGCGCGGCCTCGACCGTTTCACGCAGCTTCTGCCGGGCGCAGGCCAGGTCGTTGTCAAAACCGAAGAGCCGCGCGAGCGCGCGCCGAGCACGCCCAAGCGCACGAGTGAAGCGCCGCCGGCTTTGAAGCCGATCCTTCCCAACCCCTCAGCGCCCGTGCCGGCGCCACAGGTGCCGAAATCGGTCGACGAGAGCGACAGCGCGGGGTCCGGCGGCGGCGCCGATGATGTCCGGCGTGCGATCGAGCGGCTCGATGGCGCGGGTTCCGCCGAATTGAGCCGCACATTCGATCTCGGCCGTCAGGCGCAGCAGGCGCGTCAATTCGAGCGTGCGGTGGCGCATTTCACGACGCTGATCGACCGCGGCGTCGATGCCGCCGCTCTCTACATGATGCGCGGCGAGGCCAACGGCAATCTTCAGCGATACGACGCGGCGGTGGTCGATTTCTCGGCCGTCATCGCGCGCAAGAGCGATCATGCCCTCGCCTACAACAATCGCGCGGTCGCGCTGCGCCGGCTGAGGAAGTACGACCAGGCGCTGGTGGACCTCTCTAAGGCGATCGCGCTCGAGCCGCGCAACGCCACGTTCCTCATGAACCGCGCGCTGGTGCAGCTCGACCGGCGCAATGCCTCCGGCGCGATCACTGATCTCGATTACGCCCTTCGCCTCCAGCCCGACAGCGCCGACCTTCACACCAATCGCGCCCAGGCCTACTCGCGCAAGGGCGACAACGCCGCCGCGCGGCGTGACTACGACAGGGCCCTCGCGCTCGATCCGCGCCATCGGAACGCCCGGCTCGGGAGCGCCGCCCTCTACAACACGGCTGGAGAATACGAAAAGGCCAAGGGCGAAGTCGCGGTGATACTCGACGTCGACCCGCGCCAGCCGGACGCGCTCGTCGAACGCGCCGTCGCGAGCTTCCGTTCGGGACAGGCCGAGGCCGCGCTCGCCGATCTCGACAGGGCGATCGAGAGCAGCCCACGACATCTGACGGCGCATCGCAACCGTGGTCAGGTCCATCGCAGCATGCGCGAGTGGGGCAAGGCGGTGGCGGATTTCGACAAGGCGATCGACATCGATCCGCGCAATGCGTCGCTCTTTTCGATTCGCGGCTCGTCACGCTACGAGGCGGGCGACGACGCCGCCGCGCTCGTCGATCTCGACACCGCGCTACGCCTCGATTCCAATCTGGCGATCGCCTACTACAACCGCGGTCTCGTCCATAACCGCACCGGCAAGGCGTCGGAGGCCAATCGCGACTTCGGCAAGTACACCGAGCTCGCACCGAACGACGCAGACGGATGGCGCCAGCGTGGCCGTGTTCGCGAGCGGATGGGTGAAACCAAGTCTGCTGCCGCCGATTACGACAAGGCGATCGCGCTCGATGGAAAGGATGCGTTTGCGCTCAGCTACCGCTGCTCCCTGCGCATGCGGTCCAACGAATTCGACGGGGCGCTCGACGATTGCCTGCGCGCCATTGCCATCCGCCCGGCGCTTGGCGAAGCACTGAACAACATCGCCTGGGTACACTTCAAGCGGGGCCAGCACCGCGAGGGCTTGTCGTTCGCCGATCGCGCGATCAAGGCGTCGCCCGATAACGCCGATGCCTGGGATACCCGCGCTCATCTGAACGAGGCGCTGGGCGACAAGAAGCAGGCGATCGACGATTTCCGCGCGGCGCTCGAACGCAATCCCGCGCTCGCGGAATCTCGCGCCGGGCTCGAACGGCTCGGTGTGCCGCGCTGAGGACGCCAGCACGACGCGGATGCCCTCGCCATCACTCAGCATATCACGCAGACCAAAGCCCCGGACGCCTCCGGTCGGGAAGGCATCCAGGGCCGTGGGGGGCGTCTCTGCCCCCGACGATGCCGCCGACACGGCGGCACCGTATCTCATTCGCTTCGATCAGTCGGCGGGCGATCAAGAGCACATCTGCTCGAGGGTCCAGCCGACGATCTTGCAGTTCTCGCCGTTCGCGGTCGGCGTGCAGGCGCGCTTCGGCAGGCGCTTGTAGCTGCAGTAATAGCCGAAGCTCGTGTGGCCCTCGAAGCCATGGTCGGGACGCTGCAGGTCGTACTGCTGGATGTAGACCCCGCGGCCGCCGCGGCGCGCCTCGGCATCGCTCGTGACGAGCATGGACGAGCCGGCGGTGGCGATGGCGAGCGTGGCGGCGAAAGCAGTGCGGATGGCGGTTGCGATGGTCATTGTCGTTCTCCTCGACGATGGGGTTTCTATGCGGGGCGCCCCGTCCGTGGGGCACTGTGGTCTCGATGTGTTGAGACTAGGCGGCGGCGCTCGGCGGCGCTGTCTCGTCGGGAACACCTGCTTTGCTTTGTCGAGGGATTGCCTGCTGCGGGTCGCCAGCGCCGCATTTCCTGCCCGATCCGCCGTCGCGGGCGAGATCCGGTGATGGGGACCGAAAGCGCTTCCTGCCACCACGCGAAAGCGCTTTACCTTTGCGGTTCTGGGCGTCTTTGTCCGACCGCTGTCAGCACCGTGCGTCGGTGTGCGTCGGGAGCATGTGACCGCTCGCGGACAGGAGAATTCGCGGATGCCGCTCGGAACCCCAGACATCATCCGGCCCTTCCGCTGGAACATCGCCCGGCGCAACGAGCTCGGATCGCTGCTCAAAGGTCCGCACGCAGAGTCCTGGCCGGGCTTCATCGTCGAATTGCGCCGCACGACGGCGCTTGCCGTGGCCCGCTCGGGCCCGGGAACGATCGTCTTTGTCGGGCGCTCGCTCGAAAGCTCGTTCGACTACCTGAGCGGCATCGTCGAAGGCCTGGAGCCGCATTTTCCGCTGAAGCTGCTCCAGGTCTCGTTCAGCGCTGTACGCGACATCGAGGCGACCGCCGCGCAATCTCCCGCCGAGTTCGCCGCGCTCACCGCCTACATGCGGGCAGAGGGCCTTTCGGCGACGGATCTGACCGTCGCCGCCGAGCCGACCACGTTCGTCGACATCGTGGCGACGGGTGGCACGTTCGGAACGTTGGTCGGCCTGCTGCGCTTGATGTGCCGAACCGAGAGGGCCGACTGGAACGTCGTCGCGCGGCGCATCGGCTTCACCGGGGTCGTCATCGCCGGCAAGACGAGCCCCAACACCTGGCGCTGGTGGCAGCACGAGCCGTGGGTGGCAGAGCTCAAGAAGCCGCGCATCTCGAACGTCTCGATCCCCGGCTATCTCTGGGGATTTCTCGGCAACAACGCCGAGAAGGTCACGCGCTCGCACAGCCTTTGGCGCTGGGCCGATCCGGCATCGCGCTCGCCCGACCACGCTGACGAACACACCAGGGCGCTGCGGCTCGCCGTCTCGCTGTACGACCGGGGGCTGGCGCGCGACGAACGCAGCCGATTCGCGGACGAGCTGGCGCGCCTGCCCGAGATGCGTCACGCTTGGCTTCGCCGACTGGTGACGGCGCTGCGGCGTGCCGGTGGCCGGCGGTAGGGCGCGAAGCGGCCGCACGAGGCACGACTTTGCTCCGTGCGGCCACGAAATGCGGATTCCCTGTGCAGCGCGGCCACGCTAGGGCGGAACTCGCCACCGCGGCGATTGACCCGGCGAGAACGGCGCGCAACAACACTGCATTGCCATGGAGCGCGACAATGCAACGCGCCTGACGGGCCATCCGCATATTCCAGCGGCGAAGGCGACCGTGGGATCAAGGGAGGAACTTCGATGCGCTACACTTATGCCGCCGCGGTTGTCGGTATCGTCGCCGGACTTCTGACCGCTTCCCAAGCCTCTGCCACGACATGTGCCGGCAACGCCAAGGCCCTCGGGGTCTCGCGCACGGTCGAGATCGATACCACCGGCGCCCCAGGCTTCGGCTTCGAGCACTACAAGGCCTACGACTTCCTGGAGAAGGGCGAGGTGGTGCTGACGTTCGACGACGGCCCCCTGCCGACCCACACCCGCACCATCCTGAAGGCGCTCGCCGACCACTGCGCCAAGGCCACGTTCTTCCCCGTCGGCAAGCTTTCGGTCGGCTACCCGGAGGTTCTGCGTGAGGTAATCAGCGCCGGTCACACGGTCGGCGGTCATACCTACAACCACATCGACCTCGCCAAGGCGAAGGACGAGCAGGCGGTGGAAGAGATCGAGCGGGGGTTCTCGGCCGTGAAGATGGGCTCGGGGCTGCCGACCGCGCCGTTCTTCCGCCATCCGTTCCTGCGGCACTCGAAGAATACGCTCGAGCATCTTGCCAAGCGCAATATCGCCATCTTCTCGACGGATATCGACAGCTTCGACTTCAAGATTCAGAGCCCCGAGCGAATCGTCGACACGGTGATGAAGAAGCTCGAGAAGCACGGCAAGGGCATCATTCTGATGCACGACATTCAGCCGTCCACGGCGAAGGCACTGCCGGTGCTGCTCGATTCGTTGAAGGAGAAGGGCTATCGGCTGGTGCATCTGACCGCCAAGGATGCGTTGACCACGGTCGCCAAGTACGACGAGACGGTCAAAGGCAGCGTTCAGGGCATGCCCGAGCAGCTCGCCAATCGCCCGACCTCGAGCGTTGTGAAAACCGTCAAGACGGCGCCCTGAGCCTCATTCGTGTCGCGGCCGGGTGCGGGTGCCGGAGTCTGACATCAGACTGACCTCGGACCCGGAGATGCCATGACCGTCGACATCCATGCAGTGGACCATGCGTCACTGAACCCCGCTAGGGGTAACACCGTTACGGGCCGGCAGCGGAGTGGTGTCATTCCGCGGCTGGCCCGTTCGCTTGTTCACCTGCGCACGGCGGTCGGTGGCGGATTGCTCGCCCTCGCGGCACTATCGCTCGCTCTGGCCGCCACACCTGCGAGCGCCGACACATGCACGAGCGACGATTTTGCCGCCGTCGTCGACGAGGCCGGAGCTGGGTTGCGCGCCTTCAACAGTGCGACGGTGCCGAAGATCCAGGCGCGCCTCAAGGAGCTGCAGAAGAAGCGCGGCTGGAGCGACGCGGATCTCGAGGAGAAGGCCGTGCAGTTCCTGCACGACGCGCGCATCAGCGAGCTCGACACTACGGCGAGCATGCTTCTCGAGAAGATCGATACGCTCGGCGAAGTTCCCGAGGGCAAGGCCCCCGATTGCGCCAAGCTCGCGGAGTTGCAGAAGTCGGGTGCGGAGCTGCTCGAGGGGCGCAGCCAGCGGGCGAGCTATACGGTGGCGCGGATCGATGCGGCGCTTGCTGAGAACGCACAGCCGGCCCCTGCGTCCGCTCCCACGGCTCCCGCTTCCGCCACCTCGGCGAAACCCAAGGAAACGGCGGGTGTGCGCGAATCGGCCAAGCAGACGGTGACCAAGCCGGCCGACGTGGCTCAGGCACCGGCCGCCGCGCAGAAGCCGCGTGATGTCGAGAAGCCGACGACCACGCGGTCGTGGTCCTCCGCCACCAGCACGTCGCCCAATGCGCATGCCGAGAGCGCCGCGACCGTCGCGATGAACAGCCCCTCGACGGCGCCCCCGTTGGCGCCGGCCGCGGCGGGCCCGGCTGGTCCTGGCCATCCCGGTGCGGTCGAAGGGTTGCCGCCGCGCGAGGCCATGGACAACCCCAACGGGTACACCATCGACGAGGTCCGGCAGGCGACGCGCGGCTTCTTCGGCACCGTTTCGACGAACCTCGCGAGCGTGATCGAATATGCCTTCTCGAACTATGGCCGGCCAAGCGGGTACGTGCTCGGCCAGGAAGGTGGCGGCGCGTTCCTCGCCGGGCTTCGCTACGGCAAGGGCGAACTCTTCATGCGCTCCGGCGAAAGCCGGCAGGTGTTCTGGCACGGTCCCTCGGTCGGCTATGATTTTGGCGCCGAGGGGTCTCGCACGCTGTTCCTGGTCTACAGCCTGCATCGGCCGGAAGACCTGTTCCGCCGCTTCGGAGGAATCGATGGATCGGCCTACCTGGTCGGCGGCGTCGGTCTCACCGTGCTGAAGGGTGGTCCCGTGGTGATGACGCCGATCCGGACAGGGCTCGGCCTCCGCCTCGGTGCCAACATCGGCTACCTGCGCTTCACGCCTCACGCGACGTGGAACCCGTTCTGATCGCCTAGAGCATCATCCGACCACACAGAATCGCGTTGGCGATGAGCGGTCGGAAAAAGATGCTCCAGAATCTGAAGGCTGGAGCGCTTTCATCCGATCAGGGAAACCGCTCGCGGTTCCGTTTGATCGGATAGCGCTCTAGCGGGGCATCGGAAAAAAGGAAAGGGAGGCGGTTCGCGCCTCCCTTTGTCGTTGCAGTCTCATTTCGCTGTCGTGACCAGCACTCTCGGCCATGAGAGCTTGGCATGAGAGCTTGGGGTGGTTCACGCCATCGCCGGCAGCGCCCGGCGCTTCGATCTCAGTCGATCGCGCCCTGGCGGCCGAGCTCAGTAGCTCGCGTAGCTGCCCGAGTACTTGTTCTTTTGCCAGTACTTCTTCGCCGCCTGCGGGCCGACGTAAACGTAGGGCTGGCCATTGCGGTAGATGATCTTCGGTTGCTGCTGGCTCTGCGCGCTGGCGGCGCGGTTGGCGCGCGAGCGGCGCACCGCCTTCTGGTTGCTGTCATAGGTGCTGCCGCCGCCGAAGCCCCAGTCGAAGGCGGAGTAGGTCGGCTTCGGCGTCGTGCGCGTGCGCGACTTCGCAACGCGCGGCTCGGAATGCTTCGGCGAGCCATGCACCGCGATGCGCGTCTGTGCTCGGCCGTGCTTGCCGACGAGATTGTAGAACGTCTTCGCGTTCGACGGAGAAAGACGCACGCAGCCGTGCGAGGCCGGGCGGCCGAGCATGCCGGTGGCGTAGGTTGCGTGGATCGCGAAGCCGCCGTGGAAGAACACAGCGTTCGGCATTGGCGCGTTATCGTACTTGCGAGAGTAGTGCATCTTCGACATCCAGATCGGCGAGAAGTTGCCGGTCACAGTCGGATAGCCCGCGCGGCCCGACGAAATCGGCCAGGTGTGGATGGCGACGCCCTTCTCGTAGACGGTGAGGCGCTGCGTCGAGAGGTTGACGTCCGCGCGCAGTGTCACTGGCGGCGGAGCGGGCTTCTCCTCGACTTTCTGGATCGCTGCCTGCTCGACCTTCGCCTCGCCAGTCGCGGCGGGCTTGGCCGAAGTGGCGGCATCGGCCGGCATGGTCTTCGCGACGATCTCGGCCGGGGCCGAGGTATCTGCAGGCTTCGTTTCGTTGATGACGGCGGGCGCGGCCGCGGCCCCCGCACCGGGCGGGCCACCGGGGGTCGGATCGGCGGCAAATGCGGGAACGCTCACGAGCCCGGCGGACAGCGCAAGCGTCGCAGCGCCTGCCAATGCGGTCAATTTCATCAACTTCTCTCCAACACAACAATTTGGGGGGAACGCGCTCACTCAGCTATACCGGCTGAAGTCATGCGGTTTGCTTAATGGCCCGCGATTTTGTCTGCACAGATTTCTGACAATTCTTCGCGCTCTGATGGGTTCCATGAGTAGCCGTCTGACGCAGCGCGGCCAACCCCGGTTCAACCCGCATCCCCCTTTTTCAAAGCCTGGAATGCCGCAAGAGCACACTCCCGTGCTCGGCCGTGGTCCACGATCGGCGGGGGATAGGCGCCGTCTCGACGGCGAATGAAGATGTCGGACGAGGTGCTTGCCTGTAACGGCTGGTGAATTCCAACGCCCTCGCGATCGGACAGCTCCGCGACCCAGGTGCGGACGTAGCGGCCTTGCGGATCGAACTTCTCGCCCTGTGTGACGGGATTGAACACCCGGAAATAAGGGGCGGCGTCGGCGCCCGAGCCCGCCACCCACTGCCAGCTCGCGGCGTTGTTGGCGAGATCGGCGTCGACCAGCGTGTCCCAGAACCAGTCTTCTCCCTGTTGCCAGGGGATCAGCAGATCCTTGATCAGGAACGATGCCACGACCATGCGGACGCGGTTGTGCATCCAACCGGTGGCCCACAGCTCGCGCATGCCGGCATCGACGATCGGGTAACCGGTCTTGCCGCGCCGCCAAGCTTCGAGGTGCCGGGCGTCGGGCCGCCAGGGAAAGCGCGCGAACTCGGGGCGGAACGGTTCATCCGGCAGGTTCGGATTGTGAAACAGGAGATGCGCCGAAAACTCGCGCCAGACGAGCTCCTTGAGAAACGTCTCGAGGCCCTTGTCGGAGCCGCCGGCGGGCCCCTCCGTCCCGCGCAGACCGGCGACGCGCCAC
>CALMPK010000237.1 GCA_937873575.1 uncultured Hyphomicrobiaceae bacterium
TTGCCGTCTCGCGCCTCGCGCAAGGCGTCCCGATTGGCGGCGAGCTCGATTATCTCGACGAGGGCACGCTGGCCGCCGCGTTCAAATCACGCCGCCGGCTATAGCGGTGATTGGAAGCGCTGACAGCGCTTGGCGCAGCCATCCAATAGTGTAGGGCCGCGGCGGATCAACCGTTGATGCTAAAGTCGTTCAGCCGGCTTGAAGTGCGCGAACGGGCATCGCGGCCGAATAGGGACGCCCGTGTAGGGCGACGGAAGCCGCCGCAGGGTAGGGCTGGCCGAGAATCGCGGCCGGGCGGCCGGTTCCGCGCGATCTGCTCTCGACCATTGCATCTGGCCCTTGGCGGATCGCGAAACTCGCCGCCGCCTTGCGCGAGGGATCGGCGATCCAGCCCGAGAGACCGAGCACGAAGAAGAAGAAGGCGTGCAGCACGTTCCAGTAGTGCACCGTGGCGCCGACCAGCGACAGCGCGATCACCGTCATGCACCAGCCGATGGCGATGCGCGTGGCGCTGCCGTCCACGTGGCGATGACGCCGCTGCAGCACCGCGCGCATGAGCAGGGTGATGGCCGTGGCCAGCAGCAGAAACGCAGGTATGCCCTGGCGCATGGTGATGACCAGCCAGAACGCATCGATGGTATCGGAAATCATCCACCAGGGCCGCGACCACTCGGCGAGGCCGATGCCGATGATGGGGCTCGACCAGACGTTCTTGAGACCGGAATCCCAGATCTGCAGGCGGTAGAACCCGGTCCAGGGATCGAGCGTCAGGCCGGTGGCGATGAGCGCGACGGGACCGCGCGTCGAGAGCACCGCCAGCGCAGCGTAAACCAGCGCGAGAGCGCCGAGCGTCAAAGTCAGGCGGGAGCGGACGGCGCGCGTCAGGCGCTCCCAGAGGAGCATGCCGCCCTGTAGCCCGAGGCAGAGCATCGGCGCGGACGAGAGGCCGAGGAACGTCGCGAAGCCCATCGCGCAGGCATTGAGATAGCGGCTGCGCGCGCGCCCTTCCGCGAACCAGAAGAGGGCCAGGAGCGCGGCGCAGAAGGTGCCGTAGTGGATCGGATGATCGAACGTGCCATAGGCGCGCGTGAAGCCGAGACGCGACTCGACGCTGATCGGATGATGATAACCCGTGAGCTGGCGCAAGAACTCGTGCACGTAGATCTTCCCGAGCAACGTTTCAGGCAATGCGATCAGTGCAGCAACGACGACGGCGGCGACGAACGCGCGCATGGTTGCGCGCAGCTCTTCCGCCGACCGCACGTAGGCCCGCGCGACGAAGTAGCCGCCGAGTGCCTCGAGCGCCAGTGAGCCGCCGTAGATGAATCCGGCGCTGCCCATGTGCAGCGAGTAGACGGCCAACGTCCAGACGCCATAGGCCAAGAATACGAGGTCGAACGAACGCAGGCGCTGGTCGCGGCCGAAAGCGAGTTTGAAGAACGCCACGGGCAGCAGAACGAGCAACGCGACCCGGTGTGGTGGAAGGCGCAGACCGCTGATGTCGAGTGAAAGCTCAGTCGGGCAGAGGAAGCTCAGGATGATGAGGATGATCGGTAGCGGCGCCAGGCGCGATGCTTTCGTCATGTCGGCGCCTCCCGTGTCAGGCCGCTCCCGCGCGGTGCGTTGGGGTCAGTTCGCGTTCTTGCCCGAGAACACGATCGAAAACGTGCGCGCGATGATGGAGAGGTCCAGCCCCAGCGACCACGAGCGGACGTAGGCGATGTCCTGATCAACGCGACCCTTGATCTGCTCGATAGTCCGCGTCTCGCCGCGAAAGCCGTTGACCTGCGCGAGGCCGGTGATGCCCGGCTTGACCTGGTGACGGTTGGCGTAGTCCTCGAGCATGGTCGAGAACTGCTCGTCGTGTACCAGCGCGTGCGGTCGCGGGCCGACGATCGACATGTCGCCCTTGAGCACGTTCCAGAGCTGGGGCAATTCATCGATGCTGGTCCGGCGCAGGATGCGGCCGACGCGCGTGACGCGATCATCGTCGGGCGTCACCTGCCGCACCTCGCCATCGGTTTCCGAGACCTTGAGCGTGCGCAGCTTGAGCACGTCGAACACGCGGCGATTGAGCCCGCGCCGGCGCTGGCGGTAGAATGCCGGCCCATCGCTCTCGAGTTTAATCGCCGCGATCGCCAGGGCGAGAATGGGAAACGCCACGACGAGAAGAAGGCTCGCCACGACGATGTCCTCGGTACGCTTCACGATCGGCGCCCAGTCCGAGAGCGCCTTGTCCTTGACGTCGATGAGGCCGACGCAGCCGATGTTGGAAACGCGGTGCGCACGGTCGCACGGTACGATGTCGGACGCGATGTGTGTGACGATGTGGACGTCGCACGGCGCCTTCTCGAGGTAGCGCACGATGTGTGCAATGCGGCCATCGGCGCCCTGCGGCAGCGCGATGACGATGTCGTCGATGCCCTCCGCGTCGGCCGCTGCGAGCAAGTCGGAGAGGCGTCCGCGGACATCGAGATCCGCGGCGTCGATGCGATCCGTGCCGGCGCGGTCGTCGTAGACACCGGCGAAGTGAATGCCTGTGCGGGGATCTGCAAGCTCTTTGCGCACGCGCCGGGCGATGGCTCCCGCGCCGAATACGGCAACCCGCCGCTCGAAACGTCCGGCAGCAGTGAGGCGCGCGAGGGTTGCGTGGGCGATGCCTCGCGTCGCGAGCAGCATGGTGAAGCTGAACGATAGCCACAACGCGTACCAAACGAGCACGTGCCATTGCATCCTGGCGATCGGCAGGCCAAGGCCAATGACCGAGCCAATTGCCACCATCGTGAGCAGCAGCATGCGCATCGGCGCGAGCGGTAGATCATGGATCCTGCTCGTGTCGTAGTACCCGGCGTTGCGCAGCATGAGGTGACCGACGAAGCCCGAGAAGAGAGCTGCCTGGGTCAGCGGAATCCAGCCGACGATCACTTCGCCGAAGCTCGCGTAGATCGCTGCGGGAAGAAACGCGCCGGTGCCGATGGCGAGAACGTCGAGAAGCGCCACGATGTCGAGAGCGACGACGCGCGACAGGCGCGCCCGCATTGCACCGCGTTCCGCTGGCTCGCCGGTGCCGGACACGCACTTTGCATTCTGGACGCTATCACTGCAGGACATGGGTGCGTCTCACCTTGATTGTTGTGTCTCAGGCATCGTCGCGAGGGGAGCGCCGTGCCTGTGGAGGGAATTGAGCGAGGGCTTTCGCGGCAACGTGTTGCTCATGGCTGTCGCGTTCAAGCCGCTCGTTCCAATGGCGGGCCACCGAGGCCGGGGCGCATGGAAGCGGAATGGCGCGGCAGGCCGATCGCATCGGCGATGATCGCGTCGTCGACGTGGTTGACGACGATGCCGACCAGCTTGCGCTGATTGAAGCCCAGCGTCGCCAGGGCCTTGCGGGCAAGCTGCTTGGGTGTGCGCCGCCAGGCCATCACGAAGACGATCTGGTCGGCCTGGTCGGCGAGAATGCGGCCGTCGAGTACCGGCAGTAATGGCGGCGCATCGACGACGAGAACATCGAACTCGGCTTTCAGCGCGGCGACGAGCTTCGCCATATCCAGCGAGGCGAGCAACTCGGGCGGCGATGCCTTGGAGGGTGCCGGTCCGCTCGCCGGCAGAAAATGCAGCCCCGTGGACGCTTCGTAGAGCATGGCGTCGTCGGTCGTCGCGGAACGGGTGAGAATCTCGCCGAGGCCGAGGCGTCGGCCGACTGCCAGCTTGCGCGTGAGATTGGCGCGGCGAATGTCGCCGTCGATCAGCAGCACACGGGAGCCCGTCATCGCATAATGGTGCGCGAGATTGGACGCTACGATGCTGCCGCCGTCATTGGGCAGGCTCGACGTGACGAGGATGGTTCGGGGACTATCGTCGGTGCGGCGAACGTCGACTTCGCGACGGAGTGCGCGGATTGCCTCGGCAAACGAGCTGGAGGGTTCGGCGATCATCAGGCGTGCGGCGCGCATCTGGTCCGTGCCTTCCGCGTCGGTCGCGGCAGAGGCCGGAAGGGATGCGAGGTGCGCGAGCTCGAACACGCGCTCGACGTCTTCGGGGCGTCCGATTCCGAACGTGAGAAATTCGAGCATCAGCGCGATCAGTATGCCGATCACGCCGCCGCCAGCCGTGGCGACGAGCACGATCTGCTTGCGCTTCGGCGCGGCAGGTGCCAACGGTGCGTCCGCCTGTTCGACGATGCGGGCGTCGGGCAGTTGCAGCCCCTGGGTTTCGACCGTCTGCTTGTAGCGCGACAGCAGCGCCTCGTAGAGCGCGCGCGAGGTTTCGGCGTCGCGCACGAGATCGTTGAGCTCGATACTGGCTTCCTTCGAAACCGTATCCTCGGACTTGAGCGCGTCGAGAGCCTGCACGAGTTCGCGCTCGCGCTCTTCTGCGACCGTCAGCTCGTTCTTCACGTTGGAGATGAGACGGCTGATCTCGCTCGCGAGCTGCGACCGCGCCTCGTTCACCTCGGCCCGCACCTTCAGCATCTCGGGGTGTTTGTCGCCGTAGCGTGTCGCCAACTCGGCTTCCCGGCCGGTTGCCTTGGCGAGCTGGTCCTTGAGCACGGTCACGGTATGGCTCTGCAACACGTCGGCGATGCCGGCCGCGTTGCCGCTGCCGTTCGCGAGGCGTTCGGCGAGCTCGTACTTCGCGCGCGCCTGGGCAGTGGCAGTACGGGCGTTGACAGTCTGCTCCATCAGGCGGGCGAGATGCTTCTCGCCGAGGATCTGCCCCTCGCTCTCGAAGATGTTGTTACGGGCCTTGTAGGCGGCGACGCGCCGCTCGCGCTCGCTCAACTGTGCCTTCATGCTCTCGAGCTTCTGCTCGAGCAGCTTGGAGGCGTGCGCGGAAACTTCCTGCTTCGTGGTGAGCTGCTCGGCGAGATAGACCTCGGCGACGGTGTTGGCGATCTTCGCCGCTTTGACCGGATCGGCCGAGGAGAAGCGGATCTCGATCAGCAGCGTCGAGCGCACGCGCAGAACGCTCAGACGCTCGGTGAAGGCAATCGCGACGAGGTCGCGTCCGGGGCGCGTCTCGCCGAGGCGATCGGGGCCGATGTAACCCTTGATCGGATCGCTGTTGACGCTTCCGGAGGTCGGCGCCGGTTCGGGTGCGGGTGCCTCGGGAGGCGTGCCAGCGACCATCGCCCACAAGCGCTCGGGAAGCGTCGGCTGGGGCAGGAACTCGGGGTCGGTGCGCAAGCCGAGCAGGGCGATGACCTTGAGTGTGATGGCGCGCGAATTGATGATCTCGGCTTCGCTCTCGATGGTGGCACCATCGGCCTTGAGCTCGGAGATTACGAGATCCATGTTCGAGATCGACTTCTTGCGCGGGTCGATCTGTACCACAGCGAAGGCGTCGTACCGGTTCGGCAGCGTCTTGACGTAGGCGGTGGCGGCGATCAGCGCCAGGATCGGCAGGGTAATGACGATCATCAGACGGCGGCGCAATGCCGAGATGATGCGGTCGGGGCTCAGCATGCCCCCCGCGTCATTCTCATCCATCGCACCTTGCCTCGTCATTTTTTGGGCCTTTTTCCTGATTGGCGCGAACTAGAACCTGAGCTTGGCGCCGACCGAAACGAGATTGCGGGTCATGTCGTAGGCCGGGTCCGTCGAATCTCTCACTGCATGTTCGTAGCTCATGGTGAACATCCAGTTTTTATTGAGATAATATTCGAGCCCTAAACGGCCGGTTAAATTGACGTCTTCGCGCGATATTCCGGAATATTCGGTGGTGCTGTAGGCCATTCCGAATTTCAGGGCCAGATTGTTGTAGATTTCGTAATCTATCTGGCCGGAAATGCGCGTTTCGACGCGGCCGTCGTCGTCATAGGTGTCGGCCGCGGCAATATGCCGGCCCACCTTGCCGGTGAACGTCAGGAACTCGGTCGGCAGCCATTGCACCCGGCCTTCCATGATGCCGGTCGCGATGTCGTCGAGCGCATCGGATTTGTAGTCGCGGATGCCGTAACCGCCGAGGATCTGCCAGCGCAACAGCGGTCCGGTCTCGAAGGACAATCCGGCGAGCGCTTCGTAGCCCGTCGCATCGCGGTCGAAGGTGCCGTTGCCGCGGTTGTCGTCGATCAGGGCGCGCGCATGGGCGACCAGTTCGAAGCCGGGTGAGAACCGATAGCCGACGCGCAGCGAAGCGGCGAACTCGTTCGTGTCGCGGAAATCTTGGTCGACCATGCCGCCGCCGAGGCCGCGCGCGTCGGAGAAGTCCCATCGCTCGGCGCTGGCCATCAACGTGCCGTAGAGGCGGCCGACGTCGCGGGTGATGCCGGCGGCGATCCGATGGTTTGCGACCTGCACGGGTTCGATCGTCGTCTTGTCGGTGATGAACTCGCCGGGCTCCTGATGATCGAGCATCGAGAGAACACTGAGGGACAGTGTATGGGCATTGTCGAAGTGCAGCGCGCTGTCGAGCTTGCCGCGGATGTTGGCATAGTCCTGGTCGGTATGTTCCAGATGATTGACGATCTTGCCGTCGAGCGACATGTCGAGAATGTGCCGTGGTAGGGCCGACTTGAAGTACACCGACGGTGCGGTCTCGAAACGGATATCGGACTGCTTGTAGCGATCCGAGCGGAAGATGTTGTCGTCGAACGTGATGGTCTCGCTCACGGACGGGAAGATTGTGTAATTGCCCGCTCGCACGCCTTCGGGCTGCACATGGGCGCGAACCCGCTCGATCACGCTTTGGGCGCCGTAGGTCTTGGCATCGTCGTAGTCGCGCAGACGGTCGCGGCTGGCGATCGTCTCGGTGATGATTCCGCCATCGCCGAGGTCGAGAGCGTGGGCGTTGATTGCGAGTGCGAGCGAAGCGGAAACAGCGATGGTGACGCGCAGGCCCGCCAGATGAGAACGCGGCATGTGCAAGTCCGGCAATCGCTCCCCGGCAGTGGCCACGGCACGGCTCATCAGAAGAAGCGTTCGGGGACGCGGATGTTGTCGCCCGGCAGAACGACGACGTTGCTCGAGAGGGGAACGCGCGCCTCGCCTGCGCCTTCGCGCACGATGAGAACGTAGCTTTCGTCGGCACGATAGGTATAGCCGCCGGCAACGGCTACGGCGTCGCGAAGCTTCAGGCCGTTCTTATAGGGAAACTCGCCGCCGCTCTTCACCTCGCCGTGCACGTAGATCGGCCGGTAGTTCAGAACTTCGACGGTGACGCGTGGGTTCTTGAGGTAGCCTTCGGCCAACCGCCTGGCCACGGAATCGCGGAAGGCGGAGATTGCCATGCCACGCGCACCGACTTCTCCGACGAGGGGCAGAGAAATCTGGCCGAGCGCGTTCACCTCGTACTGGCCCGAGAGGCTCTCCTCGCCAAATACGGTGATCTTGAGCTTGTCGCCGATGCCGAGCCGGTAGGTGCGCTCAAGTGCTTCACCGCCGGTAGCGAAGCTCGGCGGGGGAAGTGGCGGGGGGCGGGGGCCCGGGCCCGGGAAGGGCGCCCCGGGGGGAAAGGCCGGCCGGTCCTTTGCCCGTGTTGGGGGGGGGGGACGCATGTGCAACCGCCGCCGGGTTACGCGGCGTGACGGGAAGACGAGGAATGCGGAATTTGCCCACGAGCGGGGCGGAATTCCGGCACGCTTCACGTTAGCGAGGAACAGGCTAAATAAGGGTTTAAATGGCGCGCACGAATTTCATCTATCTCCGCAGCGGTGAAATGCGGAGGAATTGCATCGGCTATTCGCTGATTTGCCGTTTCCAGCCGTATTGAATTGGTGCCGCGCGGGCTTCGTGCTGGAATTACACCGGACCTAGAGCGATGTGACACTGGCGCGATCGAGGATCACGTCGTAGCTGCAGCGTGCGAAGGGAGCGGGCGAGCCGGCATCCAGCACGAGATAGGGATAGCGGTAACGCATGCCCCACGCGGCATGGTCGACCTCCCAGATGCTCACCTTCACGTCCGGGTTGCCGATCACGATGCTCAATCGTTCGGGCCGCGTCCAGGCGTGGACGAGGGTTGCGCGCGCTTGCTCGGTCGGCGCCAATGGCGTTTCCGCGCGCGTCGCGCGCTGGCAGCCTTCGACCGCTTTCGTGCGGTAGGCGTGGATCAGGGCTTCCTCGGTAGCCGAACGGTAGATGCGGTCCTGCGTCCACACCTTCGCCGCGGCGAGAATGACGAGAACGACGACGACCAATCTCAACAGCATAGGCGTTTCCCGGCGGGAGGGAGCGGCGAGGCGACGGCGGCGCGTAGCGCGGTCCTTATCGGCCGAGCCTAGCCGCATCACGGTTAACGATCTCTTGCGCGTCGTTCCGTGCCGGGTAACGCAGCGGCCGGTACGGCGGGCGAGGGCGGCAGTTTTCCTTGTCAGCGCGACGGGGTTGCGGCACAAAGCGTTCCTCGACGAAAGTCGCAAACGCTTCCCGGGGAGGAACCACAACAATGAAGAAACGCCTGCTCATCACCCGTCGACTGCCGGCGGACGCCGAGGCGCGTGCACGCCGGGACTACGAGGTCGTCCAGAACGAGGACGATCACCAGATGACGGCAGATGAGATCATCGAGAAGGCGGCGAGCGTCGATGCGCTCATGATCACCATCACCGACAAGATGCCGAAGGCCGTGATCGAGCGCATTCCCGAACACATCAAGATCCTCTCCACATTCTCGATCGGCTTCGACCACATCGACATCCCGACCGCGACGTCGCGCGGGATCAAGGTCGGCAACGCGCCGCATGGCGTGACCGTCGCCACCGCCGAGATCGCCATGCTGCTGCTGCTTGGTGCCGCGCGGCGCGCGGGCGAAGGCGAAGCCATGATCCGCAATCGCGCCTGGCCGGGTTGGGCGCCGCTGCAACTTGTCGGCCAGCGTCTCGACGGCAAGAAGCTCGGTATCTACGGCTTCGGCAAGATCGGCCGGGCGCTGGCCCAGCGTGCGCGTGGCTTCGACATGGAGATTCACTACCACGACATCGTGCGTGCGAAGCCCGAGGACGAGAAGGGCGCGATCTTCCATCCGACGCTCGACAGCCTGCTTTCCGTCTCGCAGTTCTTCTCGATCAACGCCCCCTCGACGCCGGAGACGCGCTATTTCTTCAACACGTCGGTGATAGAGAAGATGCCGAAGGGCGCCGTCGTGGTGAACACGGCCCGCGGCGACCTCGTCAACGACGAGGACATGATCGCGGCGTTGAAGTCTGGCCGTCTCTCGTATGCCGGACTCGACGTGTTCGCGGGCGAGCCCAAGATCAACGAGGGCTATTACGACCTGCCGAACACGTTCCTCCTGCCGCATCTCGGCTCGGCGGCGATCGAGGCTCGCAATCAGATGGGCTTCGAGGCGCTCGACAACGTCGACGCCGTGTTCGCTGGCCGCGAGATGCCGTTCAAGCTGAACTGACGGCCAATTGGGCCGCGGGTTGCCCTCGAGCTGATATCCCTCTCGCCGCGATCACGGCGAGAGGGGCGCTTAGCCGAGCGTCGGGCCGCCGAGCAGGCGCATGCGCCCGCGCACCATCGCAATGACATCGCCGCCTTCAACGAGGATCTCGACGTCGTAGAAGGCGTTGCGGCCCTGGCGCGCCACCTCGCGTGCCTCCGCGATCAGCCGCGCGCCGACCGGGGCCGGCGCGAGATAGTCGATCGCCGCGCTCGCCGTCATCGCCCGCTCGCCCATCGCATTGCAGGTGAAGCCGAACGCCATGTCGGCGAAGGTGAAGACGATGCCGCCGTGACCGACGCCGAAGGTGTTGGTCAACTCGTGCCGCACGGTCATCGCGAAGCGCGTGTAGCCAAGACGTGCCTCCAGCACCTCGATCCCGAGATGCCGGTAGACGGGATTGCGCAACGCCATCCCCTCGATCAGCTCTAGCGGTGTCAGTGCGGCCGCCGCCTCGGGCGTAGCGTTCTTGGTCATTGGCGTCTGCCTCAGGACTTCTTCGTGTCCGCCGCGTTGAGGCGGGCGATCAGGCTCGACGTGTCCCAACGCGCGCCGCCCATGCGCTGCACTTCGGCGTAGAACTGATCGACGAGTGCGGTCACCGGCAGGCTCGCGCCGTTGCGGCGGGCTTCGTCGAGGCAGATCGAGAGATCCTTGCGCATCCAATCGACGGCGAAGCCGAAGTCGAACTTGCCCGCTGTCATCGTCTTCCAGCGGTTCTCCATTTGCCACGACTGCGCCGCGCCCTTGGAGATCGTGTCCATCACGGCCGGAATATCGAGGCCGGCCTTCTCGGCCATGTGCAGCGCTTCCGCGAGGCCCTGCACGAGACCGGCGATGCAGATCTGGGTACCATCTTGGTGAGCTGCCCGGCGCCGGGTGGGCCGATCAGGTTCACCATCTTGGAGTAATGCGCGATCACCGGCTTGGCGCGATCGAATACGCTCTGCTCGCCGCCGACCATCACGGTGAGCTGGCCATTCTCGGCGCCGGCCTGTCCGCCAGACACGGGCGCGTCAAGGAAGCCGAAGCCGCGCGCCGTCGCCGCCGCGTGAAGCTCACGCGCAACGTTCGCCGAGGCGGTGGTGTTGTCGACGAAGATCGCGCCCTTGGCCATCGCCTCGAAGGCGCCGGCCTTGCCGGTCGTCACAGCGCGCAGGTCGTCGTCGTTGCCGACGCAGGAGAACACGATCTCCGCGCCCGCCGCAGCTTCGGCCGGGGTGCGGGCGGCGCGGCCCGAGCCATAGTCGGAAACCCATTTCTCGGCCTTGGCGAAGGAGCGGTTGTATACGACGAGATCGTGGCCGCCGCGCTTCAGCAGATGCCCCGCCATCGGATAGCCCATCACGCCGAGGCCGATCCACGCGATCTTCGCCATAGTCCTGCTCCTCACCTTTTCCGGGACCGGTTCGATCCGTTCCACTGGTTCATGTCCAACCGGTTCTTAAAGTATGGGCCCGCCGCAGCAATCAAAAAAAGCGGCGCTCCGCTGGCAGAGCACGCCTGTTCGATTGGCACCGGGGCGGTTGCGGGGGCCGTGCTGGCCCGGCGCTGGGCGATGTTCGGCGGGCGGCGTCCATTTGCCCGCTCTGCAACGGCTTCATGTTCGTATACTTGACCGACACCTCTTGGCGCGGGCCGGCTGCGATTGGGCGCCGGCGTGGCGGTCGTGTCACGCGGTCGTGATGTGCAACGGGCCACCGCCCGTCAGGCCAGGGAGCTCGCCGACATGCAGAAGAGCGCAGAGACGACACCGGCGGCGGGCGACGACCCGCAGGCGCGCGACCGCGTGACGATCGCCGAGATATTGCGGGCCCGCGAAACCCTGCACGGGTCCATCACGCTTACCGATTTCGACCGTAGCCGTACGCTCTCCTCGATTGCCGGCTGCGACATCTGGCTGAAATTCGAGAACCTCCAGTTCACAGGCTCGTTCAAGGAGCGCGGCGCGCTGACCCGTCTCGCTGCGCTGAGCGACGAGGAGTGCGAGCGCGGCGTCATCACGGTTTCCGCCGGAAACCACGCCCAGGGCGTCGCCTACCACGCGAGCCGTCTCGGTATCCCGTCGACCATCGTCATGCCCGAGGCGACGCCGACGGTGAAGGTGGAGAACACGCGCCGCTTCGGTGCCAACGTCGTGCTCGAAGGGCCGAGCCTGGAAGAGGCTTCGGCCCACGCCTGGAAGCTCGCGGAAATGCAGGGGCTGACGTTCGTGCATCCCTACGACGATGCACTCGTCATCGCGGGCCAGGGTACGATCGGCCTCGAGATGCTCGACGAAGTGCCCGATCTCGATACCATCGTCGTGCCGATCGGTGGCGGCGGTCTCATCTCGGGCATCGCCACGGCGGCGAAGGCTCTGAAGCCGTCGATCCGCGTGATCGGCGTGCAGGCGGCCCTCTATCCCTCCATGTACAACGCCATCAAGGGCACGCACCTGCCGATGCGCGGCGACAGCCTTGCCGAGGGCATCGCCGTCAAGTCGCCCGGCCGCATCACCACGGAGATCGTGCGCGAGCTGGTCGACGACATCGTGCTCGTCGCGGAAAGCGAGATGGAGCGGGCGCTGTCGATGCTGCTGACGATCGAGAAGACGGTGGTGGAGGGTGCGGGCGCGGCCGGCCTCGCCGCGGTTCTCGCCGATCCGCAGCGCTTTTCCGGCCAACGCGTCGGGCTCGTCCTGTGCGGTGGCAACATCGATACGCGGCTCCTCGCCAGCGTGCTGACGCGCGGCCTCGCCCGTGACGGCCGCCTGTCGCAGCTCTCGATCGATATTCCTGACCGTCCCGGCCAGCTCGCGCGGGTCTCGGCCGTCATCGGCGAGAACGGCGCCAACATCGTCGAGGTCTATCACCAGCGCGTGTTCACCGTGCTTCCGGCCAAGGGCGCCGAGCTGCACGTCGTCATCGAGACGCGGGACCGCGAGCATCTCGAACGGGTCATCGGCGGCCTCGAGCGGGCGGGCTACACGGTGACGGTCAAAGGCGCCAGCGTCTCGCGCTGACACTGGTGTTCTGGTTCCGCTTGTCGCTTCCCATTTTGGGGGCCGCTCATCGGTGCCGCGATCTGCGTGTTATCGGATGCTTTTCCAGGTAAGCGCTGGGGTCAGAAGGCGGTTGCGCGAATAGCGCTGGCACTCCGCCGGCGGCTGTGGCATCGGCTTGGGCTCCAAGAACGAGGCGCAAAGCCGCCCCCAATGCGCGGTCCCCGATGCAACTCTTCGCCGATATTCTGCTCAGCGTGACCCTGCCGATCATCGCGCTGGTCGCGGTCGGCTACTTCTCGCAGAAGCGGTTGCAGCTCGATGTGCCGAGTCTCAACCGGCTGCTCGTCTACGTCATCATGCCGGCGTTCCTGGTGCATTTTCTGTCGTCGGCGACACAGCCGATCTCGGAGATCTGGCCGACGGTCTACTTCACCGCGATCCAGTTCGCCGCGCTGATGCTGCTCGGCTGGCTCGTCGCCAAGATATTCCGCCTGCCGCCGGAGTACGCTCCGGTGTTCGCGATGGCGACCGTCTACGCCAACGTCGGCAACTACGGCATTCCGCTCGTCAAGCTCGCCTTCCCGCCCCCGTTCATCCTGCACCAGTCGGTCATCACATCGATGATGACCATGCTTATCGTGTCGGTGGGCGCGTGGATGCTGGCGCCGGCAACGGGCGAGCGGGGCGTGCTCGGGCGGCTCAAGGTGGCGTTCGAGACGCCTGTGGTGCCGGCCGTGATCGTCGGCCTCGTCCTTCGCGCACTGGAGTTGCGCCTGCCGCCGCTTGTCGGGCTGCCGCTCGAGTTGATCGGCTCGACGTTTCCGCCCCTCGCGCTGCTCGCGCTCGGCGCGCAGCTCGCAGATACCGGCAAGGGTGAGCTCGCGCCGCTGCCGATGAGCCTCGTGTTGATCCTGAAGCTGCTGCTTGCACCAGCGCTGA
Organism: uncultured Hyphomicrobiaceae bacterium; assembly: GCA_937873575.1. Taxonomy (GTDB): domain Bacteria; phylum Pseudomonadota; class Alphaproteobacteria; order Rhizobiales; family Hyphomicrobiaceae; genus JAEUMD01. The sequence goes on from CALMPK010000237.1 coordinate 13,310, forward strand.
CCTGGGGGCTCGCGATCCTGCTCGCCATGCCCGAGGATCTGACGGAGCTCTACGTGGTCGCCGCGGCGACCCCGGTCGGCGTACTACTGGCGCTGTTCTGCGCCGAGTACGGTCGCCAGCCCCGCTTCGTCTCCGGCTCGGTGCTGCTGTCGACGCTGCTCTCGCCCCTCGTCGTGACGGGCTGGATACTGCTGATGCGGCTCGTCTGATCGAGCTTCGCGCCGTCGCCTCCGATCGGGTTCCGGGTGATGGCCTCCCCGAAAGGTCAATGAGCCTCTTCCCGGGCGGGAAGAGGCTCATCATGGCAGTGCAGCAGTTTGGGTCAGTCTTGGCAGCAGCAGGTCGTCTTCAGTCAGGGGTCAGCGGGCGGGAAGAGACATTGCGAGTTGCGCGGAATTGGTGATCGAGGCGTCGGCGGTGGAAGTGCGCTTGGCGGAGATCAGTGTGGCGAGGAGGAGGCCGGCGGCGAGAGCGAAGCAAACGAACGTCGCGAACTTGCTCCAACTCCAACCCTTGCCTGTCTCGATCGCTGCCACTTGAGCTTCCATCGTCTCAGTTCGTCATCAATCGTTGCAGTGTCGCGTTAGGTGTTTTGTAACGCAGTTGACCGAGGCGGTCGAGTTCCATGCCTTTTCTTGACTAATGGCCAGAGTATTAATTTTACGATCTGTTAACTCGGCGTCCGCGCGCCTCAGACGGAATTGTTCGTCGGCGCTGGCGCAAGGCTCGCGAGTGAGACGCCAGGGGCGATGGCGTCGGGGTCCACCGCGATGTCGAGAATGGCCGGACGCCGCGCGGCACGGGCCCGCGCAATCGCGCCCGCAATCTCGTTATCGCGAGTGATCCGCTCGCCGAATGCGCCATGGCTGCGGGCCAGTGCGGCGAAGTCGGGGTTGACGAGGCTCGTCGCGATGCGCCGGCCCGGGTAGCGCCGCTCCTGTTCCGCGCGGATCGTGCCGAGCAAACCGTTGTTGGCGATCACCACGACGATGCCGAGCCCGTACTGCACGGCCGTCGCGAGTTCCGGCGACGTCATCTGGAAGCAGCCGTCGCCGGCGAAGCAGATCACGTCGCGCTCGGGCGAGGCGAGCTTGGCGGCGATCGCGGCGGGCAGCCCGTAGCCCATCGATCCCGAGACTGGTGCGAGTTGGGTTCCAGCGTCCTTATAGGTGAATGCGCGGTGCACGAACGCGGCGTAGTTGCCCGCTCCGTTGCAGATGATGGCATCCGGAGGGAGCACGTCGGAGAGGTGACGCACGACGCTTTCGAAGCGTACTGTGCCGGACGACGTGGAAACGGAAGACGCTGACACCGGAGACGTGGAAACGGGCGGCGCAGGGAAGCCCTGCCAGCTTTCGAACGCCGCACGCAGATCGCGCCTCAGCGTCGACCACGAGTGCAGCGCTCCCCGCCGCACCGATGGCGTAATGTCGTCGAGGCTTGCCGCGAACGCCGCGACGCTCGACACAACGGGCACGGTCGCCTGCAGGTTCGCGCCAAGTGCTGCCGGGTCCGGGTGCACGTGAACCAGGACACGCTGGCGCGGCGTCGGCGGCGTCAACAGCTCGTAACGGCCCGTCGTCACTTCGTCGAGCCGTGTGCCGACGGCGATCACGAGATCGGCGTGCCCAATGGCGGCAGCGAGTTTGGGGCACATGCCGATACCAGCATGGCCGACATACTGCGGCGAGCGGTTGTCGATGACGTCCTGGCTGCGGAAGCTCGCGACAACAGGCAGGTCGAAGCGCTCGGCAAACAGGGCGAGCTCGCGCCGCGCGGCGGGTGTCCAGCCTGGGCCACCGGCGATTGCGATCGGCCATTCGGCGCGCTCCAGGGCGGCGGCGATCTGCGCGAGGTCCGTCCACGATGGACCCGCCGTGGCGATGCGTGTCGGCGGCGCATTCTCGACTTCGGCGCTGGCCGCGAGAACGTCCTCGGGAAATCCGAGGATCACCGGTCCGGCGGTTCCGGACCGGGCCGTGACAATGGCGCGGTTGACGAGTTCGGGGATACGCGCCGGATCGCGTACCGTCGCCGCCCATTTGACGGCGTGGCCGGCGAACGGCTCTGGGGGCAATTCCTGAAACGCGCCGCGCCCTTCGTATCCGCCCGGCGTCAGGCCGACGAGCAGCAGCAACGGCGTTCCCGCCTGCATGGCCACGTGCAAGCCGCTCATGGCGTTGGCGAGACCGGGACCGCGCGTGACGAAAGCGACGCCGATCGCTCCGCTGGTCCCATCGCCGCCGACCCCGGCGAGTGCCAGCCTGCTGGTCGCTTCCGCCATCATGGCGGCACCGCCCTCGTGCCGGCAGACCACGACGTCGATCGACGGTGTGTCGTGCAGCGCGTCGAGCGCCGGCAGGAAGCTCTCGCCCGGAACCATGAAGATCCGCCCGATGCCGTTGAGGGCCAGGTGATCGACGAGAATTTGGCCTCCGGTTCGCATCGGCTCCTGGTCACGCCTCACACACGGGTTCACAGCATCGCGCACCCGCCGGCCGGCCGTCGAGCGGCGGGTCTGCGGGTGACGCAACCTTAACTGTGGCATCGCGCGCGGGCGCGGCCCAGGCGTTTCCGGGAAATTGGTTGCCGGGCGTCCGCCATCGGCGTGCGCTCGGCGGTCTGAGCGCTCGGCGGAAATATCAGGTCCCGCGCCAACCTTGCCGCAATCGATCTTTAACCTTCCGGCCGAAGTCGAATGCGATGGGCGCTCCTGTGGAGCGCTTGAGCGACGAATGGAACTGACGGCGTGGCGGGCAGTAGGCGGGAGCGAGAGGCGGTAAGGGGCACCCCATGGAGTGTGTTGAGCGCACTCAGTCGCCGGGTGGGATATGCAACTGCGTCACTCATGTACGTCGCGCTGGCTCTGCTCGCTGCTTCAGTGCCGGCCATCGCGGAAACGCGCTTCGCGCTCGTCATCGGCAACTCGGCCTACCAGCGCTCGCCGCTCGCCAATCCTCGTAACGACGCACAGGCCATGTCGGCGAGCCTCGCCGCGGTCGGTTTTTCCGTGACGACGTTGACTGACGCCGACCTCGCGACGATGCGCGAGGCGGTGCTCGCCTTCGGGCGCCGCTTGCGCGGCTCCGACAGCGTCGGCCTGTTCTATTACGCGGGCCACGGCGTGCAGGTCGATGGCGAGAACTACCTGATCCCCATCGGTGCCGATATCGCCGACACGAGCGAGATACCGTTGCTCGCCTTGAGTCTCGGGGAGCTGCTGAAGACGATGGAGCGCGCCGAAAGCCGCCTCAACATCGCCATCCTCGATGCCTGCCGCGACAACCCCTACGCCACCGGCACTCGCTCGCTGACGCGCGGCCTGGCGCCGGTAAAGGCACCGGCCGGAACTTTGATCGCGTTCGCCACCGGCCCCGGCCAAGTGGCGCTCGACGGCAGCGGCACCAATTCTCCCTATAGCGGCGCGCTATCTCAGAGCATCGTCGAGTTCGGCATTCCCCTCGAAGAAACGTTC
>CALMPK010000238.1 GCA_937873575.1 uncultured Hyphomicrobiaceae bacterium
GTAGCGCGTCAGCTCCTTGCCGCGCATGCCGACGATCGTTCCCCGGTCGATCCATTCGACCGCATAGATGAAGAACGCCTGCAGAAAGGTGCCGATGTCGCGCACGTAGCCGATCTCGCCCTTCTTCACGACGATCTCGCCGATCTCCCGCCCGCGAACCGTTCCGTCGTTGCGAATGTTCTTCAGCGATACGACCTTCTCGCCCGGTTGAAACAATGGCGGCTTGAAGATCTCGACTTCCTGCTCACGCCCTAGGCCCATCGTCACCTCCATCACCCATGGACATGCGTGCGCGCGCCACGTTGCGCACTTCCAAATCCCGATCGTGGACGAGATACGCGAGCAGCGCGGCGGGACACCGCTCGGCAACGACGAAGCGCACGCGCAAATCCTCGTCGTGCACGAGAATGTCGAGTTGATGCGGCCCGAGCCGCCGCGCCACCTCGAGGCGCACGAGCGGGTCGTTGTCGAACATCATCGGCACCAGGACGTCGGCGGGAGCCCGCTGTGCGACGATGCGACGGACATCGCTAACCGGATCGTTGCGCGCGACGACGAGGAGATCCGGCGCGGCGCGGCGCGCGGCGACGCAGCGCACGGCGTAATCGCCATCGCCCAATAGATCGCCGAGATCCTTCCCCTCGGCCCGGTAGGCGCCGGCGAGCCGCACCTTGCGGTCACTGTCACGCTTCAGGGCGCCGAGACGGTTGATCGGCAGCCGGTAGGCGACCATCGCCCTGACATCGGGCTCGGGATCGTCCACGAGCTGCGGCATCAGAAAAACGCTCGCGTGCTTGGCGGCCAATACGCGCAACTCCGCATAGGAGTGCGAAAGATATCGGTTCGCCAGCGCCGGATTGTTGGCGAGGAATCGATCGATACGCTTGGAGCGGCGGTCGCGAACGCAGATACGCCCGAGATCGCAACGCCCCTCCGCGCGCATCGCCTCGTGCGGACAGTCCTTGCACGAGACCGGGCGCCCCAGCCAGTCGATCGCATCGCTGTTTTCGGCCGCGGAGATGTCCGACATCACGTTCTCCCGCTCAGCCTGGAGCACTCTGCAACCCAACAGAACCGCGCGCGGTCCCCCGATCGCAGAAAAGCGCTCCAGACACAGAACCCCGGAGCATCCGAACTCGATCGCTCATCGGCGCGGCCGACGTTTGCGGTCGAACGATGCTCTGGCGCGGCGCATCAGACCTTGACGCACGTCTTCGGCACCGGACACACCTCGGCGCACTGCGGCTTGTCGAAGTGGCCCACGCACTCCACGCATTTGGCTGCATCGATGATGTAGGTATCGCCCTTCATCTTGATGGCCGCCGTCGGACACTCGAACTCGCATGCGCCGCAGACCGTGCACTGCGAAACGATGATCTTGTAGGCCATGGTGAATGCTCCTTTGCCTTAGGTGATAAAGGGTGCGGCTCAGGCGGAAAGCGCCTGGGTCGGAACGGCATGCTCGCTCGCGTAGTAGCTGGCGATCGCCGTCTCGATGTAGTCGAAGGCATACGCATCGGTGACCGCGATGCCGGCGTTCGCCAGATCCTTGCGAGGACAGTCGCCGACTTTCGAGCACAGCACCGCATCGACGCCATCGAGTGTGCGGATGACGCTGTCGAGCGTGGCATCCTCGCCGAATCCGCCGAGGCAATAGGCGTCCTCGACCTTGCGGTGACCGATGAACTTCACACCGTCGCCCCCGGCCTCGTAGACCTGGAACTCGCGCGCATGCCCGAAGTGCTCGTTGATGCGCCCACCACCCTTGGTCGCGACTGCGACAAGGATTGCCCGGTCGGCATTCTCCTTGAGCTCCGCTGCCGCGCGCGACTTGGCTGCGACGTGGTCGCCCCGCTCGCTCGCCACGAGTTCACGATAGGCGTCACGCTTGGCGGGATCGTAGTGAACCGCGTCGGGAAGCTGATCGAGCGTGAACTCCTGGCCGCGATCCTCCCCGAGCAGACCGACGGCATCGGCGCGGCATTCCCGGCAATGCCGCATCAGATTGGCCCCACCCGCACAAGCATCCTGCAAGGCCTTGAGCTCGGAATGTGTCGGCCCGCGCTGGCCGGTGAGGCCATAGTGCGTGCCATGCGCCGGATCGGAAATCAGCGGCATGATGTTGTGCAGGAACGCGCCGCGCTTCTTCACTTCCTCATTGACGACCTTGAGATGCTCGTCGTTGACGCCGGGGATCATCACCGAGTTGATCTTGGTGAGAATGCCGCGGCTCGTGAGCATCTCGAGCCCCTGCATCTGTCGCTCGTGCAGGATCTGCGAGGCTTCGAGGCCGGTGTAGCGGCGATTGCGGAAATAGATCCACGGATAGATTTTCGTGCCGATTTCAGGATCGACCATGTTGATGGTGATCGTTACGTGGTCGACGTTCATCTCGGCGAGTTCGTCGACGTGGTCCGGCAGCGCGAGGCCGTTGGTCGAAATGCACAGCTTGATGTCGGCGATCTCGCGCGACACGGCCTCGAACGTCGCCTTCGTCTTCTTCCAGTCGTAACAGGCATCGCCCGGTCCCGCGATTCCGAGGACGGAGAGCTGCGGCACCTCGTTGGCCACCGTCACGACCTTGCGCAACGCCTGATCCGGAGTGAGCTTCTCAGAGACAACGCCGGGGCGGCTTTCGTTCGCGCAGTCGTACTTGCGATTGCAGTAGTTGCACTGGATGTTACAGGCGGGCGCCACCGCCACGTGCATGCGCGCGAAATAGTGATGCGCCTCCTCCGAATAGCACGGATGATCTTTGATCTTCGCCCAGACCTCCGGCGGCATGTCACCCGGCCCGGCACTCGAACCACACGACGACGACGAGCAGCCGCCCGAGGAAATCTCGGCAGGCATCGTGTCGTGACTGGCGTCTGTGAAGAGGTCGTCGAAGGCTACGAGCTGACCGGACATCGCGCACTCCCGTTGGTTCGATCGCCGCTAGGACCCGTTTGGCCCGCGCGCTCACGAGAGGCATTGCAACGCCGGTGCCAATCGCGGATCGCTTGTTTTTGCTGGCGTTTCGCAACTTGGGAGGGCGACAGTTGCCGACATGGAGATTGTCGCAAAGCCAACACGGTGCTGAGCCCGCAAAGCAAAACGCCCCGCGATGCGGGGCGTCGAGCAGGGCCTCACTCTCGTGATCGATCACCTCATCGATCAGAAGCGCTTCATCGCAACGTTGTGGCGCTTCAGCGCGTAGCCGATCTGGCGTGGTGTCAGGTTCAGAAGACGCGCGGCCTTCGCCTGCACCCAGCCGCACCGCTCCATGGCTTCGACGAGTTTCTCCCGCGACACGAGTAGCCCGGTTGGTCCGCACGCATCCGGGGAGAGGCAAGATTCTTCGCCTGGAACCTCGGCACCGCACGTGCAAGGCTTCTCGTACGCTTCGTCGGTCGAGCAATCGTCTTCCGAATGCGGCGGATCGATGCGTTTGGGTTGAGCATTCGGCAGCGATATGCCGGGCGGACTTGTCGAACGCGCTTCCCGGCTTCGCGACTTCCACAGCGTCGCCGACAGGCATTCTCCATGCCCGCAACC
>CALMPK010000239.1 GCA_937873575.1 uncultured Hyphomicrobiaceae bacterium
AACCCCCATCGGCGACGACGACGACAGCCACCTGGGCGACTTCATCGAGGACAGCGCCAACACCGCCCCCGTGGACGCCGCCATGCAGGCGGGCCTGCGCGACGTGGTCAAGGACATCCTCGACAGCCTCACCCCGCGCGAAGCCAAGGTGCTGCGCATGCGATTTGGCATCGAAATGTCCACCGACCACACCCTGGAGGAAGTGGGCAAGCAGTTCGACGTCACGCGCGAGCGCATCCGCCAGATCGAAGCCAAGGCGCTGCGCAAGCTCAAGCACCCGAGCCGGAGCCGCAAGCTGCGCAGCTTCCTCGACAACTGAACGGGCTCCGCCGGGCCTGGGCCGCCGGCTCCAGAGAAATCAACACATGCGAAAGGCCGCCCTCGGGGCGGCCTTTTGTTTGAGCCGGGTTGTGTATCGAGCAAAGCTGGAGTTGCGCATTCTCCGCTTGACGCGACTGCGATTGTGCAGTGCAATAGCACCTGATGATGCCTGGTGGAGTGCTTCATGCTCGTCAGGAATTTACACTTCTCGAATCTTCGCGACCGCGGCAAATTTTGCGCACTCATCGATTTTGTCGATCCGCAGTGGGAAGGCGCTTCGAATTGCACGTTTGGAGACGTCCCGAGCGGCGCCCGTCGGCTCGCTGAATACGATCCCTACGCCATTTGCTTTGTCCCCTTCGAAAGCAATTGCGCCGGTTCGGCATTCAACGCGGCCGACGGTGGAGAAAAAAGCCTCGTCCTCATGGATCGCATCGACGCCGATGCAATGTGCGATCTGGCGACGACTGGCCGGGACATCCTTTGCTGCAATACCAGTGTCGATCCGCCGGCCGACACGATGTTCTCGTATGCGCGTTGGATCCTTTCGCGCATCTGGCGGGCACAATCCGAACCCGGCGTCGTGGTCCACGAACGCAACACCATCTCCAAGGCATGTCACGTGCTCATGTCCCGGAGCAAGTGCTCGGAGGAAGATGCGTTCGCGGCATTGAGAGCCCGTGCCATGAACCGCCGCATGCCGCTGGTGAAATTGGCGGGGCTCGTTCTGGATTCCTAACCTTTAGCGAGGTCGTGCCGTGAATGGAGACAGGGTTGCGTTCGTGCGGGCGACGGAGGTCTGGGTGCCATCGTCCGATGGGTCTCACCTCTCACTGGCATCCGGCCAATACGGTCCGCTGACCGCGTTCGCGGACGCGGCGGAGCGGACGAACTTTTCGATCGGAGAGGGTTTGCCCGGCCGGGCGTGGGAGCTCGGATATCCGATCGTCTTCCACGAGCTCAAGCAGCCGTTGTTCGTCAGAGAGACCGCGGCCGCCGAGGCCGGACTGACGTGTGGCGTCGCCATTCCGATCGTGAAGGGCGACGAGACGAAGGCGGTTCTCGTGCTCTTCTGCGGCGACGACGCGACCCACGTCGGTGCGATCGAGATCTGGCATGCACCCGAGGACACGCCCGATCTCGCGCTCCACGACGGCTATTTCGGCACCGCGGATCGCTTCGAGTTCCAGTCGCGGCACATCAGTTTCCGCAAGGGCTTCGGCCTGCCGGGCATGGCCTGGGAGAACAAAGCTCCCATCGTGATGGGCGACCTCGGCAGGACAAAAAAGTTCATCCGTCGCGGCAACGCCGGCGAGGCGGGCATTACGCGTGGCGTCGGAATTCCTCTCGCAACGCGCACCAAGGGCACCTGGATACTCGCCATACTCTCGGCGCTTGGCACACCGATCGCCAGACGCATGGAGGTCTGGAACGTTACTGGTGGCAATCGGGCAACCTTCGTCGATGGACTGTGCGAAAGCGGGGCCGACCTTGGCAACGTCTACGAGGGTGTCGAAATCGGCCCGGGCGAAACCGCGATCGGTCGCGCACTGAGAGACGGAGTGCCGACCCTCTCGGACAGTGTCGACCTCGAGGCCCGAGCAGTCGCGGCCTCTTGCACAGCCGCCAAGTTATCTCGCATGGTAGCGGTGCCCATTTTCGAAGGCGAGCAGATGACCTCGATCGTGGTTTGGTACAATTGAAATTTCACATCACCGAGGTCTATGGAAATTCGGGGAGATCGACGACGTGACAAGGACCATTCCGCGCTTCCTGCAGGGCACGTTCAATTTCAAGGGGCGCGGCCTCGACGAACCTATTCCTCTGGACGGTTTGAGCTACGAGGTTCCGGAGAATGCTGAATCGAAGGTCGTCTACTTCCGCGCCGGAAATTCCAGCGACGACGTCGTCAATCTCGTTTTGTTGCGCGACGGCGAAACCATGCGGATGTTCCCTCTCGGCATGAAGAGTTCAATTCACTTCCCCATGGCCATCCAGGAATCCTTGCCACCCCATACCAAGTTGCAGATCGTCTTGAAGGCCGCCGCAGGTTTGCCCGGTTCGGTTTTCATCGACATCGGTCTGATGGAGGAAAGCTCGGCCAGTTGATCTCGAATATTTTCCCAACGGGCGAGAAATTGGCACGGTGGCTGCTGAGACCCCGGTCGATCGGTTTCGTATTGCGGTTTGATCTATCGGGACTGAGTGCCGGCATGCGGTTGCCGCGATAGCAAGCATGACGCCAACCGCGCCCCCACCGCATCAACGGGATGTTCTTCGGGCGAGCGCGAACGCCGACCCGAGCCCCATCTCGACGGCAATGGCGAACACGATCCCGGCGCCGGCATGCCTGACGTTACACTCGTCGGCGCAAAGTGCCGCGAGGCCCGTGCATATCGTACTCATTCCGACAGACGCCGCGTGCCGTACCACCGCTCCGTTAAGGGTGCGATTCACGCTTTCGATGGATGCGCCCAGCGCCTCCATCTCAATCGACCGCACCGCTCCGTTAAGGGTGCGACTCACGCTCTCGATGGAAGCGTCCAGCGCCTCCATCTCAACCGATCGCACCCTGGGAACTACGAGGCCGCATGAGCGATATCCTTCGCATTTCGACATGCGCGTGCGGGCAGGTCCGCTGCACGGGCACCGGCCAGCCGATCCTCACGGCCGTATGCTATTGCGACGATTGTCAGGCCGGCGGCCACCAGATCGAAAGCCTTCCCAACGCCGGGCGCGTTCTGGAAGACGATGGTGGAACAGCCTATCTCACCTATCGGGACGACCGGTTCTCGTGCGTCGCGGGGGCCCACCTTCTCGTCGCCTACAAGATCCGCGAGCGCGCGCCGACACAACGCTTCGTCGCGTCTTGCTGCAATTCGGCGATGTACCTGAAGTTCGGACCGGGTCACTGGGTCTCGGCCTATCGCCGACGCTTCGAGGGAGACGTGCCGGCGATCGAGATGCGGACACAAACGCAGTTCCGCGCAAGCCGTACCAAACTCCCCGACGACGCTCCGAGCTATCGCCGCTTCCCGCCGCGCCTCTTCTGGCGCCTGATCCGGTCGAGGTTTGCGATGATGTTGGGGCGCTAGGGTACGATCGGATGAGAAGGAAGTGCTGGGCACTTCCTTCGAGAGCGCTCTAGTTTCCGATCGCGTCGGACCCTTGGCGCTGCCCGCCTCGTCCTACTCCGCCGCGATCCTTGGCGGGCTTGCCGCCGCATCTTTCACCACTTCGGTTCGATGGTGCGTCAGCAAGAAATAGATGTTGCGCGCGTAGATGAAGACACCGAACTGACCGATGATGATGACGGGATCGGCGCGGTAGATGCCATAGGCGAGCACCAGCAGGCCGCCGAAGAAGCTGAAGTACCAGAACGTCGCCGGCACCACGGACTTGCGCGCGCGCTCGGTCGCGATCCACTGCACGAACCAGCGCCCCGTGAACATGAGCTGGCCGAACATGCCGACACCGAGCCAGATCCGGTCGAGCGGCGTCATGCCGTTCCACCAAGCG
>CALMPK010000240.1 GCA_937873575.1 uncultured Hyphomicrobiaceae bacterium
TGCACGAACCAGTGCGACATGCGCGCCAGCCGGTCGGCATAGGGCATCATGACGAGCGTGTGGATGCCCTTCTCTTTCGACAGGGCGACCGCGGCGGCCGCACCGACGGCAGGTGCGAAATCGCGCGGATGCTTCGCGGCGAGCATCGCCTCCACCACTTCGCGCGCACCGGCCCGGATCGCGCGCGCATCGAGGCCACGCGCCATCGCCGGCATAAGGCCGACGTTCGTAAGGCAAGAGAAACGGCCACCAATGCCCTCGTGATGCTCGAGCATCGGGATCGACAGGCTTGCGAACAGCTCACGCAGGCCATTCGCCTTGCCCTCGCGCGCGGGCTCCGTGATGCCGAGGAACAGCTCGGGGATACGCTCGCCGAGGCCGGCCTCTCGCACGGCCTGGATGGCGACGAGCGCCTGCGCCAGCGTCTCCGTCGTGCCGCCCGACTTCGAGGTGACGACAAAGCGCGTCGACGCGAGATCGAGGTCAGCGAGTGCGCCGACGAGCGTGCGGCCATCGAGGTTGTCGTAGAAGCGCGTGCGCGGGCGCTTGCGCTGGTAGGCGTCACCGCCGCCCGGAATATTCCAGCCCGCGATCTGCGCGAGGGTCTGCCCGCCGAGGCCCGAGCCACCGGTGCCGAAGAACACGATCAACCGTGCGTCGTGGCTGAGCTTGGCGAGCGCCGCCTCGGCGGCATCGATGTCCGCCGTATCCTCGGGGATGGTCAGCAGCGGCAGGCGGCCGGTGCGGTAGTTGTCCTTGAGGATCGCCAGCGGATCGACCAGCCGCGCGAGATAGCGCCCCAACAATGTTTCGGAGAGCCCGTGGCGTCCGATTCTGGCGTCGGTCGCGCCCGCGATCGACTGGCGGTAGCGGACGGGTGCCTCCGCGGCCTCACCCGCGGCTGACGTCGGCTTTCCGGGGCGGGCATGGGTATCGCTGCGCATCTGTCGGCTCACTATCGTGGTTCGGTGAAATCTCGAGCGCTGTCCGATCGGCCGGAACCGTGAACCGTTTCCCTGATCGGATAGCGCTCTCGCATTCGGATTCTAGAGCATCTCTATCCGACCGCTCATCGCCCGAAGAGATGATAGTGGTCGGATGACGCTCCAGAGTGCATCGCACCTTGATCGAGCCGCGCTCGCGATCCATCAAAGTCGCCAATAACACTCTAAAGCATGAGAATGGGGTGCGCTTCACGCTTTCGATGAGGTCGCGAAGCAAATCCATCTCAAACGATCGCACCCGCCGGCCCCGCCGGCATGACCGGGCTGGGGCTCGACGGGCGCGTGCGTGAGCGAGAAATGTGGTGCGATTTGGTTCGCCGGCCTCGCCGGCATTGAAACGGCCCCCAAGGCGGCGATTAGCCGCCGCTCTGGGTGTGAACAAGGGCCGGCTTCATGTTCTGCGGTTGGCCGACGACGGTCACGATCAGCTCTTCCGGCTTCAGCAGATTCGCCGCGACGCGCTTCACGTCGTCGAGGCTGATGGCCTCGATCAGCGCGTTACGCTTCTCGACATAGTCGATGCCGAGATCCTCCATCTGAATGCCGAGAAGCTGCGATGCGATCTTGGCGCTGGTGTCGAAGCGCAGCGCATACGAGCCGATGAGGTAGCTCTTGGCGTTGGCGAGCTCCGTCTCGGTCGGCCCGTTGCTTGCCATCTTCTTCAGCACGTCGCGGATGACGGTGAGGGATTCCGCGATCGACTCGTTCTTCGTCGCGACCGAACCGAGCAGCAAGGAAGCATGATCCTCGGGTTGCAGATAGCTGTAGACCGAGTAGGCGAGGCCGCGCTTCTCGCGCACCTCCTCCATGAGCTGCGAGGCGAAGCCGCCACCACCGAGAATGTGGTTCAGCACGAAGCCGGCCATGAAGTCGGGGTCCTTGCGCGCCATGGCGCCCACTCCGAACACCGCGACCGACTGCGGCACAGCCATGTCGACGACCTTCTCGACGCCTGGCTTCGGCTTCGCCTTGGCCACCTCCGCAAGATCGGCCTTCGCCTCGAGACCGCCGAACACGTCGTCGAGCAGCTTGCCGAGCGTCGCCGCGTCGATGTCGCCGACGACCGTCACGAACAGGTTCGACCGCGCGAAATTGCGCTTGCGGAACGCTTCGAGGTCGGCGGGCGCAATCGAACCGATCGACGTTTCGTCACCCTCGGCGGAGCGCGCATAGACGTGGCCGGAGAACGCGGTCGCGTACCACTCCTTCGCGGCCACCTTGTTCGGGTCGCGCGCCGAGAACGCGAGCTTGGCGAGAAGCTGCTTGCGCATGCGATCGACGGCTTCGGCGTCGAAGCGCGGCTTCGTCAGGGCGAGGCGGAGAAGCTCGACGGAAGCGGTGCGGTTCTCGGTCAGCGTTTCGAAGTTGCCGTAGAAGGCGTCGCGCGTGTCGGTGAAGCTCATGCGCATGGCGAGCTCTTCCGAACGCTCCTGGAATGCGCTCGAGTCGAGATCGCCGGCGCCTTCGTCGAGCATCGTCGTCAGGAAGTTGGCGACGCCGTCCTTACCCGCGGGGTCCTGAGAGCTGCCGCCACGGAACCCAAAGCGCATCGCCATCAGCGGCACGCTGTGGTCCTCGACAAGCCAGGCCTCGATACCGCCGGGGCTCTTCACGGATTGAATTTTCATGGCGTGAGCATTCTGCAGCGTGAGGACGAGGAGCGCCAGCGCAACGAACACGGTGGCGAGGAACGCGTAGACCGGCTTCATCCGGTCGGCGTCGCGAAGCGGGACGGCGCGCGCGGTCGGGCGCGAAACGTGACGGGTTGGGCGCATGGGATCACCTGCCATCGGGTTGGCGTTGGGGCGCTAGGATCACGTGCGGGGACGGGCCGCGGGCCGCGAGTCGGCCGGAGCGGGGCGCGCGCCGGCTGTCAGGCCGCTTACAGCCTGCTTCGGCCCCGGCACCAGCGTGCCCGTGACCGAGGCGTTGATGTCGAGATAGCGCGAGGCGACCCGCTTGATGTCGTCACCCGTCACCTTGCGGATGCGCTCCGGCAGCGCATCGATCTCGGCGATGCTGCGCCCGACCGCACGGCCCCAGCCATAGCGGCGGGCGAGTGTCGACTGGTTGTCGCTCTCGTAGACGAAATCGGCGATGTAGGACGCCTTGGCCCGGGCCAGAGCCTGCTCGGTGACGCCGTTGGCGACGACGTTGGCAATCACATCGTCCATCCGCTTCTCGACCGCGGCGAGATCGCTGGTCGGTGCGGCAACGGCGTGCAGCGTGATCTTGCCGCTGTCGAGGCCACCGCCGTAGAACCCGCCGCCAGCAGACGCGGCAATGCGATCCTCGACGACGAGCGCCTTGTACATGAGGCTCGTTGCACCTTCCGCCAGTATCTTCACCAGGAGGTCGAGCGCCTCGGCGTCATCGTCCGGCGCCGTCTGATAGCTCGGCGCGAGGTAATAGCGATAGAGCGTCGGCTGGCCAGCGCGCGGGTCGGTCAGCGAAAGGCGCCGGGCCACCGAGAATGCGGGCTCCTGCGGGCGCACGCGCGGACCGCCCACCTCGGGGTTCGCCGGCAGCTTGCCATACGTCTCCTCGGCGAGTTTGTGCACCTGATCCGGCGTCACATCGCCCGCGACCACCAGCACGGCGTTGTTCGGCGCATAGAAGCGCTTGTAGAACGCCTGCGCGTCGGCGCGGCTGAGTTTCGCCATCTCGTGCTCCCAGCCGATCACCGGGGTGCCGTAGGGGTGATTCTTGTAGAGAGCAGCGTCCATCTGCTCGTCGAGGATCGAGCTCGGGCTGTTGTCCACGCGCGACCGGCGCTCCTCGAGAATCACGTCGCGCTCGGTCAGCACTTCCTGCTCGACGAGGCGCAGGTTCACCATGCGCTCTGCCTCCATCTCCATCATGCGCGGCAGATGCTCTTTCGAGACGCGCTGGAAGTAGGCGGTGGCATCCTGCGAGGTGAAAGCGTTGTCCTGGCCGCCGAGGCGGGCGACGATCTTCGGGAACTCACCAGACGGAATTTTCTCCGTCGTCTTGAACATGAGATGCTCGAGGAAGTGGGCGATGCCCGAAACGCCCCTCGGCTCATCGGCGGCACCTGCGCGATACCACACCATGTGGGTGACGACCGGGGCGCGGTTGTCCGGGATGACGACGACCTCCATGCCATTCGAAAGCGTGAAATCGCTGACGCGCGATTTCGTCTCGGCGGCGAACGTGGCGGGAGCGTGTGCGACGGTCATGATTGCGATCACCAGTGTCGAGAGAAGTTGACGGCCGAATGCGATCATCGAGTTGTCCCCTGGATTCCGCCGGGCACGCACCAAGCTCGGCGTGGCTTCGCCGCGGCGGAGTATCGTCCACGCGCCCGGCCGGCTGTGCCTGCCGGAACCGGACGGCGGCAATTTCCGCGTTAAGATGTCGGGTTACGCCCGCGAGAAGTCAAATGACAACGTGTCCATGTCGGCATCAGCGCAGCTTATGCCGGCGCACGGCGAGCGCGCGAGGGCGAAACCGGCAAGAAACTCTCGGGTTGGCAGGCACCGCGCCGAGTGGCGAACGAGCCGCGGTCAGCGACCGATCAAGACAAGTAGGGACACGTTGAAAAGGCCGAGCGCGAAGGGCCATCCGCGCAAAAGCTTTCCCGCGACGGGAGGCACGGCTTCCCGCCAAGCGCAGCACGGTTCAAAAGGCCGATGCTGATTGGCTTAGAAATTCAAGGCTACGGCAACCGACGATCAATTCTCGGTGTCGTCCTCGTCGTCCTTCTTGTCGCCCTGGAAGAACTTCATGGCGGAAAGGAACGTCGGACGGCAGGCGCCAGCAGGGCCAACGGCGCTGTCCGCCGAGGTATCTCCGCGCGCCTTGGCCTGCTCGTAGTGCACCTTGCAGTATTCGGCCTGCCGGCGCGCAAGCTCAGACTTGTCGACAGTCTTCTTGCGGTCCGGATCGTTGATGAAGGCGAGATCGGCTTCCGCCTCCGGCGGCGGTCCCGAGCCCGGGGCCGGCAGCGAGCCAGTGCTCGGCGGCATCACCAGGCCGTTGCGAGCGGCAACCTTCGGATCGCCCGACTTCTGCTGCGTGGCGGAAGAAACGCCGAGAGCATCGAAGATTTTACCGTTCAGCTCGACGTCGCCCGAGCCGCAGCCCGAGAGCCCCAGGCACACGACCGCCGTCGCGGTGGCGAACGCCACGCGCCGAGCCAAGCCGCCGGAACGAGTAGAACGGTTTGATAACGTCATGGGCCAGTGCTCCCCGGCCAGTGCTCCCCGGAATGCGCCTCGAATCGGCGCACCCTCCCCACCCCCGTGGGCTATCCGCCGTTTGCGGCGGCATTGCGACTCGCGATGAACGAGTCATACAGGAGCCCCGCGACCCCGGCAACGATGGCCACGTCGGCGATGTTGAAGACGTACCAGTAGAACCCGAAGGCGTGGAGCGAGAAAAAGTCGGCGACGCCGCCGATCACGACACGGTCTATCGCGTTTCCGACGGCCCCGCCCATGATGAGCCCGAGGCTCCAGGCCATCACTCGCCCCGTGCCCGAATGGGCCAGCCAGACCCACAGGGCGAACGTGGTTAACAGGGCGAAGGCCGTCAGCAGCAACTGCCCCGAGTAGCTCGACTGATCGAGCATGGAATAGCTGACGCCCGTATTCTTGACGAAGATCAGGTCAAGGAACGGGGTGACGTAGACGCGCCCCTTCTCGGCGATGCGATAGACGAGCAGCATCCACCACTTGTGCGCCTGATCGATGCCTGCCGTGGCCAGCGCCACCGCGAGACCGAGCGCCGACCAGCGGCCCCAGAGCCACCGCCCCTTGCCGCGTGCCGCACCCTGCTCGGCGCCCCCCTCGCTCACGCTGCGCCCCCACGACCGTCGCGTGCGTCGATCTCGCGGATCGCGGCGGCATCGCGCGCGGAGAGGTCCGGATAGGCCGGATCGGAACCGACATCGGTGGTGATGCGCCAGGACCGCGCGCACTTCTTGCCCTCGGCGAGCCTCGGTGCGACGCCGACGCCCGGCACATCGGCCAGCGTGAAGGCACCGTCCGGCAACGGCCCTCGGACCACCTCGATGCCGGACGTGATCGCCACCTCGGCGAGGTCGATCCCGGTGACCGCTTCCGCCAGCGCCTCATCGGTGATGTAGACGAGGGGCGCTGCCTCGAGCGACGAACCGATGCGCTTGGCGGCACGCTCGAGCTCCAGCGCTCCCGTGACGACGCGGCGGACCTTGCGCACCTTCTCCCATCGCTCGGCGACGCGCTCGTTGCGCCATTGGCGGGGCAGGTGGGGGAACTCGTGCAGATGCACCCTCTCCACCTCTCCCTCGGCGGTGTCCGCGCCATGGCGCGACAGCCAGGCT
>CALMPK010000241.1 GCA_937873575.1 uncultured Hyphomicrobiaceae bacterium
GACGTTCAAGATGGTGACGGCGCTGGCGGCGCTCGAGGCCCGTGTCACGGATTACCGCCAGCGCTTCGCTTGCCACGGATCGTATGCGCTCGGCGGACAAGTCTACCGCTGCTGGAACCGCGGCGGGCACGGGCGGCTCGATCTCGTCGGCGCATTGCGCGAGAGTTGCGACGTGCACTTCTATGAGCTGGCGCACCGCGTCGGCATAGACCGGATCGCCGCGATGGCGCGTCGCCTCGGCATCGGACAGGCGTTCGAATGCGGGCTGCCCACGGGCCGCGCCGGTGTCGTTCCCGATCGTGACTGGAAGATCGGCGCGCTCGGCCGGTCATGGTATCCGGGTGAAACGCTACACGCGGCGATCGGTCAGGGCTACGTGCTCGCAACGCCCCTGCAACTCGCAGTGATGACCGCACGTATCGCGACGGGCCGCAATGTCATGCCGCGTCTCTGCATGAGTGCGGATTGCACGACTGGCGCCCCCGCGTCGCTCGGCCTCGACGCTGGCGCACTCGAACTCGTTCGTCGTGGCATGGTCGCGGCCGTAAACGATGCGGGCGGCACGGCGCGTCGGGCACAGCTTGAAGAAGGGGGCGTCACCGTCGCCGGAAAGACCGGTACGGCACAGGTGAGCCGGGCTTCGGCGCGGCGTCGAAACGGCGCGCTGGCGTGGGAGCTTGCCGACCACGCGCTGTTCGTGGCCTACGCGCCAGCGGAGGCGCCGCGTTACGCGGTCGCTGTCATCGTCGAGCACGGCGGCAGCGGGGGAAGTGTCGCGGCACCGCTGGCAAGCGCCATCATGGCCGACGCACTCGCGCGCGATCCCGCGGCGCGCCCTCCCATCGGCCTAGCGTCCGCCGGCAGAGATGGAGCGAGCCGATGAGGCGCGGAACGGAAGCGAGCTGGCGCAGGGCGCCGACGTTCGGCGCGAAGCTGCTGCGGATCGATTGGCTCATGCTGTCGTTCGCCGCCGCGCTCGCGGTGATCGGAACCGCGACGCTGTACTCCGTTGCGGACGGTTCGTTCCAACCCTGGGCGGAGCGTCACGCATTGCGCTTCCTGCTCGGCGTGGCGCTGGTTATCGCCATGGGCCTGGTTCCGCCGGCCGTGTGGCTGAGGCTCGGTTACCCCTTTTATGGAATAGCCCTGGCCGCGCTCGCGCTGGTGCCGATACTCGGCAACGAGGCGCTCGGTGCGCGCCGCTGGATCACGCTCGCGGGCCTATCGTTCCAGCCCTCCGAGATCATGAAGCTGGCGCTGATCGCCGCGCTCGCCCGCTATTACCATTGGCTGGCGCCGGAACGAGTTTCGCAACTTCGCTGGATGCTGCCCCCGCTCGTCATGATCGCGCTGCCGGTGATCCTCAACATCCGTCAGCCGGATCTCGGCTCCGCGGTGCTGTGCGCCGTGATCGGCGTGGCGACGATGTTTCTCGCAGGCGTAGCGTGGCATCACTTCGCACTTGGCGGTCTCGCTCTGCTCGCCCTGCTGCCGTTCGGATGGCACCAACTGCACGACTACCAGCGCCGCCGCATCGAGGTGTTCCTCGATCCCGAGATGGACCCCCTCGGCGCCGGCTACCACATCGCGCAATCGAAGATCGCGCTCGGCTCGGGCGGTGTGGAGGGCAAAGGCTTCATGATGGGAACGCAGAGCCGGCTCGACTTCCTGCCCGAGAAGCACACCGATTTCGCGTTCACGATGTTCGCCGAGGAGTGGGGCTTCATCGGCGCGCTCGTGCTGATGGGGCTCGTCGCCGCCTTGATCGCGCTAACGCTGTTACGGAGCGCCCGCGCACCGGCAACATTCACGCGCCTCGTCACGGCCGGCTTCGGCGTTTCGTTCGCAACGTATACGTTGGTGAATATCGCCATGGCGACGGGGCTCGTCCCGGTGGTCGGCGTGCCGCTGCCGCTTGTCTCCTACGGTGGCACGGCGATGCTGAGCCTGATGGCGACAATGGGGCTCGCAATGTCCGGGCTCGTCCACGGGAGCGACATTCCCGAGCGCAGTGAGATCGGGCCGTTCGTGTGACCGCGCGCCCGGGCGTTGTTCGACCTTTCTTCTTCGGCGCTTTTCCAGGTGAGTCAGCTCTGCGAGCAGCTTCGAGTAGCGATCGGGTAACGGGGCGTTCAACCCCTCGGAATGGACGGCACGAAAACGGACTGCGATCGCTTCCGTGGCTTCGGTGGAAAGGCGGCAGACGCTGCCACGTCGCCCCGCGTGTCGGATGGCACAGGCGTTCCGTCATTGCCGCAGCTCGTCGAACCCCGCCGTCTTCGCGGCCTCGTCGCCGCATATCGCTGGGCTTCGTCGGTTTCTGTTCGGATCAAATCGCTCTGGTTACGCAACACTCTTCGTACATCGTCGGAGCCGGTTCCGACGGGGAATTCCATTGCTCCAACTCTCAATCATGAGCACGCTTCACGCCTTCGGGCCGTGTCGTCCTGCATGCGTCATCGTCAGGGCGTGCGCCCGGATTGGCCCGGCGCGGAACCATGCGGCGGCGGGGCCCCGGGAAACCAGATCAGACGCAGCCTCTTCTCGAGCTCGAGGATGAGCAGCAGTGCGACACCGCACGCGATCACGGCCATGCCGTCGTCGATGGCGATCGGCCGGGTCTCGAACAGGCTCTGAAACATCGGCACGTAGGTGAAGGCGAGCTGGAGCAGAACCATGCTCCCGACGCCGATCAGAACGGCCTTCGTTCCGACGATGCCCTGCCAAGTGAGCGAGGCACCATGCAGGTAGCGGATCGAGAACAGGTAGAAGATCTCCATCACGACGACGGTGTTCACCACCATCGTGCGGGCGGCGGCGACGTCCATGCCGCGGCCCAACGACCAATGGAAGATCGCGAAGATGCCGGCGCAGAACAGCACCGAGACGAGAATAACGCGCCAGAGCAGAAAACCGGACAGGATCGGCTCGTCGGTATGCCGCGGCGAGCGCTCCATGATGCCGTCCTCGGCGGGTTCAAACGCGAGGATCAATCCGAGGCCAACAGCGGTGATCATGTTGATCCACAGGATCTGCAACGGCGTCATCGGTAGCGTAACGCCGAGCAGGATCGCGGTGACGACGATCAGCGTCTCGCCGCCGTTGGTCGGCAGGGTCCAGCCGATCACCTTCGTCAGGTTGTCATAGACCGTGCGGCCCTCGCGGACGGCTGCGACGATGGATGCGAAGTTGTCGTCGGCGAGAACCATGTCGGAAGCTTCCTTCGCCGCTTCCGTGCCGTTCTTGCCCATGGCGACGCCGACGTCGGCGCGCTTCAGCGCCGGAGCGTCGTTGACGCCGTCGCCGGTCATCGCCACCACGGAGCCTTGCGCCTGAAGCGCTTGTACCAGCTTCAGCTTGTGCTCGGGGCTGGTCCGCGCAAACACGTTGGTCTCGGCGACGGCGGCGGCGAACGCCGCTTCGTCCAGCTTGTCGAGGTCCGTGCCGGTCTGGACGACGTGCGGGTTCGGCAGGCCGAGACTCGCGGCGATCGCCGCGGCCGTCGCCGCGTGATCCCCCGTTATCATCTTCACCGAGATGCCGGCACTCAGGCATTCGGCGACGGCGGCGATGGCCTCCTGCCGCGGCGGGTCGATCAGCCCGACCAATCCATCCAACTGCAGGCTGCCGCGCAGATGGGTGGGGTCGAGGTCGCAGGTGCCGGGAGCGCAGTTCGCGGAGGCGAGTGCAAGTACGCGGCGGCCATCGCGCGCCATCGCATCGACGGCCGCATGCCAGAATTCGGCGTCAATGGGCTGTGCGCTACCGTGCGAAGCCTCGGTCGCGCACATGCCGATCACGGCTTCAGGAGCGCCCTTGACCAGGATGAGCGGAGCGTCGTTCTCGAGATGATGCAGTGTCGCCATGTAGCGATGCGCGGCATCGAACGGCGTCACGTCGAGACGTGGCATCGCGGATTCGAGCGTGCGGCGGTTGTAGCCGAGCTTGGCGGCGAAGGTCAGCAGAGCGCCTTCCATGGGATCGCCGAGGATCACCCACGCCCCGTCGACCTCCCGCAGACGCGCATCGTTGCACAGCAGAGATGTCAGTGCGATGCGGTCGAGTGCGGTCGCCGCGGTATCGCCGCCGATGTCCTCTCCCCCACTGCTCACGCGCCCGCGCGGCTCATAGCCGACGCCGTCGATGTCGAAGATACGCCGGGCGGCAACGCATCGCGTCACTGTCATTTCGTTGCGGGTGAGCGTGCCGGTCTTGTCGGTGCAGATGGTGGATACCGAGCCGAGCGTTTCGACCGCCGGGAGGCGGCGAATGATGGCGTGGCGCGATGCCATGCGCGTCACGCCGATCGCAAGGGTAATGCTCATGACGGCCGGCAGGCCCTCGGGTATCGCGGCGACGGCCATGCCGACGACGGCCATGAACGCATAGTCCGCGGGATAGCTGCGGACGACAACGGCGAACGCAAAGGTGGCAGCGGAGAGCGCAAGGATCGCAGCCGTGAGCTGGCGCGAGAAAATGTTCATCTGGCGGATAAGCGGCGTTTCGAGCTGCTCGACACGCTGCATGAGGGCGCTGATGCGCCCGAGCTCGGTTTCGATACCCGTGGTGACGACTAGGCCGGTGCCTTGCCCGGCGGTGACGAGCGTGCCGGAGTATGCCATCGAGCGGCGGTCGCCCAGGGACGCGGCATCGCCAACCGGTTCGACGGTTTTCAGAACCGGCACGGATTCACCGGTGAGAATGGCTTCATCGATCTGCAGATTGCGCGCCGAGAGGATGCGTACGTCAGCCGTGATACGGTCTCCGGGCTCGATAATCAGTATGTCGCCTGGCACGATCGCGTCGGCGTCGATGGCGATGCGGTGCCCGTCGCGAATGACGGCGGCTCGCGGGCTTATCATGCCGCGAATGGCATCGAGCGCTGCCTCGGCGCGCCCCTCCTGGACGAATCCGATCAGCGCATTGAGAACGACGACGCCAAGGATCACCGCCGTATCGGTTGCATGCCCCAGAAATGCAGTCACGACCGCGGAGGCGAGCAGGACGTAGATCAAGACGTTGTCGATCTGGTCGAGCAAGCGGCGCCAGGCACTGCGCGGGCGGGCGGCCGGCAGCACATTGGCTCCGTAGCGTTCGAGGCGTCGCCGTGCTTCCTCACTGGAAAGCCCCGACCGGCTGCCCTCGAGAGCAGAAAGCGCGTCCGCTGCTTGTTTGGCATGCCAGCGGATCGCGCGAGAATTTTCGTCGTGCACGAGGCTCTCCCAAGTCAGTCGCCTTGGCTCTTGCCACGAGCGCAATCATACGTCCACCGTCTGGCGCAAACACTTGGCGACCGCCGGTCCAGCGGCTGGCAATTATCACCGAACCGTATCGGCGCGCGATGGCCTCACACGCAAGAAAATCGCGAAGCCGGGTGCCCTCCGGACCGTTGCGACCCAAGGTGTCGACGGCGCCGCCGGTTCGCGATCGCAGGTATTGCCTTCGCCTGGTCGACCGTCATGTCGAGGACGATGCGACCACCCGCGATCTTGACGTGCGAAGGCGTGCAGCGGGCGCGAGTGTCGCTGCGACGGACTGTCGTCGCGAACGGGGGCTGGCCGGGGGCTGGGGCACGTGAACTCTCGCAGCGCGCGCTTCCCGGCATCCTGATCGGCCTGGTGCGCCATTTCGCCGAGATGGAGGAGATGTGAGAGGCAGTCGAGCGTCACGCAAAGCCGTCGCAGCCCCAGGCGCTCATTTCCGCGGTGGCGCGTGGCGCCCGCACGGCGGGGCAGCGACGCGAGCGCGCCACCCGGGCGCGCCTAATGGGCAGTGCGAGCGCTCGGATGTGGGCTGCGTAATGAAACGCTGCTCACCGCGTCGGGCCTGGACGATTGGCACCGATCTCCATCATCGCAAGGCCGTATAGCGCTACGTTGGGGCGAACGATGACGCACGTCGCGACGTCCCGCAAGCGCTCGCGCATGGGCCCCTTGCGCTCGAATGCTTCGCGAAATGGGGCGGAATCCGCGATCGCGGACCAAGCGAGGGCGACGCTGCCGCAGAGATAAACCCCGCCCCATGCTGCCGTGGCAAGCGCCAGATCGCCCGCAACGCGCCCGAGCAGCCGCGAGATGGAATCGATCGCTGCGGCCTCACGGCTACCATCGATTCGAATGGCGGGGAGCGTGAGTGTCGTTGCGGGCGGCGCGCCTGCAAGCCGCGCGTAGAGTGCCGCGATGCCCATTCCCGAAAGCACGTTCTCGACGCTCGCGTTCGGCTCGATCCACTCTCTTTCTGATGCCGTCCATGCGCCGAGCGACATGTGCCCGGCCTCGCTTGGTACGGTCCACCACGCGCCGGCTCGCTCAATCGCAGTGGAGGCGCCAAGGCCCGTGCCGACGTTGACGGCGAGCATCGCTCGGCGTTCCGGGCGCAGCATGGGTTGCGGGCCGAACACCGTCACATCGCCTTCGCTGAGATAAGGCAGTGCCGCGGCGACGGCTTCGAGATCGTTGCAGACCGCGGTCGCTATGCCCCCGAGGCGTGCGGAGGTCTCGTCGGCGGAGATCCGCCACGGATGGTTGGTGAGTTCCACGTTGCCGTTCTCGACAGGCCCTGCAGCGCCGATGGCGCAGGACGAGAAGGTGCCCTCTGGCGCATGTGCACGTATGTACTCATCGAGCGCATCGGCGAAGGCCTCAAAGGCGGCGACGCGATAGGACGCGACACGATGCAGGTTGCCTTCGGCGTCCGCCGACGCGAAACGCACGTTGGTGCCGCCGACATCGGCGACGAGGCGCGGCGGCGTCATGGCGTGACGGCCTTCTGCGGGTGCATCGTCGTCATTCATCCTCCACGGACCGCAAGATGCTGTCGCGCCGGCGCAGCCGCGCGGCATCCAACAGCATCTGCCCCGCCCATCGGTAGACATTTCGTTGCCGCACGAAATCGCGCATCAGTCGCATCCGGTCGCGCTGCTCGGTCTGCGGTATCCGCAGGGCCTGTCCGATCGCCAGGGCCATGCCGCGCGTATCATACGGGTTCACGATCAGTGCTTCCGGCAATTCACGCGAGGCCCCTGCGAAGCTCGAGAGAATGAGTACGCCCCGCTCGTCCTCGCGCGAGGCGACGAACTCCTTGGCGACCAGGTTCATGCCGTCGTGCAGGCTCGATATGATGCACATGTCGGCAGCGCGGAACAACTCGAACACCTCGCTCGGATCGTGATGCCTGATGACCAGGTGGATCGGTTGATAGCCGTCGCTGCCGTGACGCGCGTTGACCTCGGCAACGAGAGTGACCGCTTCGTCTTGCAGGGCCGTGTAGGCACCGAGCTTGCTGCGCGTGGGCGCCGCCGCCTGGATGAACACCAGTTTGCCGCGCCATTCCGGTTGCTGCAACAGCAGGTCGTCGACGGCTCGGATGCGATCGAGAATGCCTTTCGTATAATCGAAGCGCTCGACGCCCACGGCGATGCGGGCATCCGCGGGCAGGCCAAAGCGCTGGATGACGGATGCGCGGCACTCCCCGGGCGGTGCCTGATCGGCGAGCGCCGAGGGTGGCCATTCGATGGAGATGGGATAGGCGCGGACCAGCGTTTCGTGCCCGCCAAGCGTCACGGAATCACGCTCGCGATCGATGCGGCTCTCCATGAAGCGGTCGGTCGCCTCGATAAAATTGTTGCAATGGAGCTGGGTGTGGAAACCGATGATCGTGCTTCCTAGGAGCCCGTCAATGATCTCGTCGCGCCAGGGGAAGATGCTGAACGTCTCGGAGTTGGGCCACGGAATGTGCCAGAAGGTGATGATGGTGGCGCGCGGGAGGCGCTCGCGAATGAGGCGCGGCAGAAGGGCGAAGTGATAGTCCTGCACGAGCACGATCGGGTCGTCGGTGACGGCTTCCTCGGCGACGGCATCGGCAAAGCGCGCGTTCACGGCCTTGTACTGCTCCCAGTCGGCCTCGCGGAAGGTGGGGCGCACGAAGGCGACGTGGCAGAGCGGCCAGAGCCCTTCGTTGGCAAGCCCGTAATAATACCCTTCCTGTTCCTCCTCGGTAAGCCAGACGCGACGCAGCGTGTATGTCGGATCGGCGGGGGGACCCGCCAGCCGGTCGTTCTTGTCGACCGTCTCGCGATCCGCTGTGCCACTGCCGTGCGCGATCCACGTGCCGCCGCAGGCTCGCATGACCGGCTCCACTGCCGCGACGAGACCGCTCGCCGGAATCTGCAGCGTGACCGCGCCGTTCTCGCGGTTGTGAATGTAGGGCTCGCGGTTGGAAACCACGAGGACTTCGGTTTCGGGCAGTTCGTCGAGCAGAAGGCGGTGCAGTGTGTTCGGCGACCAGTCGATGTGAATGCCTTCCGCGAGCTTTCTTTCGAGTCGCAGCTCGTTCAGCAGCGTGTGGATGTCGCGGCTGACGGGAAACTCGCTTCGTGCGATATCGATGCGGTCCGCGAGGCCAGCGCGCACGATGGCGTTGCGCAGGGAGCGCGTCCATCCGCGCATCATCGCAAGAACGATGGCGGTCGACAGGAGTCCGAGCCCGACCGCGATGCCGATCAGCGAAAGCGTGGAGTAGAGGCGCGCGTGGTAGGCGCGCGCCTCGCTGTAGGCGAGATCGTGCAGGACGAGGAGATGACCGGAACGCGCGCCGATGGTGACGGGAAACAGGCTCACGTGGGTGCGTCGGCTGCCGTCGCGCACGACATCGAAGGTGTCCGTTCGCGCCCGTTCGAGGCGGTCACACGAGACGCTCTTTGGAAACTGCGCCGTTGCATACTCGAGCCGTCCCGCCTCGTTGCAGAATCCGAGAGCCAGAATGCGCTCGTCCTCAGCGAGACGGTCGAGCAGGCGGTCGAGCTCAGCTGAAGGTGCGGCGATGCCCTGAGACACCTGCTCGCGGATGGAACGGAAGACGAGGCGTGCTCGGAGCTCGACATCTTGCCGCGACCACCCATCGACAAGGAGTGAGGCGAGCGGTGCCAGCGCGACAATCATGATGGTCGCGGCGAGCACCGCGAGTGCACCGTAGCGTGTGAGCGGATGGCGCAGAAGACGCGTGACACGAACACGTCGCGCGCGGGCTCTTGTCCGAGGTGTGCAGCGACTGCCCGCAAGGGTCATCGCGCGTCCTCCCAACCTTTCGACAGGCGCATGGCGGCGATGATGATGCCCACCATCGAATAGGTCTGCGGGAAATTGCCCCACAGTTCGCCGGTCTCGGGGTCGATGTCCTCTGAAAGCAGGCCGACGTGGTTGCGGCGCGCCAGCAGGCCCTCGAAGATCCGGCGGGCCTCCTCGCGACGGCCGATCGCCGCGAGCGCATCGACGTACCAGAACGAGCAGATCGTGAAGGCGACCGACGGCGCGCCGAAGTCGTCGGGTTCCGAATAGCGCAGCAAGTAACCGTTGCGGCCGAGATGCTGGCCGACCTTCTCAACCGTCGCGATAAATCGTTCGTCCTGAGCCGATATCATTCCGAATTCGTGCAGCAGCAGGACGCTGGCATCGATCTCGTCGGTATCGAGGCTGCCGGCAAAGCAGCCGTGCTTGCTGCTCCAGGCGCGCGTCAGGATGGTTTCGCGCAACTCGTCCGCTGACTTGCGCCACTGGCTGGCCCGTTCTGCGAGGCCAAGACGAGAGGCGATGCGCGCGAGGCGGTCGCAAGCGACCCAGCACATTGCGGCGGAGTGCGTGTGCACGCGGCTGCGCCCGCGGTATTCCCAAATGCCGGCGTCCGGCGTCAACGCCTGGCTCAGGGCACTCATGCCGAGCGGCTCCAGCGTCTTGAACAACGCGGCGTCGCCCTTGCGCGGCAGGCGCTCGTCGAAGAACATCTGTGCCGCGGAGAGCACGACGCTGCCATAGACGTCGTGCTGCACCTGCAAGCCAGCGGCGTTGCCGATACGGACGGGCCCATGACCGCGATAGCCGCGTAAGCCCGTCGCGACGTACTCGTCGAGCGGCTGCTCCTGCAAGATGCCGTAGACCGGCTTCAGGACGGGACCGTTCTCGTGAGCGATGACGTTGGTGACGTAGTCGATGAAGCGCTCCATCGTCGCCGTGGCGCCGACCCGGTTCAGGGCGTGAACGGTGAAGAAGGCGTCGCGTATCCAGCAGAACCGGTAGTCCCAGTTGCGTTCGCTGTCGGGCGCTTCCGGAATCGACGTGGTGAGCGCCGCGACGATGGCGCCCGTCTCCTCGAAGCTGCACAATTGCAGTGTGATCGCTGCGCGAATGACGGCCTCCTGCCACTCGAACGGCAGGTTGAGATTGCGCACCCACTCGAGCCAATAGTCGCGAGTCTGATCGTGAAACTCGCGCGCGATGCGCGGGATCGAATCGGGCAGCGACTCGTCGGAGTGCAGAATGAAAGTCATCGGCCGGGTGAGCGCCATCGCGGATTCGCTCGCGACATAGCTTGGCGCGGCGTCGGTCGTCAGACGCATGGAGCCGGCCTCGGTGACATACCGGATGTGATTGCTACCCGGAACCAGCGTTGGCCGGTGAAGGCCGTGCCCCATGCGTGGGCGCAGCTTGACGCGAACTCGGCAGATCCCATGCAGCGGCTCCACGCGACGCACGATCATCGGCGGTCGGTAGACGCGGCCGAACTGGCGGAAGCGTGGAACGAAGTCGGTGATGCAGAAAGATGCGCCAGATCGCGTCGTGACGACGGTGCGAACGATCGCGGTATTGCGCGTGTAGCTCTGCTCGTAGGTCGCCTCTTCGTCGGCGTCGATGGCGAAGTAGCCATCCTCGGCGTCTTCGCCGTCGATCAGCGAGCAGAACACGGGATCGCCGTCGAGCCGCGGCCAGCATGTCCAGACGATGCGCCCGTCGCGATGCACGAGTGCCGCGATATTGCTGTTGCCGATCACGGCGAGATCGAGTGAGTTGCGTCGTTTCATCCCTCGCACATCTCCAGCGTTTGGGAGAGCCACGTGCGGACGTGACTCGGGCAGGCGAAATCGGCGCTTGCGGCTGGGTGAAGTTCACCCGCCACGCGCAGGGCGATGCCCCCGAGGCGTTCGGCCTCCTCGAAGGCGGAAAGGTCCGATACGTCGTCTCCGACCATGATCGGCTGACGCCCCTGGAACGCGGGCAGCCGCATCAGGTGTGCAAGAGCGGCACCTTTCGAGGTGTCCTTCGGGACGATCTCGATAACTTTGCGGCCATGCGAGAGAGCGAGATGGTCGGGTCCGTTGTCGACGATGTCCTGCAATTCCGTTTCAAGCTGCTGGGCGAGGCCAGGCACGGATCGGTAATGGACGGCGACAGAGAAACGCTTTTGCTCGACGATGATGCCTGGAGAATGCCTTTCGACGCGGCGAACGGCAGCGATCAGCGCGGGTTCGAGCAATGGCACATTGCTTTTTATCGTTCCGCCCGTGTCGGTACGAATCTCCGCGCCGTGGATGCCCGATGCTGGCAGCCGCAGCGGAGAGAGGAACGTGTCTATCTCGGAAATCGGCCGCCCGGTGTTGATCGCGAGCGCTCCATCGAGCGCGGACGACAGGCGCGTGAGCGCGGGGACGAGGTCAGCGGGAACCTCGATGCTATCGGGCGTTTCGGCGATTTCGACGAGCGTGCCGTCGAAATCCAGGAACAATGCGTGTGTCCTCGTGTCGAGGGCTGTCACCTCGATCACCTCCTGTACTGTCAGAGTGAATGGATGTTCTTAGTTTGGCCCATTGGTGGCCGCACATCAACCCTTAATGGCCGCAATCTGACGTGCTGACGACAGATCCGTTCGATGCGTCGAGCACGCGCGCCGCCGATCTGCAGCGTTCGCAGCGATCATCGCTGCGTCGATGCGAGCGCCGTGAACGAGACGGTTCGAAGCGGCGATCGACCAGTGGACTCAAGTGCGGTCTGCGATGCGCGATCGCTACAGCGCCGCGGCGACATCGCTCAGCGGCGAACTCGAAACAGCAATCGTCACGCAGACATTTCGGCGTCGAGCAGCCGCGTCAGGGCATGTTGCGCGACGCCTGCGACACCTGGGTCCTTGGTGATCATGGCAGCGACGATGGCGCCATCCATTAGCAGCGCGATCTCGTGCGTGAGGCGGTCCGGGTCTGCGACGCCGGCATCGGCACTCAAGGAGCGAATGTAGTCGAGCACCTGACGCTTGTGCTTGAGCGCAAGCTCGCGCAGCCGGTCGCTCGACTTGTCGTGCTCGGCAACGGCGTTGATGAAGGGGCAGCCGTAAAACCGCTTCTGGCGGAACCACTGGGCGAGCACCGGAAAGATGGCGAGCAGGCGGTCGCGCGCCGAGCCACCCGCCTTGGCGGTCGCCGTCGTGAACCAGTCTCGCCAAATTTCCCCTTCACGCGACAAGACCTCCTCGACGAGCTGCTCCTTCGAGCCGAACAGCTTGTAGAGCGTCGTCTTCGCCGTGCCGGCCTGCTCGACGATGGCGTCCACGCCGACGGCGTTGATGCCCCGCTGGCAGAACAGTGCCGTGGCGGCATTGAGCAGGCGCTCGCGGGGGGCCTGGTCGGCGGACGGGCGAGTATAGGACGGCATTGCAAATCTCTCCGTCAGTATCGGGCGGGGGGAGCCGTACACCCCGGAATCGCCCTCCCAGAATAGCTGAAATGGGCAGACCGGTCTGTATTTGAAAGGTTGCCCGTTGGTCGCAAGCGGCCGGTCCACGCGTGCCAGTATGTAGCCGTTGCTCGGGCTGCTCAATCCTTTCGCGTTTGCACGGGCGGTTGCCGGATTTCCTGGCACCAGCGGGGCTGCTCAACCTCGCCGTTTCATCTAACGTATTGAATTATCGCGAGATGCCTTGGCTCGCGCTTCTTGGCACAACGCTTGCGAAGACAGAACGGTCTGTTTCCTTAACGAGCCGTAGCCGACGCCCTGGAGGCGAGCCGGCACCTGCGCAGGAGAGAACGCCATGACCGCCCAAGCCAAGACCGTCCTCACCGGATGCCTCGCACCGGAACCGGGCACCGCCCTGACCGGCTGTCTCGCTCCCATCGACAAAGACGGCCTCGACAAGCTGATCGCCGCCGGCAAGGCGAACCCCGACGTGATCAAGACCCTGAAGTGCAAGACGATCGCCGAGGGTCGCTTCCGTCACCTCAACTACATTCGCAACCTTCCCGCCTACATCGTCGACGAGCCGCCGGGCCTGCTCGGTGACGATACCGCCCCGAACCCCTCCGAGGCCGTGCTCTCGGCGCTCGGCTCGTGTCTCGCCGTCGGCATTCATGCCAACGCCGTGGCGCGTGACATCACGATCTACAAGCTCGAGATCGAACTCGAGGGCGACCTCAACATCACGGCCGTCTGGGGCACCGGCGATCTCTCCGAGAAGCCGGTCGGGTTCACCGACATCCGCGCCAAGGTGACGTTCGAGGCGAACCGCCCGCGCGAGGAGCTCGAAGCGCTCATCGCGCACGCGAAGCTCTGGTCGCCGGTCGCCAACACGATGACCCGCCCCGTCAACCTCGAGGTTGCGCTCGCCTGAGACCGGCGAAGGCGGACGTGCGCGTGAGTGGCGCGCGCGTCCGCTCCCTGAGCCCCGATGCGAATTGCCGAGGACCTCCGATGACCGCAGCCCTGACCATGCCTGGGAAAGCCGACGCGCCATCCCTCTCTCTCGCCGACGCTGTACGCTCCATCACGCGGACAGATCTGACGCCCATGGTCGGCGAGATCGACCGCGACGGCGTCTACCCGGAAGCCGTGATGCGCAAGCTCGGAGCGACGGGGGCGTTCGCCCAGCATCTACCGCTCGGCAATGCGTCGTTCAGCCTCGACGCGGCGATCGACGTCATGGGCATCGTCGGCGAGGTCTGCCTTTCGACGGCGTTCTGCATGTGGTGTCAGGACGCGCTCGGCTGGTACATCGCCAACTCGTCGAACGACAAACTGAAGGCCACCACCCTGGCGGCAGCGGCGTCGGGACAGATTCTCGGCGGCACCGGCCTTTCCAACCCCATGAAGCATTTCTACGGCATCGAGCCGCTCCGGCTTCGCGGCCGTCGCGTCGATGGTGGCTACGTCGTCAAGGGTATGCTGCCGTGGGTTTCGAACCTCGGCCCGGATCACCACTTCGGTGCGGTGTTCGAGCGCGAGGACAAGCCGGGCCACTTCGTCATGGCGATCGTGCCATGCGCTTCGGAAGGGCTGACGCTCGCGCAGAACACCCAGTTCGTGGCGCTCGATGGAACCCGCACCTACGCCGTGCAGATGCGCGACGTGTTCCTGTCCGACGACGTCATCGTCGCCGATCCGATCGACGAGTATCTCAAGAAAATTCGCGCCGGCTTCGTGCTGCTTCAGGCGGGCATGGCGTTCGGCCTCATCGAAGGCGCGATCCAGTTGATGGAGCAGGCGCGCACGTCGCTGCACCACGTCAACAAGTACCTGCCCGAACAGCCGGAGCAATTCCGCGAGCAGCTCGCCGGCATGAAGGAGCTTGTCGGCAAGCTCTGCGAGACGCCCTACGACCCGAGCCCCGTCTACTGGCGGCAGGTCATCGAGGCGCGTCTCGTCGCGGGCGATGCGACGGTCGCGGCGGCACACGCTGCGATGCTGCACCAGGGCGCGCGCGGCTACGTCTCGAACGGCGCGGCGCAGCGTCGTCTGCGCGAGGCCTACTTCGTCGCGATCGTGACGCCGGCAACCAAGCAGCTTCGCAAGATGCTGGCGGAAATGCCGGCCTGATGGCCGAAGGGGGGCGCATCGTGGCTGGCAAAGTCGTCATTCTCGGAGCGGGACAGGCCGGCGTGCAGACCGCCGCGAGCTTGCGCGAGTGCGGCTACGGCGGCGGCATTATGCTAGTCGGCGACGAGCCGCATCCGCCCTACCAGCGTCCGCCCCTCTCGAAGGCGTTTCTCAAGGACGAGATCACTGCGGAACGCCTGCATCTGAAGCCGCCAGCGTTCTACGCCGATCGTGGCATCGAGCTCGTGACCGGCTGTCATGTCGGCCGTCTCGATCCGCGCGAACGCCGACTCGAACTCACCGAGGGCGGTACGCTCGCCTACGATCATCTCGTGCTGGCGACAGGGACGCGCCCTCGCTTGCCGAAACTCGCCGGTATCGGGCTCGCCAATGTTTTTGCGATCCGCAGCATCGCCAACGTCGATGCGTTGAGGCCGTCGCTCACGGAGAATGGCCGCGTCGTTATCGTCGGCGGCGGATACATCGGCCTCGAGGTCGCGGCAGTGCTTCGCGACAAGGGCATGGGTGTCGCGATCGTCGAGGCGGAAGATCGGCTGCTCAAGCGTGTGACCTCGGAGCCTGTCTCGCGCTTCTTCGACAGCCTGCATCGCGCCAACGGCGTCGAGATCCTGACGCGGGTACGCGTGAAGGCCCTCGTTGGTGAGACCAGGGTTTCAGGCGTCGCGCTCGAGGATGGGCGCGTCGTTCCTGCGGATGTCGTTCTGCTCGCTGTCGGCGCGACCGCCAACACCGAGCTGGCGAGTGCAGCGGGAATTGCCGTCAGCGACGGCGTCCTCGTCGATATCTATGGGCGGACTTCGGCGGCCGGCATCTTTGCGTGCGGAGATTGCGCTCGCTTTCCGAGCCGGCGGTATGACCGCAGTGTGCGCATCGAAAGCGTGCAGAACGCCATCGATCAGGCGAAGTGCGTGGCCGCCACCATTGCCGGGAGGCCGACGCCGCACGATCCCGTGCCGTGGTTCTGGTCGGACCAGTACCGCACCAAGCTCCAGATCGCCGGGCTCTCGGATTCGCGCGACGACGTCAGCATCGACGGCGAGCCGGGCAGCGGTCCGTTCGCGGTCGAGTATCGCCGCGCCGGCCGCCTCGTGGCGGTCGACGCCATCGACAACGCCCGTGCGCACATGCTCTCGCGCGGGCGCACCGGGGAGGAGCCCGCGATCTAGCCCCCCTTCACGTCCCGTCCCGCCGCAACCTTGAAGTCGAGGAGAACACGATGTCGATCTTCAATAACCCCTTCAGCGGTTCCAAGCTGTTCCGCAAGTCTGGTGGCTGCAGTTGCGGCAAGCACAGCTCGCAGACCGAACACGAGCTGGCGGCGGCCAAGGAGGCCGATGCCGTTGCGTCGGCGGGGGAGGAGCAACAGCTCCGCCGCGTGGTCGAGGCGGGCCTGATGCGAGCCCTGTTCCCGAACGATGCTTCGCGCCGCGCTTTCATCCAGGCGGTCGGTGCCTCGACGGCCGCAGCGGCGCTTTCCGAGATCTTCCCGATCCTCACAGCAACGGAGGCACTGGCCGCCGGCGGCGTTCCGGAGAAGAAAGATCTGAAGGTCGGCTTCATCCCGATCACATGTGCCACGCCGATCATCATGGCTCATCCCATGGGGTTCTACGCCAAGCAGGGTCTCAACGTTGAGGTGGTGAAGACGGCCGGCTGGGCGGTCGTGCGCGATAAGACGCTCAACAAGGAGTACGACGCCGCGCACATGCTCTCGCCGATGCCGCTGGCGATCTCGCTCGGCCTCGGCTCGACGGCGGTACCGTTTACTGTTCCCGCCATCGAGAACATCAACGGTCAGGCGATCACGCTCGCCATGAAGCACAAGGACAAGCGTGATCCCAAGCAGTGGAAGGGTTTCAAGTTCGCCATCCCCTTCGACTATTCGATGCACAACTATCTGCTGCGCTACTATCTCGCCGAGCACGGGCTCGATCCCGATGTCGACGTGCAGCTTCGCTCGGTGCCGCCACCGGAGATGGTCGCGAACCTCCGCGCCGACAACATCGACGGCTTCCTCGCGCCGGACAACATCTGCCAGCGTGCCATCTTCGACGGTGTCGGCTTCAACCACATTCTCTCGAAGGAAATCTGGGACGGGCATCCGTGCTGCGCCTTCGCGGCGAGCAAGGAGTTCGTGACGTCGGCACCGAACTCGTACGGCGCGCTCCTGCGCGCGATCATCGAAGCGGCGGCGTTCGCGTCGAAGGCCGAGAACCGCAAGCAGATCGCGGAGGCGATCGCACCTGCGAACTATCTCAACGCGCCGGTCACGGTGCTCGAGCAGGTGCTGACCGGCACCTACGCGGACGGCCTCGGCAGCGTGAAGAAGGACCCGGACCGCGTCACGTTCGATCCCTTCCCGTGGGAGAGCTTCGCGGTGTGGATGCTGACGCAGATGAAGCGCTGGGGCCAGCTCAAGGGCGACGTCGACTACAAGGGCATCGCGCGCGAGGTGTTCCTGCAAACCGATGCCGTGCGCCTGATGAAGGAAGCCGGCCTCACCCCGCCCGAAGCGTCGACGAAGACCTTCTCGGTCATGGGCAAGACGTTCGATCCGGCCAAGGCGTCGGAGTACCTCGACAGCTTCGCCATCAAGCGGGGCTAGTGTTCCGGTTCCGACGGTTGCCGCCCACTGCCTCGGCGTTCGGTGCAATCGTCGGAACCGCACGGCACACAGGCAAACGTACGAGCCTGGCGTTGCTTCGATCTCTGGCGCCCGGTCGCGGTTCAGGCCGCGAACAGTGGACCAGTCGTCAGAGACGCAACGCTGGAACAAGCGGCTTCGACGGAACGCATGAGCGTTTCACCGAGGCCGCGATTGGCCCGCCGGGTGAAAGTCCGGTGTGTGCAGCGACAAGAACGGGAGACGATCACATGCGCTCGCTCGAGCTCAGATCCGTTGCCGTGTCGATCATGCTGCTCATGACGTTTCTGCTCGCTTGGCACCTCGCGGTGACGGGCGGCAGCAGCGGGCAGAAGATGGATCCGGAATACGCCAAGCTGATGGGGATAACGGCGACACAGGGCAAGTCTGCGATGCCGAGCCCGGTGGATGTCGGCCTGACTCTCTGGGGGCATATCAAGGACCCGTTCTACGTCCGCGGTACCAACGATGTCGGCCTCGGGCTCCAGCTCGGCTACTCGATTCTGCGCGTCGCGGCGGGCTATCTGCTGGCGATGGCGGTGGCGCTGCCTCTCGGCTTCCTCATCGGCATGTCCCCGCTGATGAGCAGGGCGCTCGATCCGTTCATCCAGGTGCTGAAGCCCATCTCGCCACTCGCGTGGATGCCGCTCGCTCTCTATACGATCAAGGATAGTGGACTCTCCGCGATCTTCGTCATCTTCATCTGCTCGATATGGCCGATGCTCATCAACACGGCCTTCGGCGTGGCGAACGTGCGCAAGGAGTGGATCAACGTCGCGCGCACGCTCGAAGTCGGAACGCTGCGCAAGGCATTCACGGTGATCCTTCCCGCGGCAGCGCCGACGATCGTCACCGGCATGCGCATCTCGATCGGCATCGCCTGGCTGGTGATCGTCGCCGCCGAGATGCTCGTTGGCGGAACCGGCGTCGGCTACTTCGTCTGGAACGAGTGGAACAACCTGTCGATCACCAACGTGATCACCGCGATCCTGGTCATCGGTTTCGTCGGAATGCTGCTCGACCAGATCCTCGCCCGGCTGGGCCACCTCGTGACATATCCGGAGTAGCCAATGCAGGACCGATACATCTCCATCGAGGGCATCTCGCGTTCGTATCCCGCGCCGGGTGGCGGCAAGACGACGGTGTTCGACGATCTCTGGCTGTCGATGACACGCGGTGAGTTCGTCGCCGTGATCGGCCACTCGGGATGCGGCAAGACGACGGTGCTCAACATCCTCGCCGGTCTCGACGCGCCGTCGTCGGGCGTCGTCATCGTCGACGGCAAGGCAATCGAAGGCCCCTCGCTCGACCGTGCGGTGATCTTCCAGAGCCATGCACTCCTGCCGTGGAAGACGGCGCTCTCGAACGTGGCTTATGCGGTGTCGTCGCGGTGGCCCAAGCTGTCGCGCGCCGAGATCGAGGCGAAGGCGATGGAAGCGATCCGTCTCGTCGGTCTCGAGCAGGCGGCGCACCGCAAACCGTCGCAGCTTTCCGGCGGCATGAAGCAGCGCGTCGGCATTGCCCGGGCCCTGTCGATCGATCCGAAGATCCTGCTGATGGACGAGCCGTTCTCCGCACTCGACGCGCTGACCCGCGGCACGCTGCAGGACGAGGTGCGCAAGATCTGCATCGAGACGGGACAGACGGTGTTCATGATCACGCACGATGTCGACGAGGCGATCTACCTCGCCGACAAGATCGTGCTGATGACCAACGGACCGGGCGCGCGGATTGCGGAGATCGTCGTCAACCCGCTGCCGAAAGCACGCACGCGCAACGATGTGCATCGTCACCCGGCCTACTATCCGGTTCGCAACCACATCATCGACTTTCTCGTCTCGCGCTCGAAGAGCTTCGACGAGGAGATCGCGGGGAAGGCCTGGGACCCGCGCCATCCGCCGCTTGTCAATCCCACGATCCCCGAGCCGAGCGTCGCTGCGACCGGCATAGGCCCCGTCACTCACGGACCGGGGGGAGATAAGCCCGGTTTTTTTCCCGCAAATCGCATGAGAGGAACACCATGAAGCGAGAGCAACTGACCGAGAAGATCCTCGACATCAAGCGCGAGAAGGGGCTGACCTGGAAACAGATCTGCGACGAGATCGGCGGCATGAGCCCCGTGCTCGTGGTGGGCGCGCTGCTCGGCCAGCACAAGCTGGTGAAGCCACTGGCCAAGAAGGCCGCCGCGCTGTTCGGCCTTTCGGCGCTCGAGGAAGCGATGCTCAACGAAGTGCCTTATCGCGGCAATGGCACGGCGATGCCGCCGACCGATCCGCTGCTCTATCGCTTCTATGAGCTGGTCCTCGTCAACGGTCCGGCGTGGAAGGCTCTGATCGAGGAAGAGTTCGGCGACGGCATCATGTCCGCGATCGATTTCGACATGACGATGGAGCGCCTGCCGAATGAGAAGGGCGACCGCGTCAAGATCGGCATGACCGGCAAGTTCCTGCCCTTCAAGTATTACGACAACGAGCAGGGCATTCCCGCCTATGGCTTCAAGGAGTAGGCCGTAAGGTG
This sequence comes from uncultured Hyphomicrobiaceae bacterium, assembly GCA_937873575.1. Lineage (GTDB taxonomy): Bacteria > Pseudomonadota > Alphaproteobacteria > Rhizobiales > Hyphomicrobiaceae > JAEUMD01. The sequence goes on from CALMPK010000241.1 coordinate 19,810, forward strand.
AGCCGGGATTGGGGGGGGCGGAGGCTGTACGGCCTCCGCCCTTTCGACGTTTGTGTTCTGACGGTGCCAGTGCAGCTTTGGCGTGCCTGCCGTTTCGTGCCATGCGGCGCCGACACACAGCATCGCGAGCTCAGCCGCCGAGAGCGGCAGCCGCCTTGGCGATGGTCTTGCGATAGACGTCGGCGCGGTTCCAATCGGCGAGCACGGCATAGTTGGCGCTGCCGGGTCCGTAGGGCTGGCCGGCCTTCCAGCCATGTCCCTTGAGGAAGTTGGCCGTCGAGGCGAGGACGTCCGGCACGCTGCGCGAGAGATCGCGGCGGCCGTCGCCGTCGAAGTCCACGCCATAGCGGACATAGGCGGTCGGCAGAAACTGCGTCTGGCCGATTTCGCCGGCCCATCCACCGCGAAGCTGCGAAGGCGTCATGTCGCCGCGATCGACGATACGCAGGCCGTCGAGGAGCTGCTGGCGGAAGAAGGCGGAGCGCCGGCAGTCGTAGGCGAGCGTTGCGAGCGAGCGCAGGATCGATTTGCCGCCCGCGCCGTCCGCACCGTAATTGGTCTCGAGACCCCAGATGGCGATCAGCACCTCGCGCGGTACGCCGAAGCGGGCCTCGATGCGGTCGAGCGTGGATTTGTGTGTGCCCATCAGCCGCCGGCCCTTGGCGAGCAGGGCGGAGCCGACGCGGCGAGCATAGAACTGCTCGAAGCTCAACTTGAACGAACGCTGGTTGCGATCGAGCCGGATGATGTTCGGGTCGTAGCTCACATCGCCGAGCCCGGCGGAGATCGCCCGCGCCGAGATGCCCTGAGCGGCGGCATGGCTTTTGAACCGCTCGAGCCAGGCGCCGAAGCCGGCGCCGCCCGATCCGCAGTCCTCGGCCGCGGCAACGCTCGCCAACGGGCATGCGAGGGCGAGGACCATGCCGACCGCCCGTGCGCTGCGCAGAATTCTCATCGTCGGGTCTCCCTTGACGCTGTCGCCTCACCGCTGGGTTGCTATCGACTTTCCTGGCATCGCGCGCGAACCATCGATGTCACGAAGTGCATTCTCGACCGTGACACCCAGGGTGCCTTCATGCAGTCCAAGGAAGCGCGCGGCCCTTCAATTCTCAACCGATCTTACCCTGACGCGCGCTGCGCCGCGGCACAGTCGCGAAGCCTTTCGCAGTGCGCAGCGGTTTCTGCCGGTCAGTTGCGGGTGACCGGGCCGACAGGGTCTCGGCGCCACCTTCGCATCAGCGCGGGCGAAGGCAAACCCAAGAGGCGCTACGGCTCGTAGTGCCGCCTCGACCGGGCCCGGGGCGACTTGGTGGGCTGGCCCGGTTGGGAAGGCTAGTTCGACGACATGTTCATCCCATGTGTGGACGGCACCCTGTTGGCAAGGACTTTTTGCATCGTCATGAAG
>CALMPK010000242.1 GCA_937873575.1 uncultured Hyphomicrobiaceae bacterium
AAGGTGCGGCTCGCGTCGAGCGAGACGGCACCGGCCATGGCCGCGCAGAAAGCAAGGCCCGCGCTGGTGCGCTCGGTGCTGCCGGGACGCTGATCCCGGGAACGAAGCACCAGCGTGTTTTCTAACGTCGAAAGAGGCGTCAATCGTAGACCGGGCGGTTCAGACGCGCGCGCTGGACGTTCGTCGACCAGCCTGCCGGATAGCCGAGGTCGAGCGGTTTCGTCCGCGTCGCATGCTTCGGCTTGCCCGCTGCTTCCTTCGCCGGTTCGATCTTGCGCTCGCGCGGCTGCGGCGCGACCTGCTCGACTTCGAGGTCCAGAGCCGCGACCTTCTCGCCTTCACCCATGTTCTTGGCTGAGACCGGGCCGAGCGCTCCGTAGAACGGCAGCATCGCTGCACGCTCGGCACCGGGGCCGCGCGGCGGGTCGTTCTTGACGAGGAGCGGCTGCAACTCGTCGGCGAGTTCGGGCAGCGGCTTCAGCAGCTCCTTCGATCGCATATGGACGACCTTGTAGCCGCGCTTCTTCAGCTCCGCGAGAATCGTCGGCAGGGCCTTCGCCGTGGCGGTCTTGATGTCATGGAACAGCAGGATACCGCCGCGGCGGGCTTCGACGCGGTCGATGGTCACGCGGGCAAGCCGCGCCGGGTCGGCGATGTAGCTGTCGTCGGAGACCACGTCGACGCTGAATGCGGCAATGCCCCGCTTCTGCAGCGCCGCCAGCATGGCGCCGTTGTCGCTGAGGCCGGGGAAGCGGAAGAACGGAGAGGTGCGGCCGCCGCTGGCGATCGAGATGGCGGCGAAACCGCGCTCGATCTCGTCGATGGCCTTCTCGGGCTTCAAGCGCTTCAGGTTGAGCGGGTGCGACCAGGTATGTCCGCCGAGTGTGTGGCCGCGCGCCAGCACGTCGCGCAGCGTCTGGGGATAGGCCAGCGCCATGCGGCCGACGGAGAAGAACGTCGCCTTGCTGCAGAACTTGTCGAGGGTGTCGAGGATCGAGCGCGTGACCCACGGCATCGGGCCGTCGTCGAAAGTCAGCACGACTTCTTTCGGCTTCAGGAAGGTCGCTTCCTTGTCTTGCCGCGTGATGTCGCCGAACAGCGGACCGCCGGCGGTATCGATCTCGACGATGCGCTCGGTGCCGAGACCGCCGTCCTTGGCGAGGCAGCCAGGGGCCGCGGCGACGCCCTGCGCTTGCGGCGCTTCATTGGCGGCGGCCGTCGCGAATGTCGCGAGCGCGGCCAGTGCGGTAATGGCGATGCGGCGCATTTTGACGACGGCTCCAAGCGAGAACTCTGGCGACTCGGAGGATTCTCCGGCCAGGGTTTCAGTCTTGCTAATACGCCGATGGAGGCAAGGGTGTCGATCAGTGCGGCGGTGATATTCGCCACGCCTGTGGCGGCGGGACCAGACCGAGGTCAGGGAGCGGATGGCGGCGCATTCACCCGCGCGGCGGCCGGCGAGGTTCGACTCGGCGCAATTCCGGTTTCGATTTCAATTGGTTGAAGGACCGCCTCAGCGCAGATGCTGGAACATCTGCTCCTGCCACGGCAATTCCTCGCGCTTCCAGCTCGGCTTCGGGCGAGGACTATCCGTCGCAGTGGCCTGATCGAGCGGCGGCGGCTTCACCGTCGCGGCCGGAGGTGCGCCAACGGTCGCGGCGGGCGGCGGGACGGCTGCCGGCTGGCGCGGACGGCGGACCGACGTGGTGGGCGGCGCGTCGCCCTGCGTCACCGGCCACACCATCGAGCGATTCGCGAGCGGCGCGGCGGTTGCGAGCGCATTGCGGCGCTCAAGCTCCTTGCGCGCAGCGGCGTCGAATTCAGCGAGCGTGGTGGCCGTGCCCTTCGGCACCATGTGGACGATCTTGTAGCCGCGCTTCTTCAGCTCATCGAGAACGCTGGCGATGCCGGTAGCCGTCGAGTGCTGGATGTCGTGGAACAGGATGATGCCCTTGCCGCGGCTTTGCAGCTCACGGAACAGGCGCTGCTGCATGACGCTGGCGCTGCGCGTCTGGAAGTCCTTGGTATCGACGTCGATGGAGAAGATGCCCTGGTCGCGCTGCTCGAGATAGCGGATGGCGCCCTTGGGATCGCTGAGATAGGGGAAGCGGAAGAACGGGGCCGTGGGCCGGCCGAGCGCCGCGGAGACGGCGGAAATGCCAAGTTCGATCTCGCGCTTGGAGCGGTCGGCGCCGAGCGAAGCCTGATTGGCGTGGGACCAACTGTGTGTGCCGACCGTGTGGCCGAGCGAATCGACCTTGCGCACCATGTCGGGCTCGGCGACGGCCATGCGGCCGACCATGAAGAACGTGGCGCGTGTGCAGTGGGTGGCGAGCGCATCGAGGACGCGGTTGGTGCTCTGGCGAGAAGGGCCGTCGTCGAATGTCAGCACGACCTCGCCGGGCTTCAGGAAATCGATCTCTTTGTACTGGAGATTTCCGAGCAGCGGGCCGCCCTTGGTGTCGATCTCGACAATGCGCTCGACGCCGAGCGCGCCGGGGTTGGCACAGGCATTCTCCGGCGGCGGGGCCGCGAGGGCGCGCGTCAACACGCCACCGGATACGGCCGTGAGCGCACCAACGCCGAGGGCCAGCGCCGAAAGCACGGCTACCCTGCCGCGCGATCCACCGCGCGAAAGCCAACCCGCTCCATTCATCGCCGTCATCGTGCCCTCACCCGCCTGCCCAGACCGCCGCGCCACCATGCGGTCCGGTCCTCAGATCGGCGCCAAACTATCACAGCGCCTATCTGATGCGAGGCGGCGTGACAACTGTCGCCGCTTATTGCGACAATTTTGGCACCCGCCTGCTCTCGATCAGGAAGCGTAATGCTCGTAAAAATTGGCCGGCATTGGGGCTGGTGTTCCTGCGTCGCAAGCAGCGGTGCGCCGCGGTAGAGGACGATGCGCGTTCTCCACAGGCATCGCTTTTTCATGTGGCGAGGCCATCTTGATAAAAGTGCGCCGTCGCCGCGGGCGCGCGAATCGGACATCTGGCGATGCAGTCGGCGTCGCCTCGCCGCCCCGATCGACCGCGCACTCGCTGCGCGCCCGCACAGTTCGCCCCGTCCACGAGGCCCCATTCGAGGAATCCGGCATGACGAACCCGATGGAGCAGGACCCCACGCCCGAGCGTGATGCGCTGCCGGTCGCGGAGCTGGTGCGCGCCGTTACGGACGCGCTCGAGGCCGGAGACAAGCACCGGGTTGGTGAGCTTGCGGGATCGCTGCGCGCGCCCGATCTCGCCGACCTCGTCGAGTTGCTGCCGGCCGAGCAGCGCTCCGAGCTTATCGAGGCCCTCGGCCCGCGGTTCGACGTCGAGGCGTTCTCCGAGCTCGATGCGACCGTTCGCGACCAGTTGTCGGAAGCCCTGCCCAACTCGTTCCTCGCCCAGGCCGTCAAGGTGCTGGAGACCGACGACGCGGCCTACCTGCTCGAAAGCCTCGAGGAGCCGGACCGCCAGGAAATTCTTGCCGAACTCGACGCGACCGAGCGCGCGGCGCTGGAACGCAACCTCGAATATCCCGAGGAGACGGCCGGCCGCCTCATGCAGTCGGAGTTCGTCGCCGTCGCTCCGTATTGGACGGTCGGCCGCGTCATCGACTACATGCGCGATACGGAAGACCTGCCGGAGGCGTTTTCCGAGATTTTCGTGGTCGATCCGAGCTTCCGCGTGCTCGGCGCTGTGGAGCTGAGCCGCTTGTTGCGTTCGAAGCGCGACGTGCGGGTCGAGGCGCTGATGGACCCCGACCGTCACGTCGTGCTCGCCACCGCGGACCAGGAGACGGTTGCCCGCCAGTTCAGCCGCTATGACCTGATGTCGGCGCCCGTCGTCGACGAGAACCAGCGCCTCGTCGGCGTCGTCACCGTCGACGACGTGGTCGAGGTCATTCAGGAAGAAGCCGAGGAAGACATGAAGGCGCTGGCCGGCGTCGGCGACGAAACGCTGGCCGACAGTGTCTACTGGACGGCGCGCTCGCGCGTGCCCTGGCTGATCGTCAATCTCGGCACGGCGATCCTGGCCTCGTTCGTCATCCAGCAGTTCGACGTGACCATCCAGGAGATGGTCGCGCTCGCCATCCTCATGCCGATCGTCGCCTCGCTCGGCGGCAATGCCGGCACCCAGACCATGACCGTTACCGTGCGCGCCCTCGCCACCAGCAAGCTCGGACGAACCAACGCGCCGCGCATCATCACGCGCGAGTTCTTCGTCGGTATCGTCAACGGCGCGGTGCTCTCGCTCATCATGGCGGGGATCGCATGGTTGTGGTTCGGCTCGGGCCTGCTCGGATCGGTCATCGCGGCGGCCATCGTCATCAATCTCGTCGCCGCCGCGCTCGCCGGTATTCTCATTCCCTTGGTGCTCAACCACCTGGAGCTGGACCCTGCGCCGGCGTCCGGCGTGTTCGTCACGATGGTCACCGACGTCGTCGGGTTTTTCGCCTTCCTCGGGCTCGCGTCGCTGGTGCTCATGAAGTAAGCGGAAGGTTTGTGGCGGCCAGCACCAAGGCGGTGGCTACAACTCGATCAGATGGTGTGTTGCCTCCAGGCGACATTTTCTCCGCCGCAGAACGGTTCTCTCCCCAATTGTCCGAGTGCGGGTTGGTGCGGGGCGCGCGAATCACATACCCCGGGTAACCAGACGATTCATGTTCGTTTTGGGCGGCCCGCCAATTTGCGGGCGGAGGGGGAATTGATGAAGTCCAATATCTGCATCGCCGCGCTGGCCGCCGTTACGCTGCTCGGCGGCCTTTCCTCGGCCAGCGCTGCGGACCTCGGCGGTGATTGCTGCGCCGATCTCGAAGAGCGCATTGCCGAACTCGAGGCGACGACGGCGCGCAAGGGCAACCGCAAGGTTTCGCTGACGGTTTACGGCCAGGTCAATCAGGCCGTGATGTTCTGGGACGACTCGACCGAGCGCAACGCCTACGTCGTCAACAACAAGACCTCGACGACCTATTTCGGCTTCGAGGGCGCCGCGACCATCTCGCCTGAGTGGCGCGCGGGTTACCTCATCGAAATCGAGGTCGGCTCCGCCAACTCGGACTTCGTCGATCAGCGCTTCGTTCCCGGTCCGGCCGGCGGCTTCAACTTCAGCGGCAGCGGCGACGACTCTTCGCGCATCGTCGTTCGCCATTCCAACTGGTGGCTGGAGAGCAAGCGCCTTGGCCGCGTGACGGTCGGTCAGCAGTCGAATGCGACCGACAATATCGCCGAAATGGACTTGTCGCGCACCTCGGCCATTTCGCTGTCGAGCGTCGAAACGTGGAACGAGGGCTTCTTCCTTCGTAGCGCCAATGACGGCCTCTCGGTGTTCATGCCGGGCCTGCTGTTCTTCGGCGGCGCCAATTTCTCGATCGTCGGCGATCTGTGGCGCGGCAACTTCGACGGTGGTCGCGGCAACCTGATCCGCTACGACTCGCCGGTGATCGGTGGCTTCATCTTCTCGGCGGCCTGGGGTGAGGACGACGACTGGGATGTAGCGCTGCGCTACGCAGGGTCGTTCAACGGCGTCTCGATCAAGGCCGGTATCGGCTATCACGATGGCCAGATCATCGACAGCGACTCGCTGCTGCAGGCCTTCGGCACCGGCGGCGGCAACCCCATCACGGGCGGCAACTCCGTGTTGCCGGATCACCAGGAGCTGGTCGGCTCGTTCTCGTTGCTGCATGAGCCGACGGGCCTGTTCATCACCGCCGCAGGCGGCAAGCGCGAGTGGGACTCGAACTTCCTGCTCAACGAGAAGTATGCCTACGTGAAGGGCGGCTTGCTGCGGAAGTGGTTCCCCATCGGCCAGACGTCGATCTACGGTGAGTACTATCGGATCTGGGATGTGGGCATCACCGGCACCGGCCTGACCGTTGACATCAACGGCACGCCGACGGCGCTCGATCCGCTGCTCAGCGAAAAGGCCAACACTGTCGGCTTCGGCGTCGTGCAGCACGTCGATGCCGCCGCTATGGAGCTCTACCTCGCGTATCGCCACTACTGGGCGAACGACATCACCGACGTGCAGGGCCTGTTGGGAGCCAACACCTCGGCGGTCTCTGATCACGACATCAAGTACGACGTGATCATGACCGGCGCGCGCATCAAGTTCTGATCCCGCCGCGAGGACGTGAAACAAGAAGCCCCGGCCGCATCAGCGGCCGGGGCTTCTTCGTTTGCGGAAGGGGCTGGCGGCGCGAGAACGACCGCCGCGCGGCAAGCAGGATTGCTTCATCCCTGCCCGCGGCGCGGCATCCGAAGCATAGGAGGTCGCTCGAGGCACGGCCGGTTCGTCCGGAACGAAAGACCGGGCCGCCCGAAGTTGGAGCGGCCCGATGGGAGGTGGGCGGCCGGAGTCAGCGTCTTTCGCCGCTACGTAGTTTGCCCGTTCATTCGCCAGGCGCCGCGACAGGCTCGCTGCGCGCCGCGCCCCGGTTTCCTTCGAGGCGCCGGCTGACGATGTAGAACGCGGGCGTGAAGATCAGGCCGAACAGCGTCACGCCGATCATGCCGGCGAACACCGTGGTGCCGAGCACTTGGCGCAACTCCGCGCCGGCGCCCGTCGCCCAGACCAGCGGCACCACGCCGAGGATGAAGGCGAGAGACGTCATCAGGATCGGCCGCAGACGCAGGCGTGCCGCCTCGATGGCCGCCTGATAGCGGTCGCGCCCCTCTTCCTCGAGCTGGCTCGCGAACTCGACGATGAGGATCGCGTTCTTTGCTGCAAGACCGATAAGAACGATGAATCCGACCTGCGTGAGGATGTTGTTGTCCTGCCCGCGCAGGATGACTCCGACGATCGCGGCGATGAGGCACATCGGCACGATCATGATGACGGACAGCGGCAGCGTGAGGCTCTCGTACTGCGCCGCCAGCACCAGGAACACGAACACCACGGCCAGCGCGAACACGAAGACGGCCGTATTGCCGGCCCGCATCTGCTGGAACGCCAGCGTGGTCCATTCGTAGGTGATGCCGTCTGGTAGGACCTCGGCGGCGAGCTTCTCCATGACCTTGAGCGCCTCGCCCTGGGAAACGCCGGGGGCAGGTGCGCCGTCGAGCTCGGCCGCGGGGTACAGATTGTAACGCGGCACGCGGTAGGGGCCGGAGATGTTGCTCACCGGACCGTCTCGCCCACGTCGTTGCGGACGCGGATCTTCAGCACGTCCTCGGGCTGCAGACGATGATCGGCGTCGGCCTGCGCGGTCACGCGGAAGGTGCGGCCCAGCAAGTTGAAGTCGTTGACGTAGGTCGAGCCGAGGTACGTCTGCAAGGCGCTGAACACGTCGGGCACGCGGATGCCGAGCAGTTGCGCCTTGGTGCGATCGATGTCGAGGTAGACCTGCGGGGTCGAGGTTTCGAACAGCGAGAACACGCGCTGCACGCCGGGCGTCTGCGCGGCGCGCCCCATCATCGCGAAGACGGCGCGCTGCAACTCGTTCGATCCCAATCCGCGGCGGTCCTCGATCATCATGCGGAAACCGCCGGCGGTGCCGATACCGCGAACCGGCGGCGGCTTGACGACGACGATGAGGCCCTCCTGAAGGCCGCCGAGCTTCTGCTGGAGCGCCATTTGAATGGCATCGGCGGACTTGCCGGGATCACGTGCGCGCTTCTCGAAGTCCTCGAGCACGACGAAGATGGCGCCGGAGTTCGGCGCGGTGGTGAAGGTGGCGCCGGAGAATCCGACGATATTGACGGCATGAGCGACGCCGGGGACCGAGAGCGCGATGTCTGCGGCGGCACGATTGACGGCGTCGGTGCGCGCCAGCGCGGCACCGCCGGGAAGCTGCGTCGCGATGATGAGATAGCCGGCGTCGAGCTGCGGAATGAAGCCTTGCGGTGTCTTGCGGAACTCGTCGAGACCGAAACCGATCACGGCCGCGTAGGCGAGCAGCATGATGCCGGAAATGCGCACCAGCCGCGAGGTGAGCCAGCCGTAGCCGGCGCCGAGCTTGTCGAACAACCAGTTGAAGCCGGCGAAGAACCCGGTGATGGGGCGCATCAGCAGGCCTGGCTTGTGATCCTTGGTGTGCGGCTTCAGCAGCATGGCGCAGAGCGCGGGGGAGAGCGTCAGCGAAACGATCAGCGAGATGATCGTGGCACCGGCGATGGTGAGCGCGAACTGGCGGTAGAACTGGCCGGAGATGCCGGTGATGAACGCGGTCGGCACGAACACGGCGCAGAGCACCAGCGAGATGGCGATCAGCGCCGAGCCCACCTCGTCCATGGAGAGGCGCGCGGCGTCGCGCGGGGAAAGTCCGCGCGCGATGTTGCGCTCGACGTTCTCGACCACGACGATGGCGTCGTCGACGACGATGCCGATGGCAAGAACGAGGCCGAACAGCGAGAGGTTGTTCAGCGAGAACCCGAACAGCGCCATGAAGAAGAACGTGCCGACCAGCGAGATCGGAATGGCGAGGATGGGGATGATGGCGGCGCGCCACGTCTGCAGGAACACAACGACGACGAGAACGACGAGCACCACGGCTTCGCCGATCGTCGCGATCACCGCGTCGACGGACTGGCGGATGAAGTCCGTGGGATTGTAGATGATCGTGTACTTGAGGCCCTGGGGAAAGCCCTTCGCCAGTTCGTCCATCTGCGCCTTGATCGTGTCGGCGGTGGCGAGGGCGTTGGAGCCGGGGCGCTGGAAGATGCCGAGGCCGATGGCGGGATCGCGGTCGAGGTAGGAGTTGCGTCCGTAGTCCTGCGCGGCAAGCTCGACGCGCGCCACATCCTTGAGACGCACGACCGAGTTGTCGGCCTGCTTCACGACGATATCGCCGAATTCCTCGGGCTTGTGCAGCCGGCCGAGCGTCCGCACGGAGAGCTGGAAGGCACCGGGCTGTGGTACCGGGGGCTGGTTGAGGACGCCGGATGCCACCTGGAGGTTCTGGCCCTGCAGCGCCGATACGACGTCGCTGGCGGTGAGGTTGAGCGACTGGAGGCGATCGGGGTCGAGCCACACGCGCATCGCATAGTCGCGCGAGCCGAACACGGTGATCGAGCCGACGCCGTCGATGCGGCTCAGCACGTCGGTCACCTGAACGTTGGCGTAGTTCGAGATGAAGAGCGTGTCGCGTGACTGATCGGGCGAATAGAGATGCACGACCATCATGAGGTCGGGCGACGCCTTGGCAACGGTGACGCCGAGGCTGCGCACTTCGGCCGGAAGGCGCGGCTGGGCGATGGCGACGCGGTTCTGCACCTGGACCTGCGCGACGTCGAGATTGGTGCCGAGCTCGAAGGTCACGGCAATCGAGAAGCTGCCGTCGCCGGTCGAGTTCGACGTCATGTAGATCATGTTCTCGACGCCGTTGATCTGCTGCTCCAGTGGCGCGACCACGGTGGCGGCGACGACGTCGGCGCTGGCGCCCGGGTACTGACCGGTGACGTTGATCGTCGGCGGTGCGATCTCGGGATATTGCGCGACGGGGAGGCGCCCGTATGCGACGGCGCCGAGGATGATGAACACGATCGACACGACGCTGGCGAAGATCGGCCGGTCGATGAAGAAATGAGAGATGCGCATGCTGGCTGGCGCTCCGCTTGGCCGCTCTGGGATGTTCCGACGTGAGGCACCACGGCGGCCGGGACGAAGCGCCCCGGACCGCCTTTCGGCCTGCTATCAGTTGCCCGCTGCGGGCGTCGTTTCGTTCTGGGCGGTGGCGATGGTGCCGTCCTTGGGATCGACGGGGCTTCCCGGGCGTACGCGCATCAGGCCCTTGATGACGACACGGTCGTTGGCCTCGATGCCCTTTACGACACGCAGGCCCTCGATCAGCGCGCCGAGTTGCACGTATTTGGGCTTTGCGACCTTCGTCTCGTCGACGACCATCACGAACTTGTTGGCCTGCTCGGTGCCAATCGCCTCATCCGGTACGAGCAGGGCCTCCGCCGGAGGCGTCAGGTCCAGCCGGATGCGGCCGAACATGCCGGGCGTCAGCTTGCCGCTGGCGTTGGCAAACTCCGCGCGCATGCGGATCACGCCAGCGGTGCGGCTGAACGAATTGTCGATGAAGTCGACATGCCCCTGATGTGGAAAGCCCTCCTCGTCGAGCAGCTTGAGGCGCACGGGCACGTTCGGCGCGGTCAGCGCCTTTTCGCCGTGCAGGCGGATGAAGCTGAGGTAGGACCCTTCGTCGATGGTGAACTCGAAGCGGATCGGATCAGTGGACTGGATCGAGGCGAGCAGCGTCGTCGAGCCGCCGCTGCCGCCGGTGACGAGGTTGCCGGGCGAGACGCGGCGGTCACCGATGCGGCCGGCAACGGGCGCGGTGAGGCGGGTGTACTGGAAATCGAGCTCGGCCTGACGCACCGCCGCTTCCGGCGCCGAGACGGAGGCGCGCGCGACGCGCTCGGCCTGGACGCGCTCGTCGAGTGTCTGCTCGGATATGACCGTGCCCCGCTTCAACCCTTCGGCGCGCTCGAGGTTGCTCAGCGCGAACGCGAGGTTTGCCTTCGCCTGCTCCAGCGTGGCCTTCGCTTGCTCGAGCGCGGTCTCGAACGGCCGGCGGTCGATGGTGAACAGGAGCTGGCCCTTTTCCACCACCTGGCCGTCGCGGAAGTTGACCGTATCGAGGTAGCCGGAGACGCGCGCGCGCACCTCGACGGAGTCGATCGCGATAAAGCGCCCGACGATCTCCGTCTCTTCGGCGACGATCTTGCGGACCGGCTGGGCCACCGTCACCTGCGGCGGTGGCGGCGCCTGCTGCGCGGTCTGGGTTTGCGAACTGGGCTTGTCGCAGGCGGCGAGGAGCAGCGCGAACACGCTCAGCGTGGCCGTGCGAATTTTGGACTGGAACGTCATCGACGGCCTCAATCGGATTGCTTGGAGCGATCTGCTCGAAACAGGGCTTGTCCTTGGGTCCACTCCCGCACCATGGCCGAACGGCCACGCCAACGGCGGGTGATGCCGACAGCGCTTCGCAAGGGCACGATGGAGTGCTCTAATGTCGGATCGGGATCGAATCGTCGCGTCCAGCGGCACTTTTGCCCGTGGGCGCCTCGGTTCGGCATGATATTGCGGTTCGGCGTGACATTGCGGGCCGTACCCGGTATGTTACCGACCAGTAACATCACCATAGCCGGGGTAACTTCCCCCGTCAACTTTGTCCATTCAAACTTTACCCACTCGACTTGGTATGAAGAAAGCCGTTCCTCACGCACCGCAGACGGATGCCGCGGGCCCGCCGCGCCAGCGGATACTCGCGGCTGCGTGCGAGCTCTTCTACAAGCACGGCATCCGCAGCGTCGGTGTCGAGGCCGTCGCCGAGGCGGCATCGACCAACAAGATGACGCTCTACCGCCACTTCGGCTCGAAGGACGAACTGATCGTCGCGTATCTCCAGCAGGTCGCGGAGGAGAGCGATGGCCGCTGGCAGAATATGATGCGCGCGCACGCGGGCGATTTTGCCGCGCAAGTCGAGGCATGGCTCGGCTATGTCGAGCAGGTCGTTTCCGATTTCGGCGAGCGCGGCTGCCCGATGGCGAACGCCGCCGTCGAGCTCCAGGGCACGGAGCACCCGGCACTGCGCATCATCGAGGACTACAAGGCCCGCAAGCGCCGCCAGCTCGTCGCGATGCTCGGTGGCGCAGGCTACGCCGACCCGGAGCGCGTCGCCGACGAGGTGTTTCTGTTGTTCGAGGGCGCGCGCATATCGAGGCAATGCTACAGCGGGCGCGAATGCCCCTCGACCCGCCTCGTCGAGATGTTGCGGTCGCTTCTGGCCTCGCACAAGTCGCGTTGAGGCGACCGGCCATTGGCATGGCTACCACGCGCTCGTGATCCCAAGCCCATTGCTGTCCGCGCGCCGCATTAGCCGGGACCGAGGTGCGACCGCCCGAGGGATCGCGAAGCGGGCGCGGAAATCTTCCGTTGCCCGGCGAATTCTGGCACTTCTTTCCTATGACCGTGCGATACGACATCACCGCTTCCATCAGGGCGCTCTACGAGGGTGATTCCCGCCGCGCGCGGCTTTTCACCTACGGCCTTCTGTTCTTCGACATCAGTACGATCGTCTTCATCGTCGTGTCGTCCTTTCTGCCGCGGACGACGTTCGTCGAGGTCATAGACCTGATAGTCGGCGCGGCTCTGCTGGCCGATTTCGCGGCGCGCATGGTGATCTCGCGCTCGCGCATCAAGGAACTCGGACATCCCGCCACCTGGGCGGATATCGTCGCGATCGGCTCGTTCCTCGCGCCGATCGCTGGCGAGGGTGGCGGCTTCCTGCGCGTATTGCGAACGCTGCGGTTGCTCCACACGTATCGGCTGCTCGAACGGCTGCGGAAGGACGTGCGTCTCTTCCGCCGGCACGAGGACGTCATCATCGCCTCGACCCACCTGCTCATCTTCATCTTCGTGATGACCGCGGTCGTCTACGAGACGCAGCATTGGTCGAACCCGCACATTACCAACTACGTGGATGCGCTCTATTTCACCGTCACGGCGCTGACGACGACGGGGTTCGGCGACATCACGCTGCCGGGAAGCTCGGGACGGCTCATTTCCGTGGTCATTATGATTTTTGGCGTGACGCTGTTCCTGCGCTTGGCGCAGGTCCTTTTCAGGCCGACCAAGGTGCGTTTCCGCTGCCCCGTCTGCGGCCTCCAGCGTCACGATCCCGACGCCGTCCACTGCAAGGCGTGCGGTACCGGCCTCAATATCCCGAACGAAGGCGATTGAGAGCGTGCTCGGGGTTCCGCTGGCCAGGGCCTGCGCTCGACGCGCAGGCCCACGCGGAAGGCGCGCGGGGTAGGGAAGGCGGCGCGGACGAGCACGCTGTGGTGTGTATTTCGGTGGCGCTCGCGTTCACGGGCCTCGGCGCCGCGTCCCCTTGCCTGTCGGGCGGGCTGGTGTATGAACCAGGGCGAGCCGCGTTAGCACAGTTGGTAGTGCACCTGATTTGTAATCAGGGGGTCGGGGGTTCAAGTCCCTCACGCGGCACCATGATCGCAACCGTTATCGTCACTGAGGCCGCCTCGAGCGCGGCTGTTCGCGGCGTGATGCCATGCCTGCGGGCGTTCGTTCGTGGCGGAGCGCAAGGTCTTGCTGAGACCTGTAGTGCGACAGCATTCACCGTTGGTCGCCCGAGCCCAGGTGGTCAGCATGGTTTCGAGGCGAACGTTCTCAGGTGACGTTCCAAATGACATTCCGGTGTCTGTTGCTCGACAATTAAGCGCCGAAAACACGAGCAAACGCCGTGGTGCAATGCACAAATCCTGATCGCGACCGCTTTTCAATCCGACCTCTGAAATCAAAATATCATTCCAGGACGGTAGCTTAGTTCCTGTCGCAATCTTGGCATGAGGATTGCGATTGTTGATGCGTTGCAAATGCGCGGTTCCAACCGCGCTGATCCAGCGCCGGGTCGGCAACAAGCAGGCAACGTCGCCTCAAATCCGAATTGTTTTTCGGAACTCGGGATTCTCGAGCTGTTGCGCCATGGGCGCGGCTCTCACCGGAGGCGGGCGGCATGCATCGAATCTCCACGTCATTGCGGGCTTGTTCTACGTCGTCGGTCCCGTCGCCGAGGCGAGACGCGGCGTGTGATCCGCTGTCCTCACCGTTTCAGGCGTGAGGCCGTCGCCATGAACAAGCACGTCATGCTCGAGAGCGAACCTGCAATAGACGATCTCGCAACAGGCCCAACGACCGGGCAGCGACAGACGCAGGCCGGTGCGCCGGTCGTAATCATCGGCGGTGGTCCTGTCGGTATTCGCACCGCTCAGGAGCTTTCGCGCGCGGGCATCGATTGCGTCTTGCTCAATGCAGAGCGCTGGCTGCCCTACAACAGAGTCAAACTGTCGACGTTGCTCGCGGGCGACGCGCAGATCGGCCAAGTGATGCAGCCGCTGGGCTTCCAGGGGCCGGGGCGCGTGCTGCTCTACTCCGATCAGAGTGTCGTCGACGTCGATCGCGATGCCCACACCGTCACCGTCAGCTCGGGGCGCAAATTCAACTACAGCAAGCTCGTGTTCTGCACCGGCTCGCGCGCGCACGTGCCGCCGATTCCGGGGCACCAGCGCGCCGGCGTCTTCACGTTCCGCAGCGTCGACGATGTTGAAAAGCTGATCGCGCGAGCGCTGCGGTCGCGTCGCACAGTGGTGATCGGCGGCGGTCTGCTGGGGCTCGAGGCCGCGCGCGGCATGTCGAACCGCGGCATCGAGACCTGGGTCGTCGAACATAGCCCCTATCTCATGCCGCGCCAGCTCGACGAGCGCGCCGGCCGACTGCTCGCGAGCAGCATCGAGAAGCTCGGCGTCAAGATCCGCACCTTTTCCAGCGTCGCGTCGATCGATGGTGAGGATCGCGTCACCGGCTTGAGCTTCCAGGACGGCACCCGGCTCGAATGCGATACGGTGATCGTCTGCACCGGCATTCGCGCGAACATCGAACTTGCGCGCGAGATCGGCCTGCCGGTCGGCCGCGGCATCAAGGTCGATGCGCAGATGCGCACCGCCGACCCGGACATCTATGCCGCGGGTGAATGCATCGAGTTCGACGATACCGTATATGGCCTGATCGGCCCGGGGTTCGAACAGGCGCTTGTCGTCGCTGGCCAGATCGCGGGAACGCCGCGCACCTACGGTGGCACCATCGCGTCCACCAAGCTCAAGGTCATCGGCGTCGACGTGTTCAGCATGGGTGACGTCGGGCAGATTGCGCAGCGGACCGATGTCAGAACCGTCAGATTCGAGGATGCGGAGGCCGGCATCTACCGCTGCCTCGTGCTGACGCGATCGCGGCTCGTCGGTGCGATGGCCATCGGCGATTGGCCAGAGATCAATCTCGTACAAGAGGCCATCGGCTCAGGGCGCACGCTTTATCCGTGGGACTTGTTCCGCTTCCGCCGCAGCGGACGCATCTGGCGTGAGCAGGCTCCGAAGAGTGTCAGGGAGTGGCCGCGCACGGCGACCGTCTGCAATTGCACGGGCGTTACGCGTGGACAGATCGGCGATGCGATCTCGCTCGGCGCAGCGACATTCGACGACGTCAAGCGCGACACCGGCGCATCGACGGTCTGCGGTTCGTGCCGGGTCCACATCGACGAGTTGCTCGGCGCCCCCGCCGCCGCTCGCGAACCGGTCGCGGGACGCAAGCCGATGCTCGTTGCGGCCGGCGTCGCTGGCGTGCTCGCCGCGGCGACCATGCTTCTGCCTCGCATCCCTCTCTCGCCGTCCATCGCCAACGTCGGCCTGGTCGAGATGCTCTGGCTCGACGGCTTCTGGAAGCAGGTGAGTGGATACACGCTGCTTGCTCTTGCGACGCTCGCCGCCGTGCTTTCACTGCGTAAGCGCGTGCGGCCCTTACGTCTCGGCAGCTACGACGTCTGGCGCATCGTCCATGTGCTGATCGGCGCTTTAGCCGTCATCGCCCTCATCGCTCACTCCGGCTTCCGCCTCGGCAGCAATCTCAATTTCTGGCTGATGGCGAGCTTCCTCGCAACGCTGCTCGGCGGCGCGGCGGTAGCGCTCGCGACCGCCAACGAGCACAAGCTCGCCGGGGGTGCGGGCAAGGCCGCAAGCGTCAAAACGGCGAGCTTCTGGGTGCACCTCGTCGCCGTCTGGCCGCTGCCGCTGCTGCTCGCGATGCACGTGCTCAGCGTCTACTTCTACTGAAGGGGCGACAGTGGGCCGAACAGCGACGCTCTGGACAATCTGGGCATTGGCGACCTTCGCGGGCGCGGGGATCCTCGTCGCGGGAATGTTCCACGGCGGAGCTTCCCGCGCCAATCTCCTCATCGGTAAGACGACGAGCGGCCACTATCAGATCGAGCTCGCCTGCAACGCCTGTCACACCAAGCCCTTCGCCAGCAAAGATGCGATGCAGGAGGCCTGCGTCGGATGCCACGGCGACGACCTCAAGGCTTCGAAGGACAGCCACCCGAAGAAGAAGTTCACTGACCCACGCAACGCCGACCGCCTCAAGAGGCTGGCGGCGACCGAATGCGTCACCTGCCATACCGAGCACAAGCCGGAAGTGACCCATGCCATGGGCGTGACACTGCCGACGGACTACTGTGCACTGTGTCACGAGAAGATCGGCACGGAGCGTCCGTCGCACAAGGGCCTGGCGTTCTCGACGTGCGCGGACGCGGGCTGCCACAACTACCACGACAATCGCGCTCTCTATGAAGACTTCCTGGAGAAGCACGCCCACGAGAAGGATACCGCCGAAAAGGCCGTGATCCCGCTCCGTGCCGAACCGCCGGCTGCGGCATCCGACAAGAAGCCGATCACGTCCGCTTCTGCCGCCGATGCTCCGAGCGGCCATGCCGGTGACGGCGCGGTCACCGCCGACTGGCTGGCCACATCGCACGCCAAGGCGGGAGTGAACTGCTCGGGCTGTCATGCCTCCGGGGCCAAGACCGCAGATGCGATTGCCGCGCGGTGGGTCGAGAAGCCAGACCACAACGCCTGCAAGTCATGTCACGCGATGGAGGTGAAGACCTTCACGCAGGGGCGTCACGGCATGCGCCTCGCCGACGGACTCCTGTCGGAGTCGAAAGGCCTGTTCGGCCTCTTCAAGGACAAGCCGTTGACGCCGATGCGGCCCGAGCTCGCCCGTCTGCCGATGCAGTCGAAGGCGGCCAGCAAGGAGCTCACCTGCACTACGTGCCATGGCGCGCACGCCTTCGATACGCGCAAGGCCGAGGTGACGGCGTGCATGTCCTGCCACGACGACAAGCACACCAAGGCCTACATCGGCTCGCCGCATCACAAGTTGTTCGAGGCGGAGCAAGCGGGGACGGCCGGCAAGGGCACCGGCGTCTCGTGCGCGACATGCCACATGCCGCGCGAGACGACCGAGAACCCCGATACCTACGAGGAGCACCTTCTCGTCAATCACAATCAGAACGCCAACCTCAGACCGAACGAAAAGATGATCCGTTCCGTCTGCATGAACTGCCACGGGCTCGGCCTCGCCATCGATGCGCTGGCCGACAGAAAGCTCGTCGACAGCAATTTCACCGGACGCCTCTCCGTCCGCGTCGAAAGCATCCAGTGGGTCATGAACCGCCTCAAGGAGCGAGAGGGGAAGGGAGCAAGCGGTGAGAAGGCGGCCGAGTGATCCACACCAAGATCAGGCAACAAGAGGAGAAGTCATGAAGATCTCTGCACCCGTCAAGATCGCCAGCATTTCGAGCCTCGGCATCCTGCTCGTCGGCGCGGCCGCGACGGCCAAGGGCCTCGAATACAAAGACGTCGCCGACATGTTGCACTCGGTGATGGAGTCGGACCGTACCGTCTACACGCGCAAGGTCGTCAATCGTCTCGCCGTCAAAGAGAAGGTCATCAAGGCGAGCGAGCACCACGAGGACGAGAAGACGCTGCCGCTGCCGGCACAGATGTTCCGCTTCGGCGCGGAAATGGTCGCCGAGAAGACCGACAAGTTCTCCTACTCGCTGCTTTCCACCTGGCCGATCAACAAGCAGAACGCCCCGCGCACGGATGTGGAGAAGAAGGGGCTCGAGTTCGTCGCCGCCAACAAGGGGCAGAATTTCTACGGGGAAGAGTCGCTCGGCGGGAAGAAGTACTTCACCGCCGTCTACGCCGACACGGCCATCGCACCGGCCTGCGTGAGCTGCCACAACGAGCACAAGGACACGCCCCGCACCGACTTCAAGATGGGTGACGTGATGGGTGGCGTCGTCATTCGCATTCCCATGCCCGAGTGATCGCAACCGGACGTCAAGAACGCGCATACAAGGAGACGATTCTCATGACACCAGATCAAGTCAAACTGGTTCAGGACAGCTTCAAGCTGGTCGAGCCGATCGCACCGCAGGCAGCCGAACTCTTCTACGGTCGCCTCTTCGAAATCGCGCCGCAGGTGCGCTCGCTGTTCCCGAGTGACCTGTCGCAGCAGAAGATGAAGCTGATGAGCATGATCGGGACAGCGGTCAACAATCTGCACCAGGTCGAGAAGATCATTCCGGCGGTGCAGGACCTCGGGCGCAAGCACGTCGGCTACGGCGTAACGGCCGCGCATTACAAGCCGGTCGGCGAGGCACTCATCTGGACGCTCGAGAAAGGGCTGGGCGATGCCTTCACGCCGGATGTCAAGGCAGCGTGGGTCACCACCTACGTGACGCTCGAGAAGGTCATGACGGATGCCGCGAGCCAGGTGGCGCCGCCGCCCGCGGTGACGCAGAAGAAAGGCTTCTTCGCCCGCATGTTCGGTTGACGGCTACAAAGGCGGGCAGAGGAACGCGGCTCTCCCGCCTTTACAAATTGCTATGGACGCAGAGAGCGACTTCGACGTTATCGACGGCGCTCTATCGCGCCGCTGCCGGAGCCGCGGGAGCCGTGGCCGGCGTCGAATTGGGACGCCCCTTGCTGCCGATGCTGACGGCGAGGATCTTCACCGGCACATCTCCCCGGTTGCTGCCGTTGTGCGGCCAATTCACCGCCTCCAGCAGTGCTTCTCCCGCCCTGAAGACCCGGATACCCTTTTCGCCATAGTCGACCGTCAGCGTGCCTTCGAGCACGTGGCCGTAGAGCGGAACGGGATGGGAATGCCAGCCCGTTTCGGCGCCCGGCGCGAGCGTGATGACGACGGAGGAGATGCGCGCTTGCCCCTCGGGGTAGACGATCGGTTGACCGAGCACGTCAGTACTCTGCTCGAGGATCGGAAGCGCCAGCGGCAACCGCCTCTCGGCGACAGCGGCCGACGAGATCAGCAGGCAGGCGGCGAGTGCGAGCAGGCGATGCGGCGTCATGGGGCACTCCCGGTCGGGTCATGGGGCGATGCGAGGGCAGTCTTCGCATAGCGTTCGTGCCCGGTTGCGGCAACCGCCGCCGTTCAGGCCGCCCGGGCGATCGCCGGCCGAGACCGCGATGAACGCTCAGGATTTCGCGTGCACCCGAAAGGAACGTGGCGCAAACAGGTCGACGACCTCGATCCCGCTGGTGTGATTGATCGTGTGTGGGCCGGAGGTGCTTGGTGCGGAACCGAAGCGGTACGTTTCAACGATCTCTTGCGCGAACCGCGTCGGCGACAGTTCGGTGACGCGGCAGAGCGAAAGCGCTGCGCCGTAGCCGTCGCGGCAATCCTGCGCCAGGCGCCACAGCACGCCGTCGCTGACATATGGAACTCCGGCGGGCCGCGCGGCGCGTGCATCGACCAGTACCGGATTCGCCGGATGCGGCGACCATGGCCCTTCGAGCTGTTCCGCCGACCAGATTGACAGCGTATCCCACGACGAAGCCGTGCCGATCACCGTCGCGGTGGTGATCCACAGCCGGCCGTCATGCTCGAACAGTGTGGCGTCGTGAAGGGGCTCTGAGATCAGCGTGGCATGGGGAACCCACCGAGACGGAAAGGGGGCCGCGCGATAGAGCGTGAGCCGCCCGGACTGAGCGGCTTCGGGCAGCATCCAAATCTGGCCGTCGCGCGCGAAGACCTGCGGGTAGGAAAGGTGATGGGGTTCGGTCAGAACTGGGGTCAGCGATCCGTGTGGGCCGTCGCTGCCGAATGCTACGTGGGAGATGATGCCGCGGCCGTTCGACGAGGGTAGCTCCTCGACGAACAGGTGCAGGGAACCTTGATGCTCGAAAAGGAACGGATCGGCATAGTAGCGCCGGCCGTCGTCTCGAATGCGCCGATAGACGCTCGCATCGAGCGGTTGCGGGGCGTCGAGGCGCGTTGGCGCGTAACGCCACGCGACCTGCCAGACAGGGTCCTGTTTCAACAGCCTCTGGCCGCGAACAGTGATCGCGGCAGCGATCCGCGCGGCGAGGAAGCTCGCCGTCGAAGCCAAGGACATCGCGCCTGGAGCGGCAACGTGTGATGGCGACGGCGTGGAGGCGAAGCGCGGCAGCATTCCCGTCGAAGTAACGGCGAGCGCCGCGTCGGCAAGGCAGCGGACGAGGTGGGAGAGGACCGCGTCTGCGCTTTCGAGAAGGCGATGCGGCGCTTGGAGCGCGGGTAGCGCAAGGGTGAGGATCTCGCCATTCGCGCTATCATGAACGCTGATTGCCGGTGCGCGTCGCGAGAGAAGCGCAGGCCAGAGACCGGCCGCGAGGGGCACGCCATCGAGTAGCGGAGTCAAGGTGCGAACGCTAGGCGGAGTGCCCAGCCTGGTGTTCTCGCCACTTAGGTCGAGCAGCAGGCCCAGAGGGGGACCGTTCGGGAGATGCGGAAGTGATGCGATGGCCGCGCGCTTCCCCATGTCGTCGATGAGCCAGTTTCGATGGCGCCCCGCGCGCATGCGCTCCAGTGCCAAGAGACGGTCGAGCGCGGCGGATGCTGCCTCCTTCGCTGGCGCTACCTGGTGGGGCGAGGGGACCAAGCCGACCTCGTGCCGCCCGCTCGCGGCGATGCGGTCGAGCAGTTCCCCGATCCAACGGGGAACCTTGGCCAAGGCGACGATCAAGCCAATGCGCATCGAAGGTGCCCGGTGAGGGGGGAGTGGGACAGCATTGTCCCCTGCGAGCGCGCTATCGTCGTGGGGCGCGGGAACAGGGCAAGCGCCATATTACCCCTCCTGACGGCAAGTTCGCAGCACCAGGCTGCAAGACGTTAACGTCGAGCCACCAGCGCCACGGCCTGGGTGCTATCGAATTCGGCGGAGAGGCGCTGTCGATCCAAGGATGCCCTGGAATGCCCCCGCAACCGGGCGCCGCCTCGGGGCCGCACCGGCCGCGTTAACCGAATGCCGACAAAGACCGGTGGAATGCGGCGCTGGCCGGTGGTCCGCGGGCGCAGTGCTTGCTAGTGCGCTATTTGTAGAGAGAAAGCCGTGAGCGTGTCCGCCATTCGCAGGCAGGCGCTCTCGGCTCGCAATTCGAGGGTATCTCGATCCCCGCACTTGTCGCCTCACTCGATTGCGCGCGGCCGGATGATGCTCTAGCGGGATAGTGGTGGCGTTTCACGCCGCGCGGTTTGCGGTTCCGAGAGGGCCTCGAGGCAATGCTCCTTCGACAGACCCTGCTCTACCTGCCTGCTCAGGTCATCGGCCCGGTCTTCCAGTTCGTATCGATTCTGGTGTGGACGCATTTCCTGTCGCCTGCGAGCCTTGGCGTGTTCGCACTCGTCATGGCGGCGCAGGAGCTCGCATTTACCGCCACCCTCTTCTGGTTCTCCCTCTACACGATGCGCTACCAC
>CALMPK010000243.1 GCA_937873575.1 uncultured Hyphomicrobiaceae bacterium
GGCCGTTCGAGGTGCCCAAAGCCATGTGCTCCGGCCCGTCCGCAGCGCTCGCCACGTCGTTCCAGATCAAGGGCACCAACTATTCGATCTCTTCTGCCTGCGCCACCAGCGCGCATTGCATCGGCAACGCCGCCGAGCTTATCCAGTGGGGCAAGCAGGACATCGTCTTCGCCGGCGGCTGCGAGGACCTCGACTGGACGCTCTCCAACCTGTTCGACGCGATGGGCGCGATGTCCTCGCGTTATAACGACCGGCCTGCGACGGCGAGCCGCGCCTACGACAAGAACCGCGACGGCTTCGTGATCGCCGGCGGCGCTGGCGTGCTGGTGCTCGAGGAGCTGGAGCATGCCAAGGCGCGCGGCGCCAAGATCTACGGCGAAGTGGTCGGCTACGGCGCCACTTCGGACGGCTTCGACATGGTGGCTCCGTCCGGCGAGGGCGCGGCGCGCTGCATGCGGCTGGCAATGAAAGGATTGGACGGCAACGGCGTCGGCAAAGTCGACTACATCAATCCGCACGGCACCGGCACGCCCGTGGGTGACGCCAAGGAGATCGAGGCGATCCGCGAGGTGTTCGGCGCGGATTCTCCAAAGATTTCAGCGACCAAGTCGCTCTCCGGCCATTCGCTCGGCGCTATCGGCGCGCAGGAGGCAATCTTCTCGTTGCTGATGATGCAGGGCGATTTCATCTGCGAAAGCGCCAACATCGAGGAAATGGATCCCGCGTTCGTCGACATGCCGATCGTGAGGTCCAGGATCGACAACGCAGGGCTTAACTGTGTCATGTCGAACAGCTTCGGTTTCGGCGGCACCAATGCAACTCTCGTGCTCCGCCGCTACGAGGGCTGATTAAAAATTCTGTCACGTCGCGGCATTACTTAGAGCCGTTACGGCTCTACAAGGATGTCTCGATAATGAAACCGTATCGCAACGGCGGCGGCTGGTTCGAAATCAATGGACGCGCGACGAACGCGCGAGCGAGGGCTCCGATGGCCGATATCGACATCAACAAACCCGGGCCGATGATGGCCGGCATGCGTGGCATCATCATGGGCGTCGCCAACGAGCGCTCTATTGCCTGGGGCATCGCCCGCGCTGTTGCTGGCCACGGCGCCAAGCTGGCTTTCACCTATCAGGACGAGGCCTTCGGGCGCCGCGCGCTGCCGCTGGCCAAGTCGGTCGGCTCCGACATCGTCGAGCCGTGCAACGTTCTCGATCCCGAAAGTGTCGATCGCGTCTTCAAGCGTGTCGAGGACGAGTGGGGCGGTCTCGACTTCGTCGTCCACGCGCTCGCCTACTCCGACCCGCGCGAGCTCGTCGGCCGTTACGTCAACACGACGCGCGAGAACTTCTCCAACACCATGGTCATCTCGTGCTTCTCGTTCACCGAGGTGGCGAAGCGCGCTCAACCGCTGATGAAGAACGGCGGCTCGCTGCTGACGCTCACCTACGGCGGCGCGACGCGCTCGGTCCCGTCTTACAACGTCATGGGTGTCGCCAAGGCCGCGCTCGAGGCCTCCGTCCGTTATCTCGCCGCCGACCTCGGCCCGCAGGGCATCCGCGTCAACGCGCTCTCCGCCGGCCCGATGCGCACGCTTTCCGGCGCCGGCGTCTCTGATGCGCGCGTCATCTTCAACTTCCAGAAAGAGCATTCGCCGCTGAAGCGCACGCCCTCGCTCGACGAGGTTGGCGGCGCCGGTCTCTATCTGCTGTCGCCGATGTCGGGCGCTGTGACGGGCGAGGTCCACTTCGTCGACTGCGGTTACAATACCATCGCGATGCCGAGCCTTACTTCGCTCAAGGAACTCGAGGCCGGCGCGCCCCCCGCGGCCGCGGAGTAGACACCGGGTCGCTATGGCTTTGGTTCGCTAGAGCGGGCCGGAAACGGAATTGACGGCGGCGAGACACTGTCTCGCCGCCGTTTTTCTTGGCGAACCAATTCCTCGCTCGCGCGTTGTCCGAGCAACTGAAGACAGCGAAGGGGAAGCAATCACGAGAGTTTCGATTGCTGCAGCCGCTTGCGCGGTCATTCTCGGCATGGCCGCGCCCGCCACCGCGGCGCTTCTCGATAGCGCGCGGGGCATGCTCTCCACTTCCTTCGCAATCGACGATCGTCGGCGGCCACTCCAAGCGCGGCTACTGGCACAAACACCGCGGCCATCGCGACGGCTGGGGCAAGCGGCGCTGCAGGACGTCGTGCACGGGCATCGGCGCGCCCCAGGTTTGCAACCGCAAGCGCTGTCGCCTCCACTGACGGCACGACGCAAGCGAACGCCTTGGCGGCTTCGGCTGCCGAGGCGTCGCGCGATTAACCGTTGGGACGATCGCCGTTAGGAGGCTTGACGACGCATTGCATGGGGCGCAAGACACGCGGCGATGATCGGGGTATTCGATTCAGGACTGGGTGGCCTCACGGTGCTGCGCGCGCTCGTCGCGCGTTTTCCGCACCTGGAGTTCGTCTATCTGGGCGATCATGCCCACGTCCCTTACGGCAACCGCCCGTCCGACGAAGTGGTGGAGCTGACGCGCAGGAGCGTCGAAGCGCTCTACAAGCGCGGCGCCAAGCTGGTCCTTCTCGGCTGCAATACCGCGACGGCCGTCGCCGCCCGCCGCCTGCAACGTGTTTGGCTGCCGCACGCGAACTGGCCCGGCCACAACATACTCGGCATCGTCGCGCCGACTGTCGAAGCCGCAACGCAGACGCCTTGGGCGGTCACCACCCCGCAATATCCGCAGAAGTTCATGACCGACATCATCGCGGTGTTCGGCACGACGCGCACAGTCACCTCGGGCGTGTTCCACGAGGAGATCCGCAAGCGTTGCCCGCGCATGCGCGTGGTTCAGCAGGCATCGGCGGGTCTCGCGGGAGCGATCGAGGACGAGGCACCGGAAGCCGAACTCGACGCGCTGGTGAAAGAGGCGGTAGACGGTATTCTTGCCCAGACGAACGGCGAGCAGCCCTATCGCGCTATTCTCGGCTGCACCCACTTCCCGCTCGTGGAGCACCTGTTCCGGCGCCACCTCGCGCCCTCGACCCGCATCCTCTCGCAGCCCGAGGTCGTCGCCAACAGCCTCGAGGATTACCTCGAGCGCAAGCCGCATTACTCCGATTGCGCTAACCCAGGCGGTCTGACGCTGCTGACTACGGGCGACGCCGACGAAATCAGCGCCCGCGCGCGCGTCTTCTGGCCCGACGTACCGGCCTTCGAGCCCGCGGAGACGTGAGCGCTTCGCACCGACGATAGCGAGCCGGTCGGCACCGCCTGCCTTCAAATCTGCATCGTCACGGCCGCCAGAACGTCACGGCTGCCAGGGCTTGTCCGGAACCGGATGCTCCTCGGCTTCCTTCTTCGCTTTTCGATCGATCTCTCGGGTGAGTGCATAGAGCGCGGCGTCGAGCCCCTCGCGCGAAACCGCCGACAAGAGCAGCGGCTTCTTGCGCGCCGCCTTCTGCAACGCCGCCGCCTTCTCCGCGCGCGTATCCTCGTCCATCGCGTCGATCTTCGACAGCGCGACGATCTCCTTCTTGGTGTCGAGCCCGCCTCCATAGGCCCTGAGCTCGCGGCGCACCGTGCGGTAGGCTGCCGCCACGTCATCTTCCGTCGCATCGACGAGGTGCAGCAGTACGCGGCAGCGCTCGACGTGGCCCAGGAAGCGGGTGCCGAGCCCAGCGCCGTCGTGCGCGCCCTCGATCAGGCCCGGGATATCGGCGAGCACGAAATCCACGTCGCCCGCGCGTACCACGCCGAGGTTGGGATGCAGCGTCGTGAACGGGTAGTCGGCGATCTTCGGCTTCGCCGCCGAAACCGACGCGAGGAACGTCGACTTGCCGGCGTTCGGAAGGCCGACGAGGCCGGCGTCTGCGATCAGCTTCAGGCGCAGCCAGATCGTCAGCTCCTCGCCCGGCAAGCCGGGGTTGGCGTGTGTCGGCGCCTGGTTGGTCGAGGTCTTGAAGTGCGCGTTGCCGAAGCCGCCGTTGCCGCCCCGCGCGATGCGGGCGCGCTGACCGGGCTCGAGCAACTCGGCGATCAGCGTCTCGTTATCCTCGGCATAGATCTCGGTGCCGGGCGGAACCTTGATGACGCAGTCGCTACCATTCGGGCCCGCGCGATTACGGCCCATGCCCGGCGTGCCGCCCTTGGCCTTGAAATGCTGCTGATAGCGGTAGTCGATCAGCGTGTTGAGATTGGCGACGCACTCCGCCCACACGTCGCCGCCCTTGCCGCCGTCGCCGCCATCCGGCCCACCGAACTCGATGAACTTCTCGCGGCGGAAGCCGACGCAGCCGTTGCCGCCGTCACCGGCCTTTATGTAGATCTTCGCCTGGTCGAGAAACTTCATAGTTCGTGGTCCTGGAGTCGTAATCCTGGGATCAGGAGTGCTTGAAACGTTGCGGCGCGCACGGCGCCAAATTCATGCAGCGACGGATCGCCCGGATCAGATCGCGCACGCGAGAGTATAGCGGCGATAATCGATATAGGCTCGGCGCCGCTCCGACCATCGCTGGCCGGCGCTGCCACTTTCCGTGAAACCGAGCGCGAGCAGTGTCCGCCGCGACGGCATATTGTCTTCCGCCACCTCCGCCGCAAGCTCCGCCTCGGCGAACGGTCCCGCGGCGAGAGCGACGAGCGCGCGCAGCGCCTCGACGGCATAGCCTCGGCGCCGGTGCTCGGGCTCGATGCGATAGCCAAGCTCGGTCGGCGCGTCGTCCTGGAACAGCAGGCCGACATCGCCGATCCGCTGCGCGCCGAGCAGCACGTCGAGCCGCAACCAGTCGGGCCGCAACTGCTGATCGGGCGCCCGCGCCTGAATCTCACCCGCCGGCGTCAGCGAGAGCCGCGCCGCACCGTCATCCACCCCGGCGAACCGCAGCGTCAATCGCTCGGTGGAAAGCGCGAACCGACCTTCCGACACGAGCGGCCGCAGCCGCGTCAGCCCCGGCGCACCGGCCATGATCCGCTCCAATCCCAGCGCTTTGGCGCGCGCAATTCGTAGCGCTGCGTCGGCGCATGGCATCGGCGCGCTTCCGACCACGCGGAGCATTGTCCGAGCGCGCGGAAGCCGAGCTTCTCGATGACCCGGCGCGAGGCCGGGTTGTCGAGAAAATGGCAGCAGGTGAGACGCTCGAACCGCTCCTTGGCAAAGCAGTGGCTGAGCATTGCGCTGGCCGCTTCCGTGGCGAAACCCTGCCCCCAGTACGGCCGGCCGATCCAGTAGCCGATTTCCGCGGAACGACCGTCTGCTGCCGGCGAGTAGCCGACGAGCCCGATCAGCACCCCGGCTCGCTCGATAGCGGCCACGGCCTCACTCGCGTCGAGGCCGCCGATCCATTCCGCGGCGTCCCGCTCGGTATAGGGGAACGGTATCCGCGCCGTCATCGAGGCGATGCCCCAATCGCTTGCGAGGATCGCGACGCGGCGCACGTCCGCCATCGACAGGGGACGCAGTGAGAGCCGCTCGGTCGCGATCTCCTCGAGCTGGACGGGACGTCGCCCGCCCGCCCCGAACAGGCGTCCCTCGCCTCGTAACATTCGCATCAGCGGCGGCATGCAGTCAGGTCCGGCAGTCGCTTCCCACGTTTGCAGCGAGCGGACCCGCTGGCACGACAAAGGGGAGACGATGGCCGCCTCCCCTTCGCGATTGTGATACGCGCGGATGCCGCCCGTATGGCGGCGAGGCTACTCGGCCGCTTCGGCCGGAGCCTTGACGGAAACGTAGGTGCGTCCGTTGCGCTTGGTGACGAACTCGACGGCGCCCTCGACCTTCGCGAACAGCGTGTGGTCCGTGCCCATGCCGACGTTTGCGCCGGGGTGGAACGTCGTGCCGCGCTGGCGGACGAGGATGTTGCCGGGAATGACGTGCTCACCGCCGTAGCGCTTTACGCCGAGGCGCTTAGACTCTGAGTCGCGGCCGTTCTTCGTTGAACCGCCAGCTTTCTTTTGTGCCATGGATCAGATCCTTTCAGTCCTTCGGGCTGCCGGTCAGGCGCCGACGATGGAGGTGATGCGGACCTTGGTGAGGTCCTGGCGGTGACCGCGCTTGCGGCGCGAGTTCTTGCGGCGGCGCTTCTTGAAGGCGATGACCTTCGGACCGCGGGTCTGCTCGACCAGCTCGCCCGTGACCTTCGCACCGGAAAGCAGCGGGGTGCCGACCTTCACGCCGGCGTCGCCGCCGATCATGAGGACCTCGGCGAACTCGAGCGTCGCGCCGGCATCGCCGGAAAGCCGCTCGATGATGATGATATCGTCCTTGGCGACGCGGTACTGCTTGCCGCCCGTCTTGATGACAGCGTACATGGGCTCTTGTGCCTTTCTGTTGACCGCGCCCTTCGGCGCTCCCCCGCAGCTCGGACAGCCAGCCTCGCGGGCGGCGGCTCAGGTTGCAGAGGAGACTTGGGATGCCGCGCCCACAAAACGGGCGGCGGCGGAGCCTCGGGCAGCGCATTGAGCGCGCTCGACGGCAGCCGAACGCGTTGGCGCCTCTTATCAGGGCTCGAGCCCCGGTTGTCAATCGCCTAACCGTCGCCAGATAGAGTGGTCAGATAGCATGGCCACAGAGAGTGGGGTGAGCGAAACCCCGATCCGGACGAGTATCGAGATGACCGAGAGCGCCCTGTATCACCCTGCGGACGGGGCAGACGTCTCCTCCCCGCCCGCTTCAGGCCGGGGCCTGCCCGAAATCCCCCTCCTCGAGGTCGGCCCGGACTTCGGCTACGAGACGCTCGAGCGGGAGCTTGCCCGGGCACACCAGTTGCTCGATTCCGCGACCGCGCGCGTGCCTCGCTCGGCCCTCAAGACACTCGATGCCGTCTCGCGCCGCTGGCTCGTGCGCTGGAGCAACCGCCATCTCGGCGAGATCGACCGCATCGCCCGCCGGCTGGACCGCCCGGGCGCGTATTTCCTTTCCGTCAATTACGAGTGGGGCTGCACCTGCCGCGTCGCCCCCTCGCCCGATGGCACCACCGCCCGCCTCGTGCGCGTGCTCGACTGGAAAACAGAGGGGCTCGGTCGCTACGTCCTGGCGGCGCGGGTGAAGGGCGCCGCCGGTCCTTTCACCACGCTCACCTGGCCCGGCTACACCGGCGTGCTCCAGGCCGTCGCTCCGGGGCGCTTCGCCGCCGCGCTCAACCAAGCGCCGATGCGCAAGTCGGTCGGCTATTATTACCTGGATTGGGCGGCCAGCCGCCCGCGCGTCTGGTCCATGCCGCACGACACGCCGGCCCATCTGCTGCGCCACGTCTTCGAGACGGCCGAGAACTTCGACGACGCGCGCCGCATGCTGACCTCGACGCCGATCAGCTCAGCAGCGATCTTTTCCCTCGCCGGGCTCGCCCCCGGCGAGACTGTCGTGATCGAGCGGCGCGAGACCGATGCCAACGTCCATCGCGGCGCGCAGGTCGCGGCCAATCACTGGCAGGCGTTCGGCTGGCACGGGCACGCCCGGGGCGAAGACAGCGGCGGGCGCGCGGGCCGGGGGGGTGGCGTATCGACCGAGTTTTACCCGAGCTTCCCCTGGCTCACCGCGCCCGTCCTGAACGACAACACACGGCCGGCGAGGATCGCGGGCGCGACCAGTGGCCGGGGCGTCGCCCAGGGGTTCGAGGCCCGGCGCGCGGCAACGGCACCGCTTTCGATCGGCTAGGGTGCGATCGGTCGAGATGAAAGAACTCGGCACTTTCATCGAGATCGTGAAGCGCACCCTAGAAACCACTTCGAGCCCGAAACTTCGCCACCCGGCATGTGATGGCGTGCGGCACGGGGTCGCTTCCGAGCGTTTGGACCCGCTTCGAATTGGCGCGCCCGCGTCCCTCGGGCCGGAAAGCCGTGCGCCTCATTGGCCCGCGCGGAACCGCGCAAAGCGCCTCTCCGCCAACGGCTTGCGCCCGCAAACGCTGAGCGCGCAACGCGAAGCCGCGATCGCATCCATAAAGTTTGGAACTATTCTATATTCCATCAGTCCACATTACCGGCTTGACAGCCGCGGCCATTGCCGACTTTCCTTAAGCCCGGTTCGAACGAGCCATGCTCATCATCCTTGTCGGGGCCTTGAACCCCGGTCTGTGGAGGACACCATGCACACGACACGCGGCCCGCGCGCGCGCCGCTCTCTCGCGCTTTCTCTCACCAGCCTCGGCCTTGGCCTCGCGGCCGCCTCGACAACCGCGTTCGCGGCGGACGAGGTGAACGTCTACTCGTATCGAGAGCCCGGCCTCATCGCCCCGCTGATGGACGCCTTCACCAAGAAGACGGGCATCAAGGCGAACGTCGTGTTCGCCAAGGACGGCCTCAACGAGCGCATCAAGGCGGAAGGCGCCAACAGCCCCGTCGACGTGCTGCTGTCGGTCGACATCGCGCGGCTCTCGGAAGCCAAGGAGAGCGGCATCACCCAGTCCGTGAAGTCGCCCGAGATCGAGGCCAACATCCCGGCCAACTACCGCGATCCGGACGGCGAGTGGATCGGCCTGTCGCAGCGTGCCCGCGTCGTCTACGCCTCGCGCGACCGCGTCAAGCAGGACACCATCAGCTACGAGGAGCTGGCCGACCCGAAGTGGAAGGGCAAGGTCTGCTCGCGCTCTGGCCAGCACACCTACAACACCGGTCTGCTCGCCTCGATCATCGCGCACTCCGGAGAGGCGAAGGCCGAAGCTTGGGCTTCGGGCGTCAAGGCAAACCTTGCGCGCAAGCCGGCCGGCGGCGACCGCGATCAGGCGAAGTCGATCTACGCTGGCGAATGCGACATCGCCATCGCCAACACGTATTACATGGCCGCGATGGAGACGAGCGACAAGCCCGAGCAGCGCGAGTGGGCGAAGTCGATCAAGATCATCTTCCCGAACGCGGCCGATCGTGGCACGCACGTCAACATTTCCGGCGCGATCCTGGCCAAGCACGCGCCGAACAAGGCCGCAGGCGTCAAGCTGATCGAGTTCCTCGCGTCCGAGGAAGGACAGCGGATCTACGCCGAGCAGGTCAACGAGTACCCGCTCAAGGGCGGCGTCGCGGTTTCCGATCGCGTGAAGGCGTGGGGTGATCTCAAGGCCGACAAGATGCCGCTCGCCGACGTCGCCAAGAACCGCAAGAAGGCGTCCGAGATCATGGACAAGGTCGGCTTCGACCAGGGCCCCGGCGCCTGAACCGACGCGACATGCGATGAGCATGGAACGGGCTCGCCCAATCGCGGCGAGCCCGTTTTCGTTTGCCCAACCCGTTGCGCATCGCGCTATAAACGCCGACATGCCCGGCGAAACCAGACCGGGAACCATAACAAAACGGGGGGATGCATGAAGCTCGTCAGATTTGGACAACCCGGCGCGGAAAAGCCCGGTCTCATCGACGCCAGCGGCACCATTCGCGATCTCTCGGCGCATATTCCCGACATCGACGGCCGCACGCTCGGCGCCGAGACGATGGCGCGCATCGCGGCACTCGATCCAGCGACGCTGCCCGCCGCCGCCGCGGGCGTGCGCCTTGGCTCGCCCGTCGGCGACGTGCGCAACTTCATCGGCATCGGCCTCAACTACGCCGATCATGCCGCCGAGGCCGGGCTTCGAATTCCGCGCGAGCCGGTGATCTTCAACAAGATCGGCAACTGCATCGTCGGACCCAATGACGACGTGATGATGCCGAAGGGCGGCGAGCGGCTCGACTGGGAGGTCGAGATCGCGTTCGTCATCTCAAAGCGCGCGCGTTACGTCGAGGAGGCAGACGCCGCGGGCTACATCGCCGGCTACCTGATCTGCAACGACGTCTCCGAACGCCACTTCCAGACCGAGCGCTCGGGACAGTGGGTGAAGGGCAAGTGCGCGGAAACGTTCGGCCCGCTCGGTCCGTGGCTCGTCACGCCGGACGAGGTCGGCAACGTCGACAACCTCGGCATGTGGCTCGACGTCAATGGCGTGCGCCGCCAGACCGGCAGCACGTCGACGATGATCTTCAAGATCCCCTACATCCTCTCGTACGTGACCCAGTTCATGGTGCTCGAGGCGGGCGACGTCATCACCACCGGCACGCCACCGGGCGTCGCGCTCGGCATGAAGGAACCGCAGTGGCTGAAGCCTGGCGACGAGATGCGCCTCGGCATCGAAAAGCTCGGCGAGCAGCGCCAGCGCGTCGTCGCGTTCAAGCTCTAGAGTGATACCGACCATGATGGATCGCGCACGCGATCCATCATGGCCGTGGCCTGCATCCGCAGACGTCAGCATAGTTCGTGGCCGGCGCTTTCGATGACGGCGCGGAGCGATGTTCCGCTGTCGGCGCGGCAAGCCCACCGCACGCGGGGCACTTCGCCCAGCGCGGACACGCAACGTTTGCGCGGCAATCATGTGTGATTGGGCAAGCCGGACCCGACGCTCTATAACCGAAGCATTCGGTTGGATGGGAAACCCCGAGGGACGCCAGCGGCCCGCGATATTTTCGTCGGGCTCTGGCGGTAGATGCGCCTGCGCCGAGCAGGCCATATCCGCGAGAGGAGTTCCGTCATGCAAGTCAAGCAAGCCATGCATCCGGGCGTCTACTGGGTCGATCCGAGCACCCCGCTCTGCGATGTCGCCAAACTGATGCGCGACCATAACGTCGGGGCCATACCGGTCGGCGAAAACGACAGGCTGGTCGGTATGATCACCGACCGCGACATCGTCTGTCGCGGGCTTGCCGATGGCCTCGATCTCGATAGCGCCTGCGCGCGCGACGTGATGAGCCGGGGCATCTATTTCACGACCGAAGCCGCAAGCATCACCGATGCCGCCTCGATCATGGAGGAGCACAGGGTGCGGCGGCTTCCCGTCATCAACGATCAGAAGCGCATGACCGGCATGCTCTCGGTCGGCGACATCTCACACGCCGGCCAGGAACGACTGTGCGGCGAGGTGCTCAACGCCGCCGGCGCACGCGCTGCCTGACGCGACGCGCGACTTGTTTCGACTTGCGGGGCCGGCACCGTGTCGGCCCCGTCATTCTCTCTGGCGCGCGTGCTTGACTTTTGCGGTCGCGGCCATGCGCTTCGCCTGTCATGCTGCAGCCTCAGACCGTCACCAGCGCCACCGAAGCATCGCGGCTTCCGGGGCCATGCGACCAGGGCATCCCATGCGAACACGACCCGACGAGATCGAGACCATCGACGTCGCTGGCCACGAGATCCATCTCGACGAGCACGGCTTCCTGTTCGATCCTCAGGAGTGGAACGAGTCCGTGGGGCTCGAAATCGCACGCCGCGTCGGCGTCGAGATGACCGAGGAGCATTGGGATGTCGTGCGGTTCATGCGCACGTTCCTGGCCGAGCACGGCGTTGCGGCGGATGCGCGCTTCGTCATGCGCTTTCTCGATGCGCGGGCAAGCGAGCGCAACATGAGCGGCAAGGACCTGCTGTTCCGGCTGTTCCCCTACGGCTACGTCGGCCAGGCCTGCAAGATAGCCGGAATGCGCCAGCCGCGCGCGTGGAGCACGGGTTGAGCGCGGCGCCTTCGCCGACCCTGATCGTTCAGCGCGTGACGGGGAACGTGTAGGTGAAGCCGACGCCGCCGATCCACTGGTTGTCGGTCTCGCTGATGGGGCTGTCGGCAGCATCGCCAAGCAAGAGGCTGTAACCACCGATCAGCATGAGTGTCCAACGCGGGTCGAGCGGCACGTCCACTGTCGCTTTGATAAATGCGTCCTTGAAGCCGGCGCTCGCCTTGAATGCCTGGAACGTCGATGCCGCGGCCTGCAGCGCCGAGACCCCGAAATAGGCATCCATGTAGTCGCTGTCGGCCCAGGCGACACCCGCAGTCAGCGTTCCGATGATGCCGCGGCCCAGGTTCTCGCGCGGCTCGATGCCGGCCCGCGCGAGACCACCCGTTTCATCGCCCGTGACCTGATGGTTGTAGCTGAAGAACGGCATGATCGAGCCGAGCCGATAGGCGACGTAGCCACCGACGACGAGACCGCCGTCGACGTCACCGAGGCCTTGCAGGCGGCTCGCGTCGTCCTGGTCCCGTCCAAAGCGATAGCCCACGACCGGGCCTGCCTCGAAACCGTTCGCGCTCAGCAGGCGGAACCGGAGGTCGTCGACACCCTTGAACTGGACGAAGCCGTCACCGTTGCCGCCCGCGGGAGCGATATATGGAACGCCCCAGACCTCGTATTCCTTCGAGCCTTCGTACTTCGGCTTCACGATGGCGAGGCCGCCGAGCTGAATATCGAAACCGCCCGAAGACGGGCGGTCGTCCCACCCGCCGGCGTGGGCAGGTCGGACGTCGGCGGAGTTCAGCGCGATTGCGAGCCCGAGAGCCGCCATGGCGGCGTTGGGCAGGCGGGCACGAGTGCGATCTATCATGAAGCGAATCAATCTCGATGGCGTTTGACCGAGATTGCCGTCAATGCGTGACAGAGCGAGTGGCTGGCGCTGCTTTTCCCTGGCTTCGAAGGAGAGCGTTGCCGCAGCGCAACACACTGCCCTTGCATCTGAACAGGCCGTGGGCCGGGCAAGCGTGCCGCATGGAGCGCCGCGGCGGCGAAATCCGGCATTGACCGGGCCGCTCGTCACCACCACTTTACCGGCTCCATTTTCCCCTTCGCGGAGCCCAACCGACGCCGCGAGCAATCGT
>CALMPK010000244.1 GCA_937873575.1 uncultured Hyphomicrobiaceae bacterium
ACGCGTCGAAGCGCGCGGCGCTCGAAAAGGCCGGCGTCGCCGTCGCCGATACGCCGAGTGCTCTGCCGCGCCTGCTCGCTCCGCGCTTGGCCTCGAGCGCCGCCTGACCGCGCGCCTCAGCGACGAACCCGACAACCCGACACAACGCGACATCTGAAAAACAAGGATCAAACCCGTGAAGATGACCACCGAGGAAGCCTTCGTGAAGGTGCTGCAGATGCATGGCATCCAGCACGCCTTCGGTATCATCGGCTCAGCGATGATGCCCGTGTCGGATCTGTTCCCAAGAGCCGGCATCACGTTCTGGGACTGCGCGCACGAGAGCAACGCCGGCATCATGGCCGACGGCTACACCCGCGCGACAGGCAAGATGGCGATGGCCATTGCCCAGAACGGGCCGGGCGTGACGGGCTTCGTCACGGCCATCAAGACCGCCTACTGGAACCACACGCCGATGGTGCTCGTCACGCCGCAGGCGGCCAACCGCACCATCGGCCAGGGTGGCTTCCAGGAAGTCGAGCAGATGGCGCTGTTCCGCGACATGGTCTGCTACCAGGAGGAAGTGCGCGACGCGACGCGCGTCGCCGAGGTCCTGAACCGCGTCATCAGCAAGGCGTGGCGCGGCTCGGCTCCGGCGCAGATCAACGTGCCGCGTGATTTCTGGACCCAGGTCGTCGATATCGAGCTGCCGCAGATCGTGCGCATCGAGCGCACAGGTGGCGCCGACAATTCGATCGCCGAAGCGGCGAAGCTTTTGTCCGAAGCACAGTTCCCCGTGATCCTGCCCGGTGCCGGCGCGGCCCTCGCGGGGGCCATTCCCGCGACCAAGGCGCTCGCCGCGCGGCTCGACGCGCCCGCGCGCAACAACTACCAGCACAACGACAGCTTCCCCGGCTCCCATCCCCTCGCCTGCGGACCGCTCGGCTACAACGGCTCAAAGGCGGCCATGGAGCTGATCGCCAAGGCCGACGTCGTGCTGGCCCTCGGCACCCGCCTCAATCCGTTCTCGACCTTGCCGGGCTACGGCATCGACTACTGGCCGAAGAACGCCAAGATCATCCAGGTCGACATCAACGCCGACCGCATCGGCCTGACCAAGCGCGTCAGCGTCGGCATCTGCGGCGACGCCCGCAAGGTCGCCGAGCAGATCCGGGCGAAGCTGTCGCCGAGCGCCGGCAATGCCGGTCGCGCGGAGCGCAAGGCGCTCATCCATCAGACCAAGTCCGCGTGGCTGCAGACGCTGTCCAGCATGGATCACGAGGATGACGATCCCGGCACGTCGTGGAACGAGGACTCGCGCCGGCGCGATCCTGACCGCATGTCGCCGCGCATGGCCTGGCGCGCCATTCAAACGGCCCTGCCGAAGGGCGCGATCGTCTCCTCCGATATCGGCAACAACTGCGCCATCGGCAATGCCTACCCGACCTTCGAGGAGGGCCGGAAGTACCTCGCTCCGGGCCTGTTCGGTCCTTGCGGCTATGGCTTCCCGTCTGTGCTCGGCGCGAAGATCGGCTGCCCCGACGTGCCTGTGATCGGCTTCGCCGGCGACGGCGCCTTCGGCATTTCGATGAACGAGATGACGGCCTGCGGGCGCAACGGCTGGCCGGCCATTACGATGGTCATTTTCCGCAACTACCAGTGGGGTGCGGAGAAGCGCAACACGACCCTGTGGTTCGACAACAACTTCGTCGGCACCGAGCTCAACCCCAACCTGAGCTACGCCAAGGTCGCCGATGCGTGCGGTCTGAAGGGCGTCGCCGTCTCGTCGATGGGCGACCTCACCGCAGCGCTCAAAGAAGCGGTGCGCGCTCAGATGGAGGACAAGGCCACCACCTTCATCGAAGTCATCCTCAACCAGGAACTCGGCGAGCCATTCCGCCGCGACGCCATGAAGAAGCCGGTGCGAGTCGCCGGCATCGAAGGCGCCGACATGCGCAACGAGCAGGTGCTCGCCGACTGACGCGGCCCGCCGGCCGCGTGAACTGGAGGCCGGTGCCGCTCCGCGGTGCCGGCCTGTTTTATTGCCCGATCGGGGGAGACGTGATGGTGGGCGGTATAGGGATTGAACCTATGACCCCACCCGTGTGAAGGGTGTGCTCTACCGCTGAGCTAACCGCCCGGTCCAGCGCACATCTGAACGACGCGTCTGCCAAGGGGGCTCTTATCGAGCGCGGAGGCGGGACTGTCAAGCGCATCGCGAGAGCTGTCTCAGCGCGTCACGCAGGCCTTGAACGCAAGCGGCGCCACGCTGAGCCAGCGCGGCGCCGCCGAGATATCGTGCCGGCCGGAGCGGCCGGCCGCGCAGCTTACTTCACGCGCGTGAAGGTGCCGCTGGCGCACGCGCCAGCCGCCGTGCAGCCGTCCATCTTGAAGGCGTCGGCGCCGTCCTGAACCATCTTGGCGTTGTAGGTCTCACCCGTCATCGGATGCGCGATCTGGCCGACGTGAGCACCGTCCTTCGACTCGAGCTTGGACTTGACCATTTCCATGCCCTTGTTCTTCGGGCCGTCGACGACGACGCACGACATGCCGTTGGCGCCACCTTCCTTGCACTCGATGGTGAAGGCGTCCCACTTCCACTTGCCGACCATCGGATTGGCGAAAGCGGCGGTGCTGAAACCGAGCGCAGCCAGACCGACGACGACAGCAATAGCCTTCTTCATGACGTAACTCCCTTGATATCCAGACGCTGACGGACCGCTGGACGAATTTTGACGAAGCCGTGCCCCTGACGAACCGCATCCACGGGGTACGCGGCACATCCGACCTCCTGGTGCGAACGCGCTGCTTGGTTAACATATTCCCGTATTCGAATGAACGACATTTCTTGTCCAGGAGTGTCTCCAATGGGACGGATTGACCGCCCCGGGAACGCCTCAAGGACCGTTGTTTTTGCAATGCAAAATGACAGCACCAGTGTATCTGCCACGACCAACACGCCATTCTGCCGGCATTTTCCCCGCGCCTTGAAAACGCCTTTGCTGCGGCAGTTCGCAGGAGCAGAATGAAGCTGGCGCCATCAAACTCTGGCGAAAGAATTTTTGTCGCATGTGACGGAACTCACAGGTGGTTGCTCGAGAATGTTGTATTCTTACATTCGCAATTACGAATACACATTGTCGAAAGCGTTCGCCGCACCGCGCGCGACTTTCGGCACAACTCGAGGAAATGCAAAGGGGATTTCAATGCTTCAGATCTCGCGCAGGGCGCGGTTCGCACGCGCCTCGCTGCTCGGCCTCGCCATTCTGGCCGGTTCCGCACTATCTGCCGCCGCCGATACTCTCGTTCTGGTTCAGGGCTATCTCGGATCGGCCGGGAGCTGGCGCTACTCGGGCATCGTGCCCGTGCTGCACGGCCGCGGCTGGCAGGATGGCGGCCACCTCTTCTACGGCCCCGACGGCCGGCCCCACTCCACGCTCGCCAAAACGTCCGCCCCCAACCGCCTCTATACCATCGACCTGCCGACCGAGGCGCCGATCCCGGTCCAGGCGGCTTTTCTCGCGAGCAACCTCGCCTACGTCGCCGCGCAGCATCCGGGCGAGCGCATCGCCGTCGTCGCCCACTCGGCCGGCGGCATCGTCGCGCGCTACGCCGCTGTGGTCGATCGCAACGTCAAGATCGATACTCTGGTGACCATCGCAACCCCGCATCTCGGCACCGCCGCGGCCGAAGTCGGCTCGGCGATCTCCGAATCGCCGCTTGGCTGGGTCGCGCCGTTCTTCGGCGCCGGTACGGTGAACCGCTCGCAAGTCCTCTACCGCGAGCTCTGGCGCGAGCGTCCCAATTCGCTGCTCGGCTGGCTCAACCGTCAGCCGCACCCGGCCGCACGCTACGTCAGCATCGTGCGCGCGACCGAGCCGACACCCGGAGCTGGTGACAGCATCGCGCCCGGCTGGAGCCAGGACATGAACGCCGTCCCGGCCCTCGCCGGCCGCGCCGAGCGCATCATCTCACCGGGCGATCATGGATTGCGCATCCACGACGGCGCGTTGATCGCCGACATTCTGGCAGCCGGCGGGAAGCGCGCGGGAAGCTGATCGCTTCCCATCCTCGGCTGACAATTCGAGCGGCCGGCGCCCTGCGTCGGCCGCTTTGCTTCATGTGCCACGGTAGAGACGTTAGCGCAGCGCGCCCCCGATGGATCGCATCAGGGAAACCATCGGTATCGATGGCACTCCCGTTCGCGCGGCCAGCCAGGAACAGCTCAGCGCAGCGCGCAGGAACCGGCGTTCGGACTATTGGACATGCGGCTTTCGATCAGCCGGCCGAGACGCGCCGTCAACGCGCCCGGACGTCCCGCCACCCGCTGCAACGGCGCCGGCAGGGAAACCGCGAGCAATGCCGCCTCGCGCCGCGACAGCTTGTCCGGCGACTTGCGGAAATGATGCTGCGACGCCGCTTCTGCGCCGAACACGCCCGGGCCCCACTCCGCGATGTTGAGATAGACCTCGAGGATGCGCCGCTTCGGCCAGAGCACCTCGAGCGCGAGTGTCGCCGGCACCTCGAGCGCCTTGCGCACGTAGCTCTTCGATGGCCACAGGAACATGTTCTTGGCCACCTGCATGGTGATCGTCGAAGCGCCGCGCGGAACGCCGTCGCGGGCACGCTGGATGGCGGCCAGGATCTCCTCCGGATCGATACCCCAGTGGCTGCAGAACCGCCCATCTTCCGAGACGACGACGGCGCGAACCAGATTGGGTGATATCCGCTCGATGGGCGTCCAGCGGTGCGTGATCGGGGTCCCGCCGACGCGCTGGAGCAACATCAACATGGAGCCCGGCGGATCGACGAAGCGGAACAGCGCGATCGCCGCGACCGTGATGGCGAACCAGAGCGCTACCGCAATCGCCGCGTAACGAACCGCAAGCCTGATCCATCTCCACAGGCGTTCCCTGGTCCGCACGGTCGGCGCCGGGGCCTGAACGGGTTCCGCCTCTGAAGCGCGCTGGCGCGGCTCCCGCAGCGCATCTGCATCGTCCAGCGTCGGCGCGGCAGCGGCAGCGGCATTGAAGCGGACGGCCTTTTCACCCGGCCGATGGGCGAATGGCGACGATTTCGCTGTCTCGTCCGGCTCCGGTAGCTGATGGAAAAAGCCGCGCGTGCGTCGGGCTTCCTCCGCGCCAGATGAAGCGGGGGCTTGGCTGGCGGAAGACAAGGCTTCGTCGGCGGATCGCGGGACCGGGGCGGGCGCGGCAACCTGCACCCGACCCGCGGGTGGTGGGGGCGGAGGCGTGGCCGCCCGCGGGGCCGCCGGCGCGACCGGTGGTTGCGCTTCCGGCGGAGGCGCAGCAGGCGGCGAAGCGGGGATTGGCGGAGCTGCCGGTGGGGCTGCGTCCGGCTTTCCCGTCAGCGCTGCCGGCAGATGCGCCGCGGTCGTGGCGACTCCGGTCTTCGCAGCGCTGGCCACTCCAGCCGGCGTAATGCCGACGTCCGGCGGGGGCACGCTTTCGGCCGGCACAACACCCGCCGCAACCGGGCCAGCGGGTGGCGCTTTCTTCTTGCGCCCGTGCGCCTGTGCCAGAAGCACCGCGTTCAATCGTGCGATGATTGCGCGCGACGCCGCCGAGCAGCGCATGGCCGAACGCTCTTGCGGTTCGGAACCAGAGTTCGGAGTTTCGTGAGCGACTGCGGCCAAATCGATCTCCAACGAACCCCGGGTCAGTTCTACTTCCCCGCCCATCGTGCCGTCTCAGGCAACCTGCGGCCCTGCATCGCGGCTGCGCGGCAAAGCTCGGACTGAAAAGCCGGTGATGCGCGAACCGTGCCGATGCTATACCGCCCGGGCATCTACCCGCCCCTGCGGCGGCGTCCGTGTTGCATCGGCGCGGTTTATTCTCATCCAGCTAACTAGGGCATCGATGGACTTCACGCAAAGACTGGAAGCAGATGCCGCACTCGTCGAGACGAGGCTGTCGCATTTTCTCGACACGCTCGCCGGTCCGGACAAGACATCCCCGCGCCTCGCCGCCGCCATGCGTCACGCCGTTCTCGGCGGCGGCAAGCGGTTCCGCCCGTTCCTCGTGCTGGAAAGCAGCCGCATGCTCGGCCTGCCGCATTCCGGCGCCGTGGATGCCGCCGCCGCGCTGGAATGCGTGCATTGCTACTCCCTCGCACACGACGACCTGCCATCCATGGACAACGACCGGTTGCGCCGCGGCCGCCCGACCGTCTGGTGCGCGTTCGACGAATGGACCGCGATCCTCGCCGGCGATGCCTTGCTGACCCTCGCGTTCGAGATCGTCGCCGAGCCTTCCATGCACCATGACGCCGGTGTGCGCGCCGAACTCGCCCTTCACCTCGCCCGCGCCTCTGGTGCCGTTGGCATGGTCGGCGGCCAGGCCTACGACCTCGAAGCCGAGCGCCTTCCCGACGCGACCACTGCCACCGCCGATCACATCCGCCGCCTGCAGGCGATGAAGACCGGCGCGCTGATCCGCTTCGCCACCACGGCAGGCGCGATCCTCGCACGCGCCGACAGCGACACGCGCGACCGGCTCGCGCACTTCGGCGATCTGCTCGGTTACGCCTTCCAGATCGCCGACGACCTGCTCGACGTTGAGGGAAGCGCCGAAGAGACGGGTAAGGCCGTCGCCAAGGATGCCGCCGCCGGCAAG
This sequence comes from uncultured Hyphomicrobiaceae bacterium, assembly GCA_937873575.1. GTDB lineage: Bacteria > Pseudomonadota > Alphaproteobacteria > Rhizobiales > Hyphomicrobiaceae > JAEUMD01. Next base: position 6,615 of record CALMPK010000244.1, read on the forward strand.
GCGACACTGGTTTCGCTGATGGGTGTCGCCGCCGCACGCACCAAGCTCGCCGAGCTCGAGGCTGAGGCAGTGGCTCTGCTCGCTCCGTTCGGCGAGAGTGCCCGCGTGTTGCAGGAGGCAGCGCGCTTCGTCGTCAATCGGCGGAGCTGACGCGCATCCGGCCCTGCTCATCGAGATCGGGCGCGGGTTCGCTCAAAGAGCCGATCACGAAGCCGAGTACCGACAGGCCGATGGCCGCGAAGCCGATCACCGGTGACGAGATCCCATCGAGCCCGAGCGCGCTCTTCACAGGACCGAGGGCGGCGACAGCGGTGAAACCGAGCGCGAGCGCGGCCAGGGCCCCGCGCCGGGTCGCGCGGCGCCAATAGAGCCCTCCTGCAAGCAGCACGATGCCGGAGCAGAAGTAGATCGAGCCTGATACGGCGAGATAATCCCAAACGTCTTCGCCACCGCCGTAGACGAGGCCCCAATAGATTTCGTAGAGCGCGATGGCGGCGATCCCGATCTGCGTCACGCGCTTCTGAAACGCGGCGTCGTCAGTGCGCCGCAGGAGCGGACCGGCGATGTCGCGCGCGATGATCGAGGACCAGCAGAAGAGATAGCTGTCCTGCGTCGACATGAACGACGCGAACATCGCCACTGCGAGAAACGCGACGAGCCATCCGGGCAACGCAAGGCCGAGCATGACCGGTGTCGCGACGAGGTCGCTGTCGCTTCCGTGCGCCGCCAAAGCCGTTCGTGCAGCGTCACCCGCATTCGCGAAATAGGCGATGGCGATCACGCCGAGCACGGCGGGCAGCACCATGCGGCCCATGAAGATCACCGACGCGATCAGATAGGTGCGGCGGACGTCGCGCTCCTCTTTGATCAGCAGCGCGCGCGTCAGCGCCGTCGGCCAGATGGCCGAGGACACCACGCCCGCGACGAGCACCATCCACATCATGTAGACGACGCCGAAGCTCTCGTTGACGACAGGATCGAACCCACCGGGGCCCTTCTGGCGCGAGACCGCCTCGACCACCTCGGCGGGGCCGACGACACCGAACATCGCGGCGATGGCGACGGCGACGCCGAACGTCAACAGCACGAACTGAAACACGTCCGTTGCAACCACGCTGCGCATGCCGCCGAAAGCGGTGTAGACCACCGCGACCGCGACGAGAACCACCATCAGCGGAACGACGAGAGCGGGGCTCGACTCGACGCCGAGCAGCGCGATGATGAACAGCGCTGCGACCTTGACGAACAGCCCCATGTTGAGAATGCCGCCGAGCGCCATCACCGCCGCACCGAGAATGCGAACGTCGCCGCCGAAGCGAAGGCCATAGAACTCCGGGAGTGTCAGAACGCCGGTCCTGCGGATCGGACCGACCACGAATCCGGTGATGCCGACGAACGCGCAACCGATCAATCCGGCGATGCCGATGTGGAACGCAGAGAAGCCCTCGTTGAACCCCTTCTGCGCGTTGTAGGCGATGGTGATGAGACCGATCTCGGTGGCGCCGAGGGTCGCGATCGCGGTCTTGAGATCGAGGTCGCGACCGGAGACGAAATATTCGTCGAGATCGTGCTCGCGCCCTGCCTGCACGGCGCGCACGCGACCATGGATCAGATAGATCGCCACGAAATATGCGGCGAGGAATGCGCCGAGCCACGCGAGCATCGCGCCATCCATGTCCCCCATTCCCCCGTCTCCAGCCCCACCCCTCAGGCCCCACGTCTCAGGCCCCACGTCTCAGGCCCCACGTCTCCAGCGGCCGTATCACCAGCGGCGGTCGCGGCCCTAGAATAGGCGAGAGATGTTCCGCGTGCAGCGGCCTTGCACGATCGTGTTGAACGCGAACCGCCCGGGCTTGCGGTCAAGGCAAACCCGGGCGGCGCTAACGTGCGGATGAAAGTACGTCAGAAGCGGTAGTTGAGACCGACGCGCATCGTGTGGAAGGCGTTGTCGAAATCGGCGGCCTCCAGCCCACCGCCACCGTCGCAGCCCGCGATCCGCGAATTCTCGAGGTCGATGTAGAGATACTCCGCCTTAACCGACCAGTTCGGCGAAAGCGCCCACTCGACACCGCCGCCAAGCGCATAACCGACCAGCGTGTTGCTGCCCGCGGCGAACGTTCCATCGGCGGCAGCCAGTGCGAAATCCATGTCGGCCCAGGCGACGCCCGCCGTGACGGAGAACATCACGCGGGCGGCCGAGAGGCCGGCGCGAGCACGCCCCGTCGAGAGCCAGTTGAGCTCGCTCTTCGAAGCAGCAGGAATGCCGGCGCCGATCGCGCCGCCCGAGCCGCCCGATACGTCTCCGCCGATGAGGTCGGCTTCCGCACCGAGAACGAATGCGCCGAACTGTGCGTTGTAGCCGATCTGCGCACCGCCGAGCCAGCCGTCGGGATCGATCGCGTCGAGCGCGCCGTTGGCGACGCCGCCGCGGATGATCGTCCCCGCCCCGGCCCGGGCGGCGCGGCCGC